>JAGCUR010000003.1 GCA_017962745.1 Bacilli bacterium | reverse complement strand
TTAAAATATACCCTGTAAATCGGACACATAAAAAAAGAGACATAGTCTTGTAAGTTGTTTGATTTACAGGGCTATTTTTTTTATAATGTTAAAAAGAGGTAATATTATGAGTGTTAATTGCTTTACTAAAAAACAAATAGAATTGCTTTCAAAAAATAAATATGTCGTTAAGGTTTCTAATAAGGCTATTACTTATTCAGATGAATTCAAAGAACTATTTCTTCTAGAATACAATAATGGTATTCCTGCACGAGTTATTTTTGAAAAATATGGGTTCGAATATGATGTATTAGGTAAGTATCGAATTAAAAATTGTGCAAAAAGATGGAAAAAACAAGCCGAACGTGAAGCAGGATTGAAGGATACTAGAAAGAATAATTCTGGAAGACCGTTTGAAAGAGAACTTAGTGATGTGGAAAAGATAGATAGATTAAATAACAAAATAGCAATTCTAGAGCAAGAAAATGCATATTTAAAAAAAATTCGTTTGATCGAGAAGGATGCTTTACGAAAAGTACAGCGAGGAAAAAATACCAATTAATTAAAGATTTAATAGATAGCCCTAACAATAAACTATCTTTAACTTGGTTATGCTTTTATGCTGGTGTTTCTAGAAGTGGATATTATTCGTGGCTAAATAATAAAACAATTGAGAAGCAAGAATTAAAAGATCAAGAAGATTTTAATAAAATTCTCGATGCTTATAAATTCAGAGGATATGATAAAGGCGTTAATGGCATTTATATGCGATTAAAGCGAATGGGCATAACTTTCAATAAAAAGAAAATAAGACGACTAATGAGAAAATTTGGGCTTAATTGTCCAATAAGAAAGCCTAATCCTTATAAACGAATGCTTAAAAGCATGGAAACTAATAGCTTCGCTGAAAACATTTTGAATAGAGAATTTTTACTTCATGGCCCAAGATATGTCTTATTAACAGACATTACATATTTCTTTTATGGTGAGAACAGAACCAAAGCATATTTATCTGTAATTAAAGATGCATACACAAAAGAAATATTAGCTCATGCTTTGAGCGACAATCTTCAAATTGATTTTGTTATCAAAACTGTAAAGCTATTATTAAAAAAGCACAAAAATGAATTAAATACAAATGTATTAATTCATTCTGATCAGGGCTGCCATTATACTTCGTATAAGTTTATTGACATATTAAAAAAATCAAACATAAGACGCTCAATGTCTAGAAGAGGAAATTGCTGGGATAATGCTCCTCAAGAATCGTTTTTTGGCCATATGAAAGATGAAATTGAATTGAAAGTTAAAAAAAGTAAAAACTATGAGATGCTTAAAAAACTAATAGATGATTATATAGATTATTATAATAACGATAGATATCAGTGGGGCTTAGCTAAACTTAGTCCATCTGAATATTATAAGTATTGTCTAACAGGAGAATATCCGAATGATTATAAATGAAAAAACGCTGGAATAAATTTTCCAGCGCTTTTATAATTAATTCTTTCCAGGGGGACACATTCCCCCTTCAACCCCTTTGTCTCTTTTTTTTATTTTGTCCTTGACATAGGGAGTACTTTAATTATTTCTTTTTTAGATAAACAAGATAATAAAAACCAATATATACTATCGCTTATCAAAGATAGTTTTAATGTCTATACATTGAAGCAATTAAAAGATTTGATGAAACCAGTATTTAGAAAATATGAAATAAATGAAATATATCTTTTTGGTTCTTACGCTAGAGGTGAGGCAACAAAAGATAGCGATGTAGATATATATTGTTCTAAAGGAAAAGTACGCTCATTAATTGATCAAGGTAGATTAATTGATGAATTAGAAGAAGTATTAAAAAAGAAAGTGGATATCGTATTTGATACATCAGAAATGAATGAATACTTCAAAAATCAAATAATGGAGGATATGATTAAACTATGTTAGGCTTTAGATATAAAGATGCTTGATTTCAAGCATCTTTTTCTTATATTTTGTATTTGCTAAAAACAAGTATGTAATGTATAATCTATACGTAGGCTTTTGTCGTCGCAATAGTGACGTGAATTTTATATGGATATGGAGGTGCAAGAATGCCTAATTTACTATTTTTAGTAGATATGAACTTAGGCCTTGTTATTGTACTCTTCGCATTATGTCTTGTATTAGGTGTAGTTGGTACACTAGTTTATTTAAAGCTTAAAAAAGATAAAGCTCATCAAAGAGCCGAAGAAATTCTTGAAGAGGCTAGAAATACAGCTGAAGAAGAAAAGAAACAATCAATTCTTGAAGCAAAAAATGAAATCAACAATCTAAAGCAAGAAGCTGATAAAGAAATCAAAGATCGAAAGAATCAAGTTAAAGAACAAGAAAGAAAAATAGCACAACGTGAAGAAAGATTAGATAATCGTAGTACTAATTTAGATAGACGTGAAGATTCTTTAATTCAAAAAGAAAAGAAAATTGATGACCGTAAGGCTGAAATTGAAAAACAATATCATAAGGTTGAAGAGTTAGTTCAAGAACAAGAGACTAAACTTAATGAAATCGCTGAGTTATCACGCGAAGATGCTCGCAATATCATTCTTAGCCGTATTGAAGAAGAAATGTCGTTGGAAATCGCTGCTTACATTCGTGATGAAGAAGAAAAAGCAAAGAACGAAGCAGCACATAAAGCTCAAAGTCTACTTGCCAACACAATTCAACAATACGCAAGTGATGTAGTAAATGCGAAAACTATTTCGGTAGTGTCACTACCTAATGATGAAATGAAAGGCCGTATTATCGGTCGTGAAGGAAGAAACATTAGAGCAATCGAAGCAGCAACGGGAGTAGATATCATCATTGATGATACACCTGAAGCTGTTGTATTATCTTGTTTTGACCCAATTAGAAGAGAAATCGCAAGACGTACGTTGGAAGCTTTAATTGCGGATGGAAGAATCCAACCAACACGTATTGAAGATTTAGTATCAAAATTCCAAAATGAACTTGATAATGAATTAAAAGAAACCGGTGAAAAAGCTGTATTCGATTTAGGATTAAGTAAAATTCACCCAGAACTAATTAAGATTATCGGTAGACTTAAATACCGTACATCTTATGGCCAAAATGCTTTAACTCATTCGATGGAAGTAGCATACCTTACAGGTAAGCTTGCTGCTGAAATCGGTGAAGATGAGATTTTAGCAAGACGTGCCGGCTTACTTCACGATATTGGTAAAGCAATTGATCATGAAGTTGAAGGAAGTCACGTAGAGATTGGTGTTGAACTTGCTAATCGTTATCACGAAAAACCAGAAGTTATTGATGCTATAGCATCTCACCATGGAGATGTTGAGGCTAAAACAATTATTGCTCATTTAGTTGCAGCTGCAGATACTTTATCTGCTGCCAGACCTGGAGCTAGAAGTGAATCACTTGAAAACTATATCAAGAGACTTGCTCAACTTGAAGAAATTTGCAATAACCATAAAGGTGTTGATAAAGCTTATGCATTACAAGCTGGACGTGAAGTTAGAATTTTAGTTAAACCTGAAGAAGTAAATGATACTCAAGCTTATAAACTAGCTAGAGATATCAGATTAGAAATCGAAGGTAATGTAAATTATCCAGGAACAATTAAAGTAATAGTTATTCGTGAGACTAGAGCTCAAGAAGTAGCTAAATAAAATTATAAAGATAACTAGTTCGCTAGTTATCTTTATTGTTTATTTTAGGTAAATAGATTATAATCTTTATAAGAGGTGATAAAAATGTATTGTAGATTCTGCGGAAAAGAAATAGCTGAAGATTCTAAATTTTGTGCATACTGTGGAAAAGAATTAGCTTATAATCCTGATAATAAAGAAATAGAGCAAATTAAACCAGATCGAAAGAATGATCCTAAATATAAGAAAATGAAGAGTAGCTACTCTAAAGGTGCTCTTGCTTGCTTAATTTGGTTTGGTGCTTTAAATGTAATTGGCTCTATATTCTTAATGGTTGGTTTGGTTATTGTTGTTATCATTTATATGCAAAGTGGTGGTAGTTTTGTAATTGAAGATTTCAGTGATGCTATTGGCTTAATCTTTTCACTTACGCATGAAAAGTATTATGTAATTGTACCAATTATGTATACACTCGGTTACATCATTAGTAGTGTAGCTGCTATTATAATTGGTAGAAAAATAGTATATGGAAAGAATAATGAGAATAAACCAGAAAAGAATATTCGAAAACTAAGCATCAAAGAATTATTATTAGTAATTATTGTTGCTTTTGGTTTTTGGGGAATTGGTGTTGTAATTGGTAATTTACCTGATTTCTTTAGCACTGGTGAAGGTATTAATCAACTCGAATTAATATTTGGTGATTATACGATTATTTATTTAGCCCAAGCAATGATTGGGGCACCAATTATTGAAGAATTTATCTTTAGAAAATTACTAATCGATAAGATTGCTCCACACGGTGAAGGAATAGCGATTATTACTAGTGCAATGCTATTTGGCTTAATGCATGGTAATTTAGGTCAATTCTTCTTAGCATTCTTCTTAGGATTATTATTTGCGATTGTTTATATTAAAACAAGAAATATCAAATATACAATGGGTTTACACTTTATGATTAATATGGTTGCAAGCTTACCGGAGATCTTTATCTTATTTAATATTGATATTGAAATAGGCTGGCTAATTGGTGTTGGTGTTTTAACCATAATTGGTGTTATATTTGCTATTATATTTAGAAAAAGCGATATCTTTAGAGTTAATAAAGAATGTGAATTTGATGGATATTTAATTCACCGTGCCGTTGTATTTGAAATTTTCTTCATTTTATTATTAGTAACTTTAGGCTCTACAGTAGTATCAGAGTTTAGTACAATTGGGATTGGCGCCATCTATGGAGATATTGACTGGTTATATATTGGCCTACTTCAAATACCAATTGCTTTCTTTATTGTGCTAATGATTTTATATAATCATCAAATGCACCATGTATTTAAAGCAAAAGTGGTAGAAGAGATGGATGATGAAGATATTAAATATGAAGACAGTGAACAAGAAGTAACACTAGAAGAATTAGCAGATAGCGAAAATATTGAAAATAATAACGAATAATTTAAAGCACCCTTTAAGGGTGCTTTTATTGACTATCAGCGCCTACTAATATATAATCTCTATTAGGAGAAATAATTATGAATATATTAATTGTCGGTGACGTTTATTCAAAACTTGGTCGCAAGATGTTTGAAGAATGCGTTAAAGAAATCAAGGAAAAAACAAAGATTAACTTTTTAATCGTTAACGGGGAAAATACTTCACACGGTAAAGGATTAAATGAAGGCCATTATAAATGGTATTTAGAACAAGGTGTAAATGTGATTACGATGGGTAATCACACTTACCAAAATGGGCAAATCTTTAATTTTATTGATGAAGTGAATAATATTGTAAGACCTGCTAACTTTGCGGATAACGCCAAAGGTAAAGGTTATGTCACTATTAACTATAACGGTTTAAAAATTACAGTTATGCAAGTCATCGGTCAAGTGTTTATGAATGGAATTACGATTAGTCCGTTTGTCAAGGCCCAAGAGATTTTAGATAATACTGATAGCGATATTTATATTTGTGATTTCCACGGCGAAGCTACTAGCGAAAAGATTGCTTTTGCCTATGCTTTTGATGGTAAAATCCAAATCATTGTTGGTACACATACACACGTACAAACTGCTGATGAACGCATTTTAGAAAAAGGCACAGCTTATATTACTGATTTAGGTATGACAGGAGCACTAAACGGCGTCATCGGTGTTAAAAAAGATATTATTCTAAATCGATATTTAAAAAATGAATCTAATTCATTCTTTGATCCAGAAGATGATGGACCAGCACAGTTTGGGGCTTTGCTAGTTAACATTGATGAAGCAACCAAAAAAGTAACTAAGATCGAAAGGATTCATATCATTAAGTAATATGTTTGGACCGATTTTAGAAACTAAAAGACTTGTTTTAAGAGAGTTAAAATTAAGCGATGCCAAAGATATGTTTGAATATGCGCATCTACCTGAAATTGGACCAATGGCTGGATGGGAGCCTCATCCAAACCTAGCCCACACCAAAAGTGTCATTCAAATGTATCATGACAAAAAGAAATATGGTCAACTTGGTGTCTTTGCGATTATCTTAAAAGAAACAAGGAAAATGATTGGAACTGTGGAACTGCATAGTTATATTAAAAGATTTAAGGCGGAACTTGGTTATACCTTAAATCCTATCTATCGCCATAATGGTTATGCAACTGAAGCAAGCATTGCGATGCTTCATTACGGCTTTATGGATTTAGAATTAAGAAGAATTGAAGCATCTACATATACTACTAATACCGCTAGCATTAATGTCTTAAATCGTCTAAGTTTTAGATGTGAAGGGATGAAGAAAGATGGATATTATTTGTATGATGGAACGCTTCATGATGTTTATATTTATGGAATGACAAAAGATGAATATATTGAAAAATATATTGTAAAAGGAGAAAACAATGGCTTGTAATAATGATTGCGCTAATTGCAAAGAAAAATGCGATATTAAAGATTTAAGAGAAACCCCTAATAAATACTCAAGTATTAAAAAAGTAATTGGGGTTGTAAGTGGTAAAGGTGGAGTTGGTAAATCCCTAGTTACTAGTTTACTAGCCACAGGGCTACGCCGTGATGGTTTTGAAATTGGAATTTTAGATGCTGATATCACTGGACCTTCAATTCCTAAAATTTTTAATGTAAGTGGCGAGGTTTTAGGAAATGAATATGGACTTTTACCAAGTGAAGCTAAAAGCGGAATTAAAATCATGAGTTCTAATTTATTATTACCTAATGAAACAGATCCAGTTGTTTGGCGTGGACCAATTATAGCAGGGCTAGTTAGACAGTTTTGGACTGATGTTATTTGGAAAGATGTTGATTACTTACTAGTTGATATGCCTCCAGGAACTGGTGATGTACCATTGACGGTATTTCAATCAATTGGTGTCGATGGCATCATCATCGTAACTTCTCCTCAAGAATTAGTTTCAATGATCGTGCAAAAAGCTGTTAATATGGCAAAGATGATGAATATCCCGGTTTTAGGAATCGTAGAAAACATGAGTTATGTAGAGTGCCCAAGTTGCAAAGAAAAGATTTATGCCTTTGGTGATAGCCATGTAGATGAAGTAGCAGGACTTTATGATGTTGATACAGTATCTAAACTACCAATTAATCCTGATGTTGCTCGTCTTTGTGATAAAGGAGCAATTGAGGATTTAGATATTAATTATATCGTTAATAATCTAGGTAACTTATTAGAAAAATTAGAAACATTGCCACTTGCGATTAATAATATTTGTGTACCAGTAAATGATGGAATATTATCTAGCCTAGAAGATGCCGATACTTTTATAATTTATCAAACAATTAGACAAATGGTTATTAAAGAAGTTTACAAAGTTGTAGATAACCTCGATTTAGATGCTAGATTAGATTTATTAAAACCACTTAAAGCTAATGTTATCTTATCAAGCGATGGTGCAAAATATGATGGCTTTAGCTGCCATAAAGTAAGTGGTGAAGTATATGATGCAGTTATTGAATAT
The DNA here is from genome assembly GCA_017962745.1 of Bacilli bacterium. GTDB lineage: Bacteria > Bacillota_I > Bacilli_A > ML615J-28 > CAG-698 > RGIG8164. Next base: position 59,059 of record JAGCUR010000003.1, on the reverse strand, counting down.
TTAACACGTAAGCCAGAAAAGAAACCAAAAGTATTAAAACGCGAAAACGTCGTAAAGGATAAATAAAGATGTACTGTAGAAAATGCGGAAAATATATTCCTGATGATGTTAATGTTTGCCCATATTGTGGAGTAGATGTTATAACTAACAATGACTTTAGGGAAGAAAAAAAGACTAATGGAATGGCAATAGCTGGCTTAATTACTGCTTTTGTAAGTCCGCTACTTGGTTGGATTTTTGGTGGTATTGGCTTAAAAAGAGCAAATAATGGTTATGGTGGTAGAGGGATAGCAATCTTAGCGCTAATTGTTGCTACTGCAAACTTTGCATATAGCATGTATATGGTCTATTCTGGTAGACTAGATGATTTAATCAATAAAATAATTAATCAATAAATTAAAAGATTAACTAGATTTCTAGTTAATCTTTTTAATTCGATAATTAATTTTATACATAACTTCTGATTCCTCATAATATTTATTCTCAAGAGGAATCCATTTCTCATAAAACATATGTGCATTACTTCGCTTATTAATTCTTTCACGTTGTTCTTTTGCACCTATTTCAATAAATACTAATTTATCAATAAATTTATTGAAGTAAGGATGAAAGCTGTAAACTCCCTCTAAAATAATTACTTCATTATAAGGAATTGATACATGAGAATATGTATCAGTGTGGCAATCATATTTTTCATATTCAATTATGTGCTTTTCTTTAATATTTGATAACATTTCATAAACTTTCTCATAATTGATGTTACCACCTACTTCAGCTAACCTTTCAACTGTCTTTAAATGCGGTGGCAAAAAGAAATCATCGATATGAATAATAGCATACTTTCCATCAAACATATTAGCAAGGGTGGTTTTACCACTAGCGCATTTTCCTTCAATTGAAATAATAAGTGGCTTCTTGCACTCATCAATAAATTTATTTAAATCTCTAAAAGCAGCATTTACATTATCCATCATTATCACCCAATTAATTTTACCAAACAAGTGCCCTGTTTGTAAATTAATGCTTTATGAAATAACAATTCTATATTATAATTAATGTATAAAAAATATTAACATATCATTATAGAGGATAAAAAATGGCTAAAAAAGATTATTCATCTTATTTTGCACCTTCAATTAAAGATGCAAGAAAGAGATTAGAAAAAGAAACTAAAAATATTTATTTTGAAATAGAAGATAAATATAAAGCTCTTGGCAATGGCAAAACATATATGATTAAAACATATGGCTGCCAAGGTAACTTAAGCGATTCAGAAAAGATTGCAGGTATTATGGAAGCGCTAGGCTATAAGGAAGTAGATAGCGAAAGCGAAGCTGATGTATTATTTTTCAATACTTGTGCAATTCGTGATAATGCGGAAAAAAGAGTCTTTGGGGAACTTGGTAGACTAAAAGGCTTAAAGAAAGCCAACCCCGCAATGCTAGTATGCATTTGTGGATGCATGGCGCAAGAAGAAGTTGTTGTCAATAAAATCAAAGAAAAATATGATCAAATTGATATCGTCTTTGGTACTCATAATATTCATATGATTCCTAGTTATTTATATGAAGCATACTCAAATCAAAGTAGAGTAGTAGATGTATGGAGTTATGAAGGTGATATTGTAGAACATGTTCCGCAAAAACGCGCACATGCGAAAAAAGCATGGGTGCAAATAATGTATGGATGTGACGAATTCTGTACTTATTGCATAGTTCCATATGCTAGAGGTAAAGAAAGAAGCCGTAGACCTAATGAAATAATTGAAGAAGTTAAGAAGTTAGTAGAAGATGGTTATATCGAAGTAACGCTACTTGGCCAAAATGTTAATGCATATGGAAAAGACTTTACCGATATTACATATAGTTTTGCTAATCTTTTGGAAGATTTAGCTAAAACTAATATTAAGAGGATTAGATATACTACATCGCACCCAAGAGACTTAGATATTGATACAATGATGGTAATGGGTAAATATGAAAACATTATGCCGCACTTACATTTACCAGTTCAATCAGGTAGTAATGAAATATTAAAGAAGATGAACCGTAAATATACTAAAGAAGTATATTTAGATAAAGTTAATAAGTTAAAAGAATATGTACCTGGTATTAGCTTAACTACTGATATTATTGTGGCATTTCCAAATGAATCAGAAGATGATTTTAATGAAACACTAGATTTAGTAAGAAAAGCAGACTTTGAAGGAGCATATACATTTATATATTCTCCAAGAACTGGAACCCCTGCTGCTTCATACCCTAATCAAATAGATCCAGATACTGCTAAAAGAAGATTACTTACATTGAATGATTCAATTAATGAAGGATTTGCCAAAGGTAATAAACGCTTTGAAGGCACCACTCAAGAAGTATTAGTAGAAGGATATAGTGGTAAAAAAGACCATTTACTTACAGGATATACAAAACATAATAAATTAGTTAATTTTGAAGGCGATGCTAGTTTAATCGGAACGCTTGTTAACGTAAAGATTAAAAAAGCATTCACTTGGCATTTATTAGGTGAATTAGAAAAATAATAATTTGACTTGTCATATATATAATTTAATCATTAGGAGGCGTAGTATGAGAAAGGCTAGAATAATTAATATATTAATATTATTATTTGTTATAACTTCATGTTTTATGCTATGTGGATGTAGCCTTGTTGGAGAAAATGGAAAATTAGAATTCTACGTATATAGTAAAAAGAAAACTGAGAAGATCCTTAATGATATCATCGATAACATGAATGATATTAATGCAATCAAAACGCATTACGATTTAAAATGTTATTTTGATGAATCATATAGTGGAACGTTTGATGAAGAATATATTGAATATGATAATAATTATTATTCGGTAGATTTTCATGGTGAATATAGAAAAAATCCTGATGATAAGGATACACCTCCAAGCAAAATTGATGATTATTGTTACTATTATTATGTAGGTAATAATAATCTTATTGTATCGAAATTTGAAAACGACAAATATGTATCAACTTATAAAACAACAGTTTCTAGCAGTTTTGAAGATGCTGAATATGATCAGTTACCTGAAGCAATGCACAAAGAAGATGGTACATGGAAAGATGATATTAAACTATTGAGAGCCGAAAAAAGTGAAGTGTATTTTAGGTTTAAAGAATCTATTGAAACAACATATGTACTGAATAATAGAGAACTTGATTGTATTGTTGAGGGTGATTATTGTATATACATTAAAAACAGTCATATTACCAAAGTTGTTATTCACTCTAGTATTTATTTCTATAGAAATCCGCTTAATAACATACCATATGATGAATGCACTAAAGGAATTGAAATCGATGGCGAGACAATATTTGAATATGATTTAAATAAATCATATGATGATATTGTAGAAGTATTTAAAAAAGCAAGAATTCATAGTTTCGCGATTAGTTGTGGTGGATACTTAGGAGACATTTTTGTTGGTGCTTTCGCAAGATGTGAAGTTGAGTATATTTCTAATAATGAATATAAAGCAACTGGTACTGCAATGACAGAAAAATACTATTCATTTGGTGATGGTGTTTGGCTAGCTCTTAGCTATTATGACAATATTAATAATAAACATCTGACAGATTATCAAATAATAGTGCCATACGAGAATACATCAATTGAACTTGCCGATGGAACATATTATGAAAATGGTAGTTATCATTCAGAACATGAATATTTATATTTAGATTTTGAATGTACAATAATTATAAATGAGAATAACGATGTTCAGTATCGTGATATATTAATTAAAGTTCGTTAATTAAAAAGCTTTAGACAGAAGAGTCTAAAGCTTTTAATTTATTTGAATATGATTTTACCAATGATTGGTCGTTTAGTTTTTTCAATAGCATGCTGTGGACATACTTCTTGGCAACACCAACATCTAATACATTTACTTGATGTAAGGGTTGGATATTCACCAGGCTTAATAGTTAGTGCATGCGATGAGCACATCTTAGCGCATTCTCCGCATCTAACACATATTTCTTTATTAACGCGTGGATGTTCTAAACAAACATTACGAATTACTTTATGTCTTAAAAACTTCATCGCTTTGCTTGATATTCCTTGGTCAGGTTCTCTTAAACTAATATCGCTAAAGCAATCTATTGTATCACCTAGTATTTCAATATTATCTAAGTTGGCTTCCCCTAAACTTAGATCATCTGCTATCTTTCCTATTATATATTTATCTTTATTAATCTTAGCTAACTTAATTGCTACTTGATCTAGGCTTACTGCATCATTTGATGCTAGGATAATACCAGCTTCTTTTGGAGAACCAGATGTAGATGGGCCTTCACCCTCTAAGGCAATTATGCCATCGCATAAGTTAATAATGTGATCTTCTTGGTAGTTAGCCTTAATTGCTCCATATAAATCACAAATCACATATGCGAAATCAAGTGGCGTTGGCGCTTTAACGTGCCAACTTGATTTTTTAAGGCCATAGATTAAGCCGAATAAATTCTTTTGGGCACATGAAAAATAAGTTAGCGTGTGCGTTTTTAGTTTTGGTAAGTTAATTAAATAATCAGCTTCAATTATTTCTTTGCTCACTTCAAACTCTTTATAAGTGTGAAAGTTAGGATTAGCAATCGTCGCTTGCACTTTCCCATCTAATACATCCACATTTTCTTCCTCAATTACTTTATACATCCCATTTTTCTTTAAAGCTAAAACTAAATCTTTATTAGCAGGGTTATCGCCTACTTTAATATGGGATGTCTTTTCTTTAACTAGTTCAATAACCGCTTTTAAAAATAGTGGGTTAGTAGTAATTGCTAAGTCTTCTGAATAGGCCCCTAGACAGTTTACTTTGATAAAGACTTTATCTGCATCCGTTATATTTTTAAAAGAAGTAGCATCAAGGGCATCACGAACCGCCTCTTTTAGTTTATCAAAATCATAAGTAGAACAGTTTTTTAAATATACGCTAGTCATAATTTTTACCTCACGTAAGCATTATAACATATCTATATAAAATTAATATATCTAAAAAGCTCATTTCGTGGTAAAATCTATTTAAGGTGGAAATTGTAATATGAAAAAGATAATTCTAATCGATGGCAATAGTTTAATGTTTAGATCATTTTATGCTACAGCTTATACTGGCAACTTGATGCAAAACAAACAAGGTTTATACACGAATGCTTTGTTTGGCTTTTGCAATATGCTAAGTAAAGTGTTAGAAGAAAAATATGATGCAATCTTTGTAGCATTTGATGCGGGGAAAGCCACTTTCCGTCATCAACAATATGCCGACTACAAAGGCGGCCGTAAACCGATGCCCGAGGAATTTAAAATTCAAATCCCATATATTAAAAAATATTTAGATTTATTAAATATTAAAAGATTCGAAACACTTGACTATGAAGCTGATGACTTAATTGCAAGTGTCGCAACGCTAGCGCGCGATTCATACGAAGTAAAAATCATCACTGGTGATAAAGACTTACTCCAACTAGTTGGTGGTAACGTAAAAGTATATATCACTAGAAAAGGTGTTGGCGAGTTAGAAGAGTTCAATGAAGAAAACTTCAAAGAAAAGATGGGTATTAATCCTTTACAGCTAACTGACTATAAAGGTTTAATTGGTGATTCATCAGATAACCTAAGCGGTATTAAAGGAATTGGACCAAAGAGTGCTTGTGCGCTACTAGAAAAATACGGTACGCTAGAAAATATTATTGATCATGTAGACGAGTTAAAAGGTAAACAAGTCGAACTAATTAAAGAAGGAGCTGAGGTTGGTCTTACTTGTAAAAAGCTAGCGACGCTAGTTCGTGATATCGATTTAGAATTTGGTCTAAGCGATTTAGAGAAAAAAGATTATAATGTATCTAATTTAATTAGTTTTTATGAAGAAGTAGAATTTAATTCTTTCATTAAAAAAATAAAACTTGATACTAAAGATGAAGTATCTGCAGCCGTTAAAACAATCGACTATGTTAAAGTAGATAGTGCTACTGATTTTAATAACATTGATAAATGCTACCTTGATTTAGAAGTATTTGGTGATATTTATTATGATGCTACTATTTTAGGTTTAGCTATTATTGCTAATGGTCAAAACTATTTTTGGGATTTAAAGACTCAAAATGAATCTTTAGTTAAAATGCTAGAAGATAAAGATGTAGCTAAGATTACATTTGATTTTAAGAAATTATATGTGTGCTTAAATAGAGCTGGTATTAATGTAGCAGGCCTTGCATATGATTTATTACTAGCAAGTTATTTAGCTAACCCAAGTTATGCTAATGATGATTTTAAAAAAGTCGCTGATCATTTTCTAGATAATGATATTGAATATGATGAAGTAGTATATGGTTATAAATCAAAAGCTAAAGTGCCTGAAGAAGATATCTACATTAGCCATGCTTTAAATAAATGTTTACTAATGGAAGAGTTTAAGGAGGCTGTAAACGAAAAGATTAAAGAGTTTAACCAAGAAGAATTGCTAAAAGTTGAACAAGATTTAAGTAGCGTTCTTGGTAAGATGGAACTAGATGGCCTAAAAGTAGATACTAAGAGGCTTCACGAAATTGGTATCGAGCTAGAAGAAAAAGCTAAAGTATTAGTTAGTGAAATATATGAAATTGCTGGTGAAGAGTTTAACATCAATTCAGTTAAACAACTTGGTACTATTTTATTTGAAAAATTAGGTTTACCTCACGGTAAGAAAAATAAAACCGGTTATGCAACAGGATCTGAAATCTTAGAAAAGCTAGCAGTAACTTATCCAATAGCCCAAAAGATTTTAGACTACCGCGCAATTACAAAACTTACATCAACTTATATTAATGGTTTATTTGATTTAGTTAATGATAAAGGCTTTATTCATCCTTTATATAAACAAGCATTAACACTTACCGGAAGACTATCAAGCATTAACCCTAATATTCAAAATATGCCAATTCGTACTGATTTAGGGAAAGTTATTAGAGATTGTTTTGTTTCTAGATTTGAAGGCGGTAAAATCTTTAGTTCCGATTATTCACAAATCGAGCTAAGAGTCTTAGCGCATATGGCAAATGACCAAGTAATGATTGATTTATTTAATTCGAATGAAGATTTTCATTCCTCAACTGCTGCTCAGATTTATGAAGTAGATAAAGCTGATGTTACGCCAGCTATGCGAAGAAGCGCTAAAGCAATTAATTTTGGTATTGTTTATGGTATGAGCGCTTGGGGCTTAAGTGAGACCCTTGGCATTAGTCCAATTGAAGCTAATATTTATATTAATAAATATTTTTATCGCTTCTCAAATGTGAAAGTATTTTTAGATAAGACAGTCGAAGATGCTAAAGCTAATGGTTATACTAAAACAATAATGAACCGTGTAAGGTTTATTCCAGAACTTGCTAATTCTAATAAAGCATTAGTAGCCTTTGGTGAGCGCACAGCTATGAATTCCCCAATTCAAGGATCAGCTGCGGATATCATAAAAGTTGCTATGGTAAATGTAGCTAAATGCATGAAAGATTTTAAATCATTACTAATTGCGCAAGTTCATGATGAGTTAGTGTTTGATGTATATCCTGGTGAAGAAGATAGCCTAGCAGCGATGGTTAAAGAACAAATGGAAAGTGCAGTTAAGTTAAATGTTAAATTAGTAGCTGAAGGAGAAATAGGCCATAGTTGGCTTAAAGATTAATATGCCAGAACTACCTGAAGTTGAAACCGTTAGAAATTCGCTTAAAGAAGTTATCTTAAATAAAAAGATTAAAGATATTGTTGTTAGATATGATAAGATAATTGAAAATGTCAGTGTAGAAGAGTTTAAAGATAGCCTAATTGGTCAAGAATTTATTGATATTAAAAGAAGAGGTAAATATTTAATATTTGAGTTAACCGATTATTATTTAATTGCCCACCTTCGTATGGAAGGTAAATTCTTTGATTATACGGATTTAGATTATGGTAAACACGATCATATCATATTTATCTTTGATGATTTTAATTTAAGATATAATGACACGAGAAAATTTGGCCGTATGGACTTATTTAAAAAAGATGTTGATATATTTAAATGTAAGCCACTTGCAAATGTGGGGCCTGATGCTAATACTGATGAAGCAAGTGTAGATTATTTAGTATCTAAATTTAAAAAGATTAATAAACCAATTAAAGAAACATTGCTTGATCAAAGTATAATGAGCGGACTTGGTAACATTTATGTAGATGAAGTGTTATTTATGAGTGGGATTCATCCAGAATCTAAAACTAGTAACCTAAGTCTAGATGATATTAAAAATATTAAAGAAGCATCAGTTACCGTATTAAATAAAGCTATTAAGATGGGTGGGACGACGATTAAATCATTTGCATCAAGTCATAATCATACGGGCTTATTTCAAAATGAATTATTAGTGCATACTAAAAAGGTTTGTCCAAAGTGTGGTGCCCCTGTTCAAAAGATTAGAGTAGGTGGTAGAGGCACCTACATTTGCACAAATTGTCAAAAGATAAAATAAAATTACTTGCTAATATATATAAGTATTGGATATAATTAAAAAGCAAACCCTGAAAGGAGTATCTATGAAGAAAGTTGCTATTACGGGTGGTATAGCTACCGGTAAATCATCAATCCTGCAATATTTGATGATGAAAGGTTATGTAATATACTCATCTGACTCTTTAGCTCATGATGTTTTAAAGAATGAAGGCAAACAAGAAGTTTTAAAAGAGTTTGGAAGAGGCATATTAAGCGATAACGGTGAAATTAATAGAAGCCTTTTAGGTAAGATTGTTTTTAATGATTTAGAAAAACTAGATAAGCTTAATAAAATTATTCATCCTTATGTTAAGATAAGGATTGAAGAGATTATTAAAGCTAATCCCGATTTAGATATTATCTTTTTTGAAGTGCCGCTTCTATTTGAAGCGAAGATGGAAGATATGTTTGATGTAACGATTAATATTTACTGCGATATCGATACACAAATTGAAAGAATCGTAGCAAGGGATGGTCGAAGCATTGACGATGCCCTAAATATTATTAAAAGCCAGATGGGAACTTACGAGCGCAATAAAAGGGCGACGTATGCCATTGATAATACAAAGGAAATAAATAATACATATCGATTAATAGATAAAATCTTAGGTGAGATTTTATAAAGGAGCAAATATGAAATTTAGAGATTATTTTAATAGTGAATTTGAAACATGCGAAGATCATTACATGCCAGAGCTACGCAGTAGGTATTACCGTAATCGTATCGAAGATGCGATGGAAGCGGTAATTAAAGTAGCTAAAGAAAATGGTTGTATGGTTAAATATGTAGATAAAGAAAGACATGAAATCATTTTTGATAATTATAAGTATAGCGCTACCGCTACTTTAACTAATCAATATACGACTACTTCAATTGATATTAAGATGTCTACTAACCACGGATCATTTGATTTTGGTAGAGGACCTAAATATATTAAAAAGATATTTGAAGATTTAGATAAGATCTTAAACTTTAAAGGTGTAGGATTATATAAATAATATAATATAAGAAAAGGAGGCCTATATGGCAGAACTAATTTATGATAATTTTAAAATTATAAATAAATATCATTTAAATAGTGAAGACTATAATAACTTAAGCAAGTTATATTTGCCAATTATGGGCATCGATAGCTTTTCACTTTATAATGTATTATTAGGATTAGAAGTAAATAAAGATTATTCATATAAAAATATATTAGATTTACTTAATGGTTTTAGTTTAGCTAGTTTAAATCAATCGCTTGATAAACTAGAAGCATTAGCGCTTGTTAAAACATATCACAGTAAAAAAGCTGGTTACATTCATGAAGTATATCCACCGCTATCTAAAAAAGATTTTTTAGATAATGAGTTACTAAAAGCTTGCTTAGAGAGCCAAATTGGAAGCGTTGGTATTGAAGAGCTAGCTGAAGATGAAGCTAAGTTAGAAGGATATAGTGATGTAACTAAGAAATTTGAAGATGTATTTAGTATGGATACAAAATCAAATGAAGCATTTATTAATTCATTATTTAAAAATGATGTAGTGGTCGATAACAAGAGCTTTAATTATGTTTTATTTAAAGCGATGTTTGAAGGATCAATTCCTGATGATGTTTTAGAAGATAATGAATTTAAAAAACATATTTTAAGAATTGCTTTTACTTATAAACTTAATGTGGATGAAATGCATGAAGTGGTAAATAAAACCATTACCATTGATAAGAATTTAGAATATGCTAGCATTTCTAGAAATGCTAAGATGGCATTCCAAAATAAATATAGTGTTAAAGAGCCGAGCTTAAAAGCTAACAATGATGATAAATATGTTGGTAGTGTAGTTGATGAAGAATGGCAAGAAATTATTAACTTAGTTGATAATATGAGTTTTTCAGATGTATTACAAAGTTTAAGTGGCATTAAACCAAGTGTAGCAGAAGTTGCGATGTTTGAGAAATTACAAAATAATACTAACTTCCCAGTTGGCGTTATTAACTTATTAATTCTACAAGTTAATAAAGAAAAGAATGGCGAACTTCCAGGCTATAATTATTTTGAAAAGATTGCTAACACTTGGGCAAGAGCTAAAATTAAAACTTCATATGATGTTATTAAATATTATCAAGATAAGAATGCAGCAGATAAAGAAGTTGCAAGTGTAGCTAATAAAAAACAAACAGTTAAAAAACCGGTCTTACCTAGTTGGTATGGAGAATATAAAAAAGATCTCGATAAAGATAGATCGATGAGCGAAGAACAAACTAAGCAAATGGTTGATTTAGTAAAGGATTTATTTGAATGATGAATAAAGCACTATTAGAATTTAAAAATGATGCGCTTCAAGATGAATATGTAGCTAAATTTGTTAGCGATAACAAATTAAGCGATGAGGAAATTGAAGAAGCGGTATTTGATTTATATAACGTTAGTGAAGCTTTAAAAGTTTGCAAAGCTTGCAAAGGAAAAGGCGAGTGCAGATTAGAAGCTTTTGATACTCATCCAGGCTTAGTTTATGCTAATGGGGTAAAAGTAGTCGATGTTCCTTGTGAATATAAAGATTTAATAAGTCCAAGGTATTTAGAACTATTATATTTTCCTGGTGAATATGTAGATGGTGATTTAAAAGTAGCTGGTGCTAGAAGTGAAGTATATAAAGCTCTAAAAGCTTACAATAAAAACCCACTTAAAAATCAAGGTATTTATCTCCATGGTACTTTTGGAACTGGTAAAACATTTATCCTTTTAAAAGAAGCTAAAGAATTAGCTAAGAAAAGAATCAATGTAGTGTTTGTATATTATCCAGATTTTTGTAGAGCAATAAAGATGAATATTACAACTGGTAATAATGAAGCCATTATTAACAAATGCAAACAAGCTGATGTCTTAATGTTTGATGATATCGGTGGTGAAGGTAATTCAAGCTTTGTTAGGGATGAAGTCTTAGGACCGATTTTACAATATCGTATGTTTGCATATAAACCAACATTTATGTCATCTAATTATAGTATTAGCGAATTAGAACAACATTTAGCTGAAGCTAAAGATTCATCTAATTTAGTTAATGCTAGTAGAGTTGTAGAGAGAATTAAAATGTTAATGACAGAAATCGAGTTAGATGATGTCAATTATCGTAAATAAAAAATATCAGTTCGCAAGAACTGATATTTTTAATTATGGATTATTGATAATGTAAATCCCGGATATTTTTTATTAAAATCGGTTTGGATATTTTTAATCTTTTTGCGTTTTATAGCATCTGAGATATGATCTTTAAATATTACTTGAATGAAACCAAAGTTATTGGCTGGCATTGGCTTCATATCATATGTTAAGTCGCCATCATATTCGTTACAAAACTTAGTAACTTGGCGGTAAGTAGCAACTAAGATAAATTCAGATACTAGTGGAGTTAATTCTTCATCTTTTTCGTCTTTCGCAAAGATAATTCTTGTTGCAATGAAGTAAGTTGATAAGACGAATCCACCAGTTATAATTAGTGCTACAATTGTATCACCGATTAAATAAGCACATACGCTTAAGATAGGTGGTGCATACAATGATAACTCATCATATAGCCCGGTTCTTTTCTTAACATCTATAGTAGCAAAGATAGCGCCTGCTAACATTAAGATAAACGAAGCGAAGAATGCTTTGCATAAAGTCGGCTCATACCCGTTTAATATCGAGAAGAAGCAAAAGATGCTTGAAAGTAGTAAACAAGTAATATCTACAGCTAGGGAAATATATTTAATTGTAGATGGGACTTTTCCTTTGGTCTGAAGAATGATTACAAATTGATTGTAAGCATAAATAATTCCGGCTACCCCAATTAATGGAGCTTGCTTGAAAGGCACAAAATATATCATTATCGCGCTTACGGATAAGCACGCTAAAATATATATACGCCTAATGATCAAAGGAACTCGATCAATTCTATGTAACATAAATTTATCCTCTAATATAATTATAACGAGTTATTTTAAAAATATCTACTGCCATTAATGGTTGAATAAGACTTATTTTTTCAAATTAATATAATAGATAGCAATGATAGTTTGTGATGGGATATAAAAAAACCACGTAAAGTTAAAATTAGCATTAACTAGCGTGTATAGTAAGCCGCCTTCTTTATATGTTAAGTATGCTCCATCTGCTATAACTAACCCTGTATAGACATCACAAAGTAAGAATAAGAATAAGCCAATTAATAATAAATAATATTTTTTTAAATTTAAGAAACAAGCAATTATATTAGAAATTATGTTAGCTAAATAAATTACTGAAAACATACTTAAAAAGTCAGTGCTATCTTTTAAAACAAGAATGCCTGCTGTAATTAAAATAACATTCATAACTAATCTAATAATAATTGAGATCTTTAAATGATCTTTATCATTTATTAGTAAATAATATCCATAAATAAATTGGACAATCATGAAAAAGAACATCCCATATACGCGCACTTCGGCTGCCCCAATTAGTACTAAAAATAAATCAGCTATTAAAGTAAATAAGAGGGCTGTTGGGATCAAGTATTCTTTTTTAAAAAATGCATAAATTAGTGCTACTAAAAATACCGCAATTACAGATACATAACATAAAATATATGTATGATTGTTAGGCACAAAGAGAATTAATATAAACATTATTAATTCAAATATTATTAAAGATGCTAAAGCGATTAATTTTTTCATATCTATATACCACTTAAATTGTACTTATAATCTTATCTTTAAGCAATATATATTTAGCCTCTTACTAAATATAAATTAAGTTTATGCATAGCAATTGACAAAAAAGTGGGGATTTGTTAAAATGGGGATACAAATGCGATGAAAAGGATACGATTCTTTTAATACTTATTTTTAGAGAGGTGGGACGGTGAAAGCCACTATTAAGCTAAAAGAGTTACTCCCTTGGAGCAGGCTAAAAAAACTAGCCCGGGTAAGCCCGTGAAAGCTTTAAAAAGAGTGAAAAGCGAAATTATAAATTACGCTTTTAATTAAGGTGGTACCGCTGGATAATTATCTAGTCCTTAAGAAGTCTGTTCTTCAGGACTTTTTTATATTTTAGGAGGTAAATTATGAAGATTACTTTTTTAGATGGAAGTGTTAAAGAATTTAAGGATGGGGCAAGCGCTATTGAAATTGCTGCTTCAATTTCACCTAGCCTTGCCAAAAAGACCATTTTTGCTTTAGTTAACGAAGAAGCATACGATGCATCTAGACCTATTATGCAAGATGCAAAATTAGAATTAAAATTTAAAGAAGATGCATTTAGCGTATTAAACCACTCATGTGCGCACCTACTTGCTGCTGCGATTAAAGCAATGTATCCTGATGCTTGTTTTGGGGTAGGTCCTGCCATTGAAGAAGGTTTTTATTATGATATCGCAGTTGATGTAAAACTTACGGAAGCCGATTTTGCAGCTATCGAAAAGAAGATGCACGAAATTGCTAACAAGGATTTAAAGAATGAAAGAATCGAAGTAAGTAAAGATGAAGCACTAAATCTATTTAAGAATGATAAATATAAATGTGAAATCATTAACGAACTACCAGCTGATGCAATAATTAGCGTTTATAAGACTGGTGATTATATGGATCTATGTAGAGGTCCACATATCCCATCTACAAAATATCTTGGCCACTTTAAACTAACTGCTATTAGTGGAGCTTACTGGCGTGGCGATTCTAAGAACGAACAATTAACTCGTATTTATGGAGTAGCATTCTTTTCTGAAGAAGAATTAAAGAATCATTTAAATATTTTAGAAGAAAGAGCTAAAAGAGATCACCGTAAACTTGGCCGTGAACTTGGCTTATTTATGTTAAGTGAATATGGTCCTGGTTTTCCATTCTGGCTACCTAATGGAATGATCTTAAAGAATTCACTTCAAGATTATTGGTATAAAGTACATACTCGTGAAGGTTATAAATTCATTCAAACACCAATGATGTTAAATAGAGAGTTATGGGAAACATCAGGTCACTGGATGAATTACCGTGAAAATATGTATACAACAGTTATTGATGAAACTGATTTTGCAATTAAACCAATGAACTGTCCTGGTGGTATGTTAGTTTATAAAAGAGATATTCACTCTTATAAAGATTTACCACTTAAACTTGGTGAGCTAGGACTAGTTCATAGACACGAAGCAAGTGGCGCCTTAAACGGTTTATTTAGAGTTAGATGTTTCACTCAAGATGATGCACATATCTTTATGAGAGAAGATCAAATTAAAGAAGAAGTAGCAAACTTAATTAGATTATATGATGAGATTTATAGTGTATTTAACCTAAGTTATCATATCGAGCTATCTACTAGACCGGAAAATAAATACATCGGTTCAATTGATGTATGGAATAAAGCTGAAGAAGCTTTAGCTGAAGCTTGTAAAGCAAGTGGTAAAGAATTTAAGATTAACCCAGGCGATGGAGCCTTTTATGGTCCAAAACTTGATTTCAAGTTAAGAGATTCAATGAACCGTATTTGGCAATGCGGAACAATTCAACTTGATATGAATTTACCTGAAAGATTTGATTTAACTTATATCGATGAAAATGGGGAAAAAGTAAGACCTATTATGTTACATAGAGCATTACTTGGATCATTTGAAAGATTCATTGGTATTTTAATTGAACACTTTGGTGGCGCATTCCCTACTTGGCTTGCACCAGTTCAAGTTAAATTAATTCCAGTAAATAACGAAGCTCATCTTGATTTTGTTAACGATATTCATAATAAACTAAAAGCACTAGGTATTAGGGCAGAAGTTGATAGCAGAGATGAAAAGTTAGGATATAAGATTAGAGAAGCTCAAACTAAGAAGATTCCATATCAACTTGTTATCGGTGATAAAGAAAAAGAAAGTGGATGTGTTAATGTAAGAAGATATGGTGAAGAAAAACAAAATACTTTATCAGTTGATGAATTCATTAAACATATCCAAAAGGATATCGAGAGTTTAGGTAAATGCAAATAAATAGGGAAGTTAGAGATAATCATTTAATATTTAAAAAAATCAAAGATGGTACTAGTTATTTAATTCTCTTTTTAGCTTCATTACTATTTATTGAACTTGGTATTAGTCTATTTGTAATACCCCTAAGGGTATTAAAGAATAGAATACCATTTAATAGTGTCTATGCTATTAATAATGTTTTAAGTTTATCTTCAATTGTTGTACAAGTAATCGCATATATATTCTTTATATGTGCAGTATGTGTTATTTGTAATAAAGTACTTGTAACGGAGTTTAATAATTTCAAATTAAAGCTTGGTAGAAATATTGGTCTAATATTTGCTTTTGGTGTTGGTATCTATGTAGTCGATGTAATTGTTGGGTACATATATGCAAAACTTGGTGAGACGGGTACATCGATGAATCAGTTAATGATTTATGGAGCATTATCTTCCCCTGTAAAATGGCCAACCATTTTACTAGTAGTAATACTTGCCCCAATCGTAGAAGAGTTAATTTATCGTAAGTTTATGATTGGTACGCTTCACCAAAAACTAAAATTACCACTTTGGGGGGCAGGCTTATTATCTGCAGCTATCTTTGCTTTAATTCATGTATCTAGTTCAATTGATCAACTTATATATTTTCCTCAATATTTCGCTTTAGCGTTTGTCTTAGTAGCGGCATATATTTATAGCGGCCAAAATATTTTTTTTTCTATTGGAGTTCATATCTTCAATAATACGGTGTCAATTTTCATATGGGCGATAAGTACTTGGATACAATAAAAAGAATCGCACAGCTTGTTCAAGAAGAGAAAATTCAAGAGGCCGTAGATGAATTTGATAAAATCCCGATTGAACAAATGACTGATCTCGATTTATTACTTTACGGAACGCTTAGCTTTGAGGTAAGAAATTATAGTAGAGTAATCGATATTTTTGAAAATAGAATTGATAAAAGAGTGCGCGTTACCGAAATCTTAAGGATCATGGCTAGATCATATGAAGAATTAGGTAAGATCGATATGGCTAATAAGTACTACCTTGATGCCATAGCAAGTGGGGAAGAATATCCAGAAATCTTTTTCGATTATGCATATGCACTAGATGAACAAGGTAATACAGAAGAAGCTATTAAATATTATAAGAAAACAATTGAAGTCGATCCAAAAAGCTTTTGGGCTTATGTCAATCTTGGTTCAATTTACGAAAAGCAAGATAAAGATGAAGAAGCTATTAAGTATTTCTTAAAAGCATATGACTTAGATAGTAAATCAAGCATGGTTAACTTTAACCTAGGTGTAAGCTATGTAAAGCTAAAAGAGTTTGAAAAAGGTAAAGAGCATTATTTACAAGAATTAAAAACTGATAAACCATATCCATATACTTATTATAATTTAGGTTTACTTTATAAAAATCATTACAATGATTTTAATAATTCTAGATTATATTATTTAAAGAGTATTGATATGGTAGGTAAATTACTAGCTGATAATAAAGATTTAGAAAAACTATATTATTCATCTTGGTATAACTTAGGCTGTCTATATGCCATATATCAAGACTACGAAAATGCCACCGATTGTTTTAAATACATATATTATAAGAAAAAGAAATATTTAGATTATATATATGATGATTTAGAACTAAAAGAATATCGCGCATCTACTAACTTTAAAGAATTAGATTTATTACTAGGAGGCCGTCATGAATAAAATCATTAAACTTTTAGTAATTAGTCTTTTCTTATTAGTATTAGTAGGCTGTGGTAGTAAAGAATATAAATATGAAGAAAGTAATGGTAAGGTTACTATTAGTGAATACGCTGGTAGTGATGCTTACGTAATTGTACCTGATGCTTACCTTGGTAAAATGGTTGATACAATTGACTATAATACTTATGCTTATAACATTAATATTTATCACGTTAGGTTATCAGATGGTATAAAGGTAATTAGAGATTGTGCATTTTGGTATTGCACAAGCTTAGAATCAATTTATATTCCTAAAGGATTAGAAGAAATCGAAGAGTGTGCATTCTATCGATGTGATAATCTAAAATATGTATTTTTTGAAGATAGTGAAGCTAATATCAATATTGAAATATTAGCTAGTAATGAATGCTTTAAAAATGCGCAAGCACAATATGATGTAAGCGTCGAAGATTATGAAAGAATAATCGGGTATAAGAAGTAGATACTTTTGTATTTACTTCTTTTTTAATAGTCTACAATTTGATAAATAATGTTTCTAATGTTATAATCGATTTATAAAAAGAGGTAAGTATGACTAAGCTTAAACATAATTATTTCATAATAATATTGATAATTACAGGTATCTTTTTGATTGGCGGTTGTAAAAGAGAAGCTGACCTACCAGTTGCTATTGTTCCAACAGAGAATATGGTTGTAATTACATTAAATTATTATGATAATAATAAGAAAACTGAAATAATTAAACAAGGTACAAAACTAGAGCTGGTTAACCCAGTCAGGGATGAATATAATTTTATTGGTTGGTTTATAGATAAAGAGTTAACTATAGAATATGATTTTGACCAAGTAGTAAATAATGATTTATCTTTATATGCTAAATGGGAAGAAATAAAACCTATTACATATGAAGTCACATTTGATGTAGAGGAAATAGGTAAACAAATTATTAATGACGGCGGTAAGGTAGTCAAACCTACCGACCCAACAAAAAAGGATTATCGATTTGTTGGTTGGTTTATTGATGCTAATTTAACAACTGGATATGATTTTAATAGTATTGTTAATAGTTCTTTCACATTACATGCTAAATGGATTAAATTAGTAAATGTAATTTTTCATGATGTGGATAGATGTGAAATTAAAACTGAAGTTATTGATGAAGGTACAAAACTAGAATATATACTAAATGCACCAACTATAGAAAAATATGAATTTGTTGGTTGGTATAAATTAGGAACAGACCAATTAGTGGATTTAGATAGTTATATATTTAACGAAGATACTAACCTAATTGCTACTTACAAAAAGATAATTACAACTTCTAAAATATCTTTAATATCAAGCGCTGGGTTTGAAGAAACTGCCACAATCCTATTTAACAAGTTAGAAGATGCTACTAGTTATAATTTTTATTTAGGTGATAAATTATTAACTAGTAATGATTACTATTTACAAGAAGTAAATAATCTTATTAGAGTAGATATATTTGGCTTACCTAAAGGTAGCTATAAATTTAGAGTTATACCTATTATTGAAGGCGCTGAATATATTGAATCAAGCGCTGAAACAGATTTAATTGAAGTAGAAGCATATGATAGAAGCGGCTATGCTCATTTTAATTATAGTGAAGGCATTGGTGCATATAATGATGATGGCTCTTTAAAACCAAATGCCATTGTATTATATGTAACTGATGAAAATAAAAATAGTGTTAGCCTAACTTATAAAGGAATAACTGTAACAGGAATTGGTAATATATTAAATTCAGTAGGCGAAGCATCAGGTGATGCTGGCCATGAGACTGAATGTAAAAGAGTTAGTGATGGAAAAACATATTATGGTAAAGGGAATACTAACCAAGGTATCTTGTTGAAACTTGCGCAAGATAATATCCCACTAGTTATTAGATTTGTAGGTTGTGTTAGTGATTCTGGTTTATATGAAGTAGCACCATTCGATGCAAAAAGCGCAAGTTTAATAAATGGCTTAACTGGATATAATGGTTATGATTATGGTGGAAGCGTTGGTGACAATGGTCATATGGCAAGAATGAAATCTGCTAAAAATGTAACGCTTGAAGGTGTAGGAGAAGAAGCTATCATTGATGGATGGGGATTCCATTTAATTTGTGAATCAGCCCATGCGGATTTAGCTAAGAACTTTGAAGTTCGTAACTTAACATTTATCAACACACCAGAAGATGCCATCGGTATGGAAGGTCAGGAAAACGAATCTAGCCTAACTATAACAGCATCAGTTGAAAGATGCTGGATTCACCACAATTGTTTTATTGGCCCAACGATTCTAAATCCGGCTGAAAGTGATAAAGGTGAGGGCGATGGATCATGCGACTTTAAACGTGGTAGATACTTTACTTGCAGTTATAATTATTTTGAAGGATGTCACAAAACTAGCTTAGTTGGTTCTAGTAAAACTAGTGTACAGTTTTGCTTAACTTATCACCATAACATTTGGTACAACTGCTCAGCTCGTCAGCCTTTAACAAGACGCGCAAACATCCATTTCTATAATAATTTTATATATGGAACTACTGATACGGTTGCTTCCCTAAGAGCAAACTCTTATATGTATTCAGAATTCAATTATTATTTAGGTTGCTCGCGACCGGTAGAATACAAAGAAGAAGGAACAACTGGTATATGCAAATCATTTGGTAATGTGCTAGTCGGTTGTTATAATTCGTATGATGCATACGTTGCTAGTAATAGAGATGATTTAGTTAATTCAGATTGTGTAGATGGAGCTATCAGTTATGTAAACTTTGATACAAATCCTAATCTATTCTATTATGATGAGGATAGTAAAGTTAGTAAATGCTATATAACTAGCGCAGGCGTTGCTAGAATTGAGTGCTTAGAAAGATCTGGGTCTAGATACCGTACAGTATTAAGCAGTTGCCTACTTAAAAGTGGTCCTAATATTACTAATATAACACCAACCCAAATTACAACTGATACAACTTTAAATATCGCTAAAGGTAAAGGTGTCTTAAAAGTATTTAATATAGATAGCAGGTATTTATTGACTATATCTGCTACTTCATCTAATGGCTATGCCCCAGCATATTTATTAAAACTAGATGGTACGTTTATTTTGGCGTTATCTAGCGAAGAAAAACAAATCATATTAGAAGCAGGTACATATGTATTAGTGAGTGGTCAATCATTTACTGGTAACAATAATAAAAATGATAAAGAATCAACAATTACTAAATGTGTATTAGAGATCTATAGCGAACAAGAATATAATGCTAGATTAATTGCAAATTATAATAATAAAGTTAGCCTAATCCCGGAAGCTATAGAATATAATGATGATTGCTATAACTTATTAATTGATGCTTTGGCTGCTTATAACAAATTAGGCAATCTTCAAAATGAAGTAGATAATACTAAGTTAGTTAACAGTTTTGCAACTTATAAAGAAAAAGGAATTGAATTAGTAGAAGCAAAGATTGAAGCAATAATCAGTCCGGTTACTACTGAAAATGCTAATTTAGTAATTGATGCTAGGGCCGCTTTAAATGATTTGTTAGATAAATATAGTGATGTTACTATTTCTAATATAAAGAAATTAGAAGAGGCTGAAATTGAAATAGCTAACCTAAGTATTAATAAAGAAAAAATAGAATGCACATTTGAAGGCGTGCCATCTAATGAATTGTTTATAACTAGTGGAAATTACGGAAAGACATCTGCTACAATCGATGGAGTTACTTATTCACAAGGTTTAAAGATGGAAAGTTCCACTTCCTTAACATTCACTACTTCTAAATCTTATAAATTAACAATGCACGTTACATCTGGTAAGAAGATTAAAGTAGATGGAATAGTTTATACGGTCCCTGATAGTGGAATATTACTAATTGAAACCATTGATGCAGGCAATCATATGATTACTAAGAATACCACTAGTACATTACTATATTATTTATCATTAGAAGAAAAATAGAATTTAACGTCATATGAAATTTCATATGGCGTTTATTTTATTATATGAATTAATGTTAATTTGTGATAAAATGGTTTTAGTTGAGAAGGTATAATTATGGATTATGTAGTAAATGTAATTGGTGCAGGACTTGCTGGGTGTGAGGCTACTTACCAATTAATTAAAAGAGGGATTAAAGTAAGATTATATGAAATGCGACCAGGCAAGTCTAGCCCTGCTCATAAAACAGCTAACTTTGCGGAACTGGTATGTTCTAACTCGCTAAGAGCTAGATCAATTGAAAATGCGGTAGGCTTGCTTAAAGAAGAAATGAATAGGCTCGATTCACTTATTATGAAGTGCGCTCTAAATAATGAAGTAGAAGCCGGTGGGGCACTAGCAGTTGATAGAGTCGGCTTTTCAAATGAAGTTACATATAATATAAGAAAGAGCGATTTGGTCGAAGTAATTGAAGGCGAAGTGACTGATCTTCCAGCTGGCCCAACCATTATAGCTACAGGGCCACTTACTAGTGATGCTTTAAGTGCAAAAATTAAAGAATTTTTTGATAGTGGTGATTTATATTTTTATGATGCAGTAGCACCAATTGTAGCAGAAGCATCAATTAATAAAGATATCGCATATCTTAAATCTAGATATGATAAAGGTGAAGCATCATATTATAACTGCCCAATGAATGAAGAAGAGTTTAATCATTTCTACGAAGAATTAGTTAATGCCAAAGTAGCTGATATTAAAGGTTTTGAATTAAAAGTATTTGAAGGCTGTATGGCAATTGAAGAGATGGCTAGACGTGGTAAACAAACTTTGTTATTTGGTCCAATGAAACCAGTTGGCTTGCGTAATCCTAAAACAGGTGAGATGCCATATGCGGTAGTTCAGCTTCGCCAAGATGATGCCGCTAAGACAATGTATAACATTGTTGGTTTTCAAACACATCTACTTTGGCCAGAACAAAAAAGAGTATTTAGATTAATACCAGGTTTAGAAAACGCTGAAATTGTTAGATATGGAGTCATGCATAGAAATACTTATATTCAAGGTCCAAAAGTTTTGAATAAATATTATCAAACTTTAAAGCGCAGCGATTTATTCTTTGCGGGACAAATTACAGGTGTTGAAGGATATTTAGAAAGTGCTGCTAGTGGAATGGTAGCGGCAATCAACATGGCAAAGTTTTTGAAGGGCGAAGAAATGTTAGATTTCACTAGATCTACTGCCCTAGGTGCTTTACAAAATTATGTAGCTACACCGAATTCTAATTACGTGCCAATGAATGTTAACTTTGGTATATTTGATGAGATAACTGGTAAGATGAAAAAGCAAGAGCGAAAGCTTGCTTATGCTAATAGATCTCTAGCCATAATTGAGGAAATGAAGGTAAAATTATGATTAAGAGATTTGCGGAATACTTAAGAGTCGAAAGAAACTATTCTTTATATACAGTTGATAATTATGTTAACGATGTCTTAGAATTTGAAAGATTTTTAAAAAGAGAAGAATATGGTAACTTGATTGATGCTAGACCAAATTACGCTAGATACTATATTACTTATTTAATGGAAAAAGAATATAGTCCTAGAAGTGTAGCAAGAAAACTATCAAGCCTTCGTTCTTTTTATAAATTCTTATATCGCGAAGGCGTTGTTAAGACTAATGTGTTTGCGGAAGCGACTAGTCCTAAACTAAATAAAACTTTACCAAAGTTTTTATATTTTGAAGAACTAGATGAATTGTTTAATAGCATTGATACAGTTAGTGCCATTGGTAAAAGAGATTATGCACTTTTAGAATTATTATATGGAACGGGCATGCGTGTATCCGAACTGTGTAGCTTAAATTTAGGCGATATCGATTACTTCGCTAAGAACTTAATTGTTATGGGAAAAGGTAATAAAGAAAGATACTTACCTTTATATGATGGAGCAATTAGTGCTTTAAAAGATTATATTAATTTTGCTAGAAACGAGTTATTAGCTAAAGCAAAAGGGGTTAAAACCAATGCGTTGTTTTTAAACCATCGTGGTGGACCGCTTACACCAAGAGGAGTAAGAGTCGTGCTTGATAATATATGCGAAAGAGCATCGAGCAATTTACATATATCTCCCCATATGCTGCGTCACTCGTTTGCTACTCATTTGCTTGATAATGGGGCTGATCTAAGAAGTGTGCAAGAACTGCTTGGCCACGCCAACTTATCTACAACGCAAATCTATACTCATGTATCAAAAGAGAAATTAAAAGAAGCATATATGGAATTCTTCCCAAGGGCTAAAAGAGAGGTTAATGAAGATGAAAATTAGAGGTTTTGAAAAGCTTAATGAATTAGGAATTATCCCTACTCGTGCTACTATTAATAGCGCTGGTTATGATTTCTATGTCCCTGAAGATATAGTCGTAAAAGCTAAAACTAAAGTTGGAATTAAGACTTATATTTGTTCTTATATGCAATCAGATGAATATTTAGCTATTCATATTAGAAGCAGTATATCGATTAGAAAAGGCTTAGAATTAGTTAATCAAACCGGGATTGTGGATAGCGATTATTACCATAATCCAGACAATAATGGCCATATAATTATTTGGGTAAAGAATACAAATGATACCGATGTAGAGCTAAAAAGAGGGGATCGAATCGCTCAAGGTATCTTTAATAAATACCTTAAAGCGGATGATGATAGTACTAAAGATACCCGAATTGGAGGCTTTGGCAGCACTACAAAAGAATAATATGTAGGAAATAATCAATTAATAATTATTGATTTAAAATAATAATTTAGGTTAAATTTAGCTCAATAGCGGGTTATAAATAATTATAATCTTGCATTGAGCTCTTTTTCGTGATATAATCGTATAGGTCAAAATAACCACACCGGAGGAGATTTGCCGTCGCGTTTATGGATTGGAGGCAGATTTAAGATAGCGGTGGAAGAGTTATATATCTTAGCCGGATATGTGACAAAGAAACAAAATAAAATGGAGGAAATTAAAAATGGCTGTAATTAGTAAAAAGCTTTTATTAGAAGCAGGAGTTCATTTCGGACATAATACTCGCCGCTGGAACCCTAAAATGAAAGAGTATATCTATGAAGAAAGAAATGGTATCTATATCATAGATTTAAAAAAGACTGAAGATTTAGTAGAAGAAGCTTACAAAGCTTTATACACTATTGCTCAAAATGGTGGAAAAGTAATCTTCGTTGGTACTAGAAAATTAACTCAAGATGTTATTAAAGAAGAAGCTACACGTGCTGGTCAATATTATGTTGATCAACGTTGGTTAGGTGGAACATTAACTAACTTCAAGACTATCAAGAGAAGTATTGCTAGATTATTTGAAATCGAAGCTATGGAACAAAATGGAACATTTGAAGTATTACCTAAGAAAGAAGTTATCTTAATCAAGAAAGAAAAAGAAAAATTAGATAAGTTTTTCACAGGAATTAAAGATATGACTGAAATTCCTCAAGCTATGGTAGTAGTAGATCCTAAGACTGAACACAATGCAGTAGCTGAAGCTAGAAAATTAAATATCCCAATTTTTGGTTTAGTCGATACAAACTGTGATCCAGATGATGTTGATTATGTTATCCCTGGAAATGATGATGCAGTTAGAAGCGTTAAATTAATCGTTGCTACACTTGCTAACGCTGTTGTAGAAGCTAATGGTGGAACTCCAATCGTTATTGAATTCCCTGAAGAACCTGAAGAAAAACCTGAGAGAAAACCTCGTCAAGTTAAAGAAGGTGCTCCTCGTAAAGAAAGAAAACCTCGTCAAGTTAAGACTGAAGAAGCTAAAGCAGAAGAAGCTGCTCCAGCTGAAGAAGTAAAAGCAGAAGAAGCTCCTGTAGAAGAAGCTCCAGTTGTTGAAGAAGAAGTTAAAGAAGAAGTAGCTGCAGAAACTGAAGCTACAGAAGAAAATAATTAATAAGGAGATAAATCATGATTAGTGCACAATTAGTAAAAGAATTACGTGAAATGACTGGCGCCGGCATGATGGATTGCAAAAAAGCATTAGTTGAAACTAATGGTAATCTTGACGATGCTGTTACATGGTTAAGAGAAAAAGGTATCGCTAAAGCTGCTAAGAAAGTTGATAGAATTGCAGCTGAAGGTGTTTGTGCTTATGCAATCGATGGCAATAAAGCTGTTGTATTTGAAGTTAACAGTGAAACAGATTTCGTTGCTAAGAATCAACAATTCAAAGATTTAGTAGCATCAATCGGTCAAGCTTTATTAACTAAAACTGTTGCTAGTGATGAAGAAGCTTTAGAAATCGTTTATAACGGAACTAAGTTAGCTGATATGTTAGTTAGCGCAACTGCTACAATCGGTGAAAAGATTACTTTAAGAAGAGTTAAACAATTAACTAAGACTGATAGCCAAGTATTTGGTGCATATTCACATATGAATGGTAAGATTGCTTCATTCGCTATTTTAGAAGGCGCTAATGAAGAAGTAGCAAAAGATGTATGTATGCATGTAGCTGCTATGAGCCCTAAATACTTAAATGTAGAAGCAGTTGATCCTGAAACTGTTGCTAAAGAAACTGAAATCTTCAGACAAGAAGCATTAAATGAAAATGCAGAATCAGCTAAACCAAAACCAGAAGCTATTATCGAAAAGATGGTTGCTGGTAGAGTACAAAAATACTTAAGAGAAATCTGCTTAGAAAATCAACAATTTGTTAAGAACCCTGATCAAACAGTTGAACAATATGTATCAGCTGCCAAAGGTAAGATTTTAACTTATATCCGCCTTGAAGTTGGAGAAGGAATCGAAAAGAGAAAAGACGATTTTGCTGCAGAAGTTGCTGCTGCATTATAAAACTATAAGGCACAAATACTATTGTGCCTTTTTGCAAATATTATGCCCAGGAGGAAACAATGAAAAGAATCATTTTAAAAATTAGTGGTGAAGCTCTAGGCACAAGCGCTGATGTTAAAGGTATCGATAACGAAAAAGTTAATAATATCGCTTTAGAGATTAAAGATTTATATAACTTAGGCGATTTAGAAATTGGTATCGTTGTTGGTGGCGGCAACATCTGGCGTGGAAGAGATGCGGCCTTGAGTGGAATGGATCGCACTCATGCAGACTATATGGGCATGATGGCAACAGTAATGAATGCTCTTGCAATCGAAAATGCTTTAATTAATAATGGTGTACCAGCTAAAGCATTAACTGCTTTCCAAGTACCAGCTGTTGCTGATTTATATTCTAAATCAAAAGCACTTGAAGCATTTGAAGATAATAAAGTAGTCGTATTCGGTGGAGGAATTGGTTTGCCTTTCTTTTCTACTGATACAACAGCAGCCCTTCGTGGTGCTGATTTAGGCTGTGGTTTAATCTTAATGGCAAAGAATGGAACTGATGGGGTATATGATGATGACCCTCGTAAGAATAAAAATGCTAAGAAATATACTAAACTAACTTATACAGAATTAATCGATAAGAAGTTAGGCGTTATGGATTTAACAGCAGCTACTTTATGTAGAGAAAATAACATTAAGATTATCGTATTCGATATGAATGTAAAAGGTAATATTAAAAAAGCCGTAACTGATTTTTCAATCGGTACGCTTATTGAAAACTAATTAGGAGGATATATGCCAGAAACAATTATCGCTAATTGCGAACAAAGAATGGAAAAAGCAATCGATGGTTTAAACAATGAACTATCACAACTTCGTACAGGAAGAGCTAATCCAAGTGTCTTAAACGGAATCAATGTTTCATATTATGGTAGCGAAATGCCAATTAACCAATTAGCTCAAATCGCTGTTCCAGAAGCACAACTATTAACAATTAAACCATTTGATAGAGGAATTTTAAAAGATATCGAAAAAGCAATTCAATTAGCTGACTTAAACTTAACTCCTCAAAATGATGGTACAATGATTCGTATTACATTCCCTGCTTTAACTGAGCAAACAAGAAAAGATAATGTTAAGAAAGCTCATTCAATTGGGGAAAACTTAAAAGTATCGATGCGTAACATTAGAAGAGACGCAATCGAACAACTTAAGTCTTTAGAAAAAGATTCTTTAATTACTGAAGATGACTTAAAGAGTTATTCAGATGATGTTCAAAAATTAACTGATAAATATATTGGTAAGATTGATACTTTAGTAAAAGAAAAAGAACAAAGTATTATGAAATTATAATATGGCAGAGTATGATTAAAGTAAAATGAATTTACTTGATCATACTCTTATTGTCTATTAAAGCTTATTATTTCCTTTGGAGGAAAACTATGAAAAAAAGAGTAATCACAGGCATCATACTTGCGTGTGTGTTAATACCATGTGTATATTTTGGTGGTATTCCATTTTTAGTATTAGCATTATTCTTAGCAGGTATGGGTGCATATGAAATGATGCATATGTTTTATCGTTCTTATCCAACGCTTAAAACATTACAATATATTGTTCCTGTAATGTGTGTCATTATCGTCTTTTTAATGTATTTATCAGCTGAATTTGGTTTTGGATCAGATATATTTATTGACGATGGGGAAATGACATATCAAGCGATTAGAACTAAACTGCTTTATAACTTCTGGGTTTTAACAGCAGTAGCGTTATTTATCGCTAGTTGTTTTGCAACTACGCTATTTATCAAAGGCAGTGGTGCCAAAGATATGATGGCTTGCGCTACAACTATTTGTTACTGCGGAATAATAATGGGTCTTGCGGCAAGTATTGAATACTTGCAGCCAGTATCATCATCTACCATTCTACCTTCGAGTAGATTTGGTGGTCGAAGCTTTGCTTATGTATTTTTAATAGTTACTACTACAGATGTATTCGCATATTTAATTGGACGTAAGATTGGTAAACATAAATTATGTCCAGACATTAGCCCGAACAAGAGTGTAGAAGGAGCAATCGCTGGTGGATTGTGTGGAGCAATCCTTGGTACAGCAGGAGCATTCTTATTCCAAATTGTATCATTTGATGCTAGCATTAGCGTCTTCGCTAATATCATCTTAGTACTAGTGGTATTTTTAATATCAGTAATCATTTCAATCATGGGTCAATTTGGTGACTTAATTGCATCTAAGTTTAAACGTTCATACGATATTAAAGACTATAGCAATATCTTCCCAGGCCATGGTGGTGTGCTAGACCGTTTTGATAGCTTGCTTATGGCAGGGGCTGCGTTTTACATCTTAGTTCAATTCATCCAATTAATCTTAATCGGTGCATAAAATGAAAAAGATATGTATCTTAGGAATTACGGGTTCAATTGGCTCACAGGCAGTAGATGTAATTAATAGTCTGGATAGATATATTGTAGAATCTGCTAGCTGTAATACAAGTTTCGAAAAGTTAGATAAATATATTAACGACTTAAACTTAAAAGCCGTTTGGGTAAAAGAGAAATCATATTTAGAAGCTAAATACCCAAATGTTAAGTTTTATTATGATGTAGATAATTTTATTAAAAATAGTGAAGCCGATGCCGTAATTAATGCGTTAGTAGGTGTGGCAGGCCTCGCTGCTAGCATCGCTACAATCAAAGCTAAAAAAGAATTACTGCTAGCTAATAAAGAATCACTTGTTTTAGCAGGCGATATTATTAATAAGCTACTAAAAGAAAATAACGTTAGAATGCTACCAATTGATAGCGAACATAGCGCTATTTTTCAGTGCTTGGATGGTAAAGATAAAAACCAAGTTAGCGAGTTAATTATAACTGCTAGCGGTGGCGCTTTAAGAGATCTAGACCGCAGCGCTTTAAAAGGTGTAAAAATAAATGATGTATTAAACCATCCAACTTGGAAGATGGGTGGTAAAATAACAGTAGACTGTGCCACAATGGTTAATAAAGGTTTTGAAGTAATCGAAGCCCACCATCTATTTGGTTTTGATTATGACCATATTAAAACTGTTTTACACCAAGAAAGCGCCGTTCACGGAGCTATCAAGTTTAAGGATGGATCAGTTATTTGCCAAATGGGGGTAACAAGCATGATGCTACCAATCCAGTATGCGCTAACTTATCCTGAAAGACTAGCTTGTAATTTAAGTAAAAATTTTGATTTGACGGATACTTTTAACCTTCATTTTAGGAAGATGGATTATAATCGTTATCCGATGCTAGAGTTAGCATATAAAGTCGCTCGTATGGGCGGCATTATGCCAGCGGTCTACTGTGCTGCTAACGACCTAGCAGTAAATAAGTTTTTGAAAGGTGAAATCGAATTTCTAGAAATTGAAAATATAATTAACAGTTATGTTAATTTATATTTAGATAAAAATATACAATCTCCTTCAATAGAAGATATTTATAAAGTTATAGATGAGATTTCAAAATAGGTAAACAATATGGATATTTTGATTAGTATTCTTGCATTCATATTTGCTTTAGGATTAATCGTATGTATTCACGAAGGTGGACATTTCTTCTTTGCTCGTAAGTTTAACGTGCTTTGTAGAGAATTTGCTTTCGGAATGGGTCCTCAACTGGTTAAGAAGAAAAAAGGGGAAACTACATACTCAATTCGTGCATTACCAATTGGTGGCTTTTGTGCCATCGCAGGTGAAGAGGAAGAACTTGATCCTTTAAAGAAATTAAAAAAAGTACGCCTAGGAATTGAAGATGGCGTAGTTAAGAAGTTTTATGTGGATGAAAAGAATGCCCATTTCAATGAGATTAAAGCATATGAGCTTGTAAGCTACGATATATATGATGAAGCTGACACTGGAAATTTATTTGTAGAAGTAAAAGAAAATGAAGAAGATGAAGAAACTATCATCTATCCAGTAGATCCAGCTGCAATGTTTGTACTAGCTAAAGAAGAAATTCAAATGGCTCCGCATAATCGTACTCTTAATGCGAAAAAGAAATATCAAAGAGCACTAATTATGTTTGGTGGACCTTTAATGAATTTCGTATTAGCTTTAATCGTATTTTTCATTGCAGGCTTAATCAAAGGTTTCACAAATACATCAAGTAGTGTACTAGGTAGTGTAACAGAAGAAACACCAGCAAGTATTGCAAGCCTTCAAGCAGGTGATGAAATCACTCAGTTTATAGTTGATGGAAATACATATACAATTAATAACTGGACTGATTTAGAAGAATTCATGGCAACATATTCTAAAACTAATACATATACATCTAACACTATTAACTGTACTTATGTTAGAGATGGGGCAACTTATAATTCAAATATCAATCCAGAACTTACATCATATGCTTTAGGCGGTGTTGGTTTTTACCAAAACGGTGAAGGTAAAGTAATTTGTAATTTCCAATACTTATCGGAAGAAAGCGCTAAGACTTATGAAGAAGGCTTTAATAAAGCTGCTATTCATAAAGCAGGATTAAACTTAGGCGATGTAATCGTTAAAGTTGATGATACAGATATTAACTGCTTACAAGATTTATATAATGTCTTAATGGCTAATGCAAAAGGTAATAAGATGAAAATATATGTGGAAGGACGTGATGAAGCCATTACTGTTAGTCCTTATTCACAAAGCATCTTAAAAGCTTCAGCTAACTTAAATGAAGATCCAATTCCACTAGCTAAGATTACTCTAGGAGTAAGTCCAACTAATAAATTTAATTTCTTTAAGAGCTTTGCATACTCTGGCAAGATGACTCTAAAGAGTAGCGTAGCAATCATTAATACTTTAAAGTTATTATTTACAGGTGGCATCGGTCTTAAGAACATGGGTGGATTTGTAGCGATATTCTCATATACTGCTAATGCGGCTAAAAGTGGTTTTACTACTTTACTTAGATGGATTGGCTTACTAAGCGTAAACATTGGTATTATGAACTTACTTCCAATCCCAGCCTTAGATGGTGGTAGATTAGTCTTTGTAGCATATGAAGCAATTACAAGAAAGAAACCTAATCCAAAAGTAGAAACTATATTAATTACTGTTACAATGATTTTATTATTTGGTTTAATGATTGTCGTAACATTCAACGATATAATGCGTTTAATAAGAGGTTAAATTATGAAACAAAGTTTAGCATTTATTCCAACTCTTCGTGATATGCCAAAAGATGCTGAAATTAATAGTCATAAAATACTATTAAAAGGCGGCTATGTTAAACAACACGTTGCAGGTGTTTATACATACTTACCTTTGGCTTATAGAGTTATTAAGAAAATTGAAGATATTATTCGTGAAGAATTAGATAAGATTGGTTGTTCAGAATTATTAATGCCAGCACTTCAAGCTAAAGAAGCTTGGGTAGAAAGTGGCAGATGGGCAAACTATGGTAAGGAATTAATGAGACTTACTGACCGTCATGATAGAGAATTCTGTTTAGGTCCAACTCATGAAGAAGTAATTACGACTGTAGTTAGAGATAGCGCAACTAGTTATAAAAAGTTGCCTCTTGCTTTATATCAAATTCAATCTAAGTTTAGAGATGAATTCCGTCCAAGATTTGGCCTAATGCGTGGTAGAGAATTTATCATGAAAGATTTATATACTTTCCACACAAATGAAGCTGATTTAGATGAATGGTATTTAAAAGTTAGACAAGCTTATATTAATATTTTAGATAGACTTAACTTACACTATGGAATCGTTAGCGCATGTAGCGGTCAAATCGGTGGTAACTCAAGTGAAGAATTTATGGTTCTTTGTGACATCGGTGAAGATACAATCGCTTATTCTACAACAGGTAAATACGCTGCTAACTTAGAATTATGCGGTCTAGAAGAAGGCGCTACAGCTCCAGATGGTGGAACTATTAAATATGCTAAAGGAATTGAAGTAGGTCATATCTTTAAACTTGGTACAAAATATTCTGAACCAATGGGTTTAAGTTTTGTAGATGTAGATTCATCAAAGAAACCAGTTATCATGGGTTGCTATGGTATGGGTATTTCTAGATTACTAATGGCAGTATTAGAACAAAACAATAATGATCTAAAAGTTTTATGGCCAACTGAAATTGCTCCATTTAAGATTCATGTTATTGCCCTAGATAAACCAGGAACTACTAATTTTGAAATTGCGGAAGATTTACAAAATAAACTAGAACAAAAATACGAAGTATTATTTGATGATAGAGCTGAATCGGCTGGTGTTAAATTCAACGATGCTGACTTAATCGGTATAAGATATCGAGTAATCGTTGGTAGACGTGCAGCTGAAGGTATTGTAGAAGTTAAGGATGTAAAAGAAAATACTACTGAAGAAGTAAGTATTGCGGATTTAACGAATTATCATTTTGAATAGGAGATATTATGATTAAAGGGTTTAATAACGTTAATGTATATCTTAAAGGAATCGGAATTGTTAAGAGAACAATTACGGTTGAAGATGGTAAAATTAAAAAAGTAAGCCAAGAAAATCATCCTGACTATTTAACATTATCTGAAGATAAAATCGTCATTCCGGGATTTATTGATGAACATATCCATGGAGCTAACAATTCAGATGCAATGTATCCTGAATATAAACATATTGAAAACATTGCAAAGACTGTTGCTAAAGAAGGTGTAACTAGTTTTTGTGCTACTACAATGACACAGTCAATTGAAGCGATTGATGCCGCTTTATCTAATATTAAAGAATATATTGAATCACAAAATCCTGAAGGAGCTGAAGTAATAGGAATTCACTTAGAAGGTCCATTTATTTCTAAGAACTTCAAAGGTGCTCAAGGCGAACAGTGGATTTTAGATTGCGATGTAGAGAAGTTTAAACATTTTGAAGAAGTTAGCGGTAATAACATTAAGATTATTACAATGGCTTATGAGAATAATGGTAAAGAATTAGTTAACTATCTTAACTCTAAAGGCATCGTAGCATCTTTAGGTCACACAGCTTCTACTTACGAGCAAGCAATGGAAGGCTTCCAAAGTGGTATGAAGTGTACTACGCATACATATAATGCTATGCAAGCATTTAAGAATAGAGAACCTGGTACAGTTGGAGCAGCTCTTACATGTGATAATGTAAGATGCGAACTAATTGGGGATTTATTCCATGTATCACCAACTGCTATTAAGATCTTACTTAGATGTAAAGGCTTAGATAAAGTAATTGCTATTACTGATGGCATGGAAGCAAAGCATTTAGAAGATGGACAGTATGCCCTAGGTGGCCAACCAGTTTATGTTAAAGATGGTTTTGCTAGACTTGCAGATGGAACAATTGCGGGATCTACTTTAAAGATGAATGTAGCGATGGCTAATTTCACTAAAGTTATTGGCCTATCATTTACGCAAGCAGTAGACCTTGCTACAATCAATCCAGCTTTAAACTTAGGAATCTATGATCACAAAGGTTCAATTGAAAAAGATAAAGACGCTGACTTCGCAGTAGTGGATAAAGATTTCAATGTTTATCTAACAGTAAGAGGCGGTAATATCGTTTATGAAAAATAATGGCTATGCCATTATTTTTTTTATGAATTTACATTATCGTTTGTAAATAGGTAGCCAAAATCGCGGAAATTTGGGGGTGAATTTACATTTGAGTTTGGAAATTTTTAAGATTTTTACGCTTGACATCTTTAAAAAAACATTGTTATAATGGTTGCGCGAGAATGATATAGTGAGGAAAAAATATGGCAAAATATTTAGTGATTGTAGAATCACCTGCTAAATCAAAAACAATTGAAAAATATTTAGGTAGTGATTATCACGTTACATCAAGCCTTGGTCATATCCGTGACCTAACAACACGCGGATATGGTGGATATGGCGTTGATATCGATAATAACTTTATGCCAATGTATAAAGTTATGAAAGATAAGCACGAACTTGTTAAGACTCTTAAAAAAGAAGCTAAAGGTGTTGATAAAGTATATCTGGCTACCGACCCCGACCGTGAAGGAGAAGCAATCAGTTGGCATTTACTTCAAGTATTAGAATTAAAAGATAAGCCATATGAGAGGATTGTCTTTAATGAAATTACTAAAGGCGCTATTCTAAACGCTTTAAAAGAAGGTCGTGATATCGATATTAACTTAGTTAAGTCACAAGAATCACGCCGAATAGTTGATAGAATTATTGGCTTTAGTTTATCTAAACTTCTTCAAAAGAAGATTGGATCAAAGTCAGCAGGTCGAGTTCAATCGGTTGCATTAAAACTAATATGTGATCGAGAGAAAGAAATTCAGGCATTTACACCAGTTGAATACTATGATATTTTCTTTGATGCAGCTAAAGGTGCAAGAGTCATTAAAGCTAAATTAGAAAGATTTAATGGAGAAAAGATTAGTGTTAATAATGCAACTGATGCTAATAGTATTGTTGCTAAGCTAAAAGAAGAAGCAATCGTTTCTAGTTTTACTGTTAAAGAGAGAACTAAAAAACCTAGTCTTCCTTATACTACTTCCACTCTTCAACAGGATGCATCAATTCGTTTAGGCTTTACGGCTAAGAAAACAATGTTAATCGCCCAAAAGTTATATGAAGGTGTTGACATGGGTGCTGATAGAGTCGGTCTCATCACTTATATGAGAACTGATAGTATTAGACTTTCGAATGAATTTATCTATGGTGCTAAAGCATATATTGAAAAAACATATGGTAGTAATTATTTCCATGGCTACTTTGCATCAAATGCAAATGATGCAAACGTGCAAGATGCCCATGAAGCTATTAGACCAAGTATTGTAACTAATACACCTGATAAGGTTAAAGAGTATTTATCAAGTGATGAATATAAATTATATTCATTAATTTATAACCGTGCTGTTAGTGCTTTAATGGCTAGTGCAGTTGTAGAAGATCAAAAAGTAACATTTAATAATAATGGTTATGAATTTGATGCGACTGGTGAAAAAGTATTATTTGATGGTTTCTTAAAGATTTATCCAGATATTGATGATACTAAGAGCTTACCTAAGATTAATGAAGGTGATACCGTTAAAGGCAGTATTAGAAGTGAACAAAAGTTCACTAACCCACCTGCTCGTTATACTGAAGCAAGATTAATCAGAAAAATGGAAGAATTAGGTATTGGCCGTCCATCAACTTACGCTGTTACTATGGAAACATTAAAGATTAGAAACTATGCTAAGCTAGAGAAAAAAGCATTTGTGGCAACTCCACAAGGAATTTTAACTAGTGATACACTTGATCAATACTTTAATAAAGTGATTAATATTGAATATACATCTAATATGGAAAGCATGTTAGATGATATAGCAGTCGGTAAAGCTGATGAAGTAACTGAACTAAAGAAGTTCTATT
Organism: Bacilli bacterium; assembly: GCA_017962745.1. Lineage (GTDB taxonomy): Bacteria > Bacillota_I > Bacilli_A > ML615J-28 > CAG-698 > RGIG8164. The sequence continues at coordinate 23,711 of JAGCUR010000003.1, read as the reverse complement.
ATGATTATAAGCCACTTCTAGATTATGCGGATGAGAACATGGATAGAAAATATCCAATCGAACTTGATGAAGCATGTCCAGAGTGTGGTAGACCATTACTAATTAGAAATGGTCGATTTGGGGAATTTATTGCTTGTAGCGGTTTTCCTAAATGTAGATACATTAGATCTAAAGAAGAAAAAGAGGTTCCAGTTAGTACAGGTATTAAATGTCCTAACTGTGAAAAAGGATATATCGTAGAAAGAGTTAGTAAAAGAGGAAGAAGCAAAGGACAAAAGTTTTATGCTTGTGATCAATATCCTAAATGTAAAACTACATATACATCTTTAGATGAAATAAAATAAGTCTCTATTTTAAATAGAGACTTTTTTAATGCTTTTAGTTAACATATCAGCAGTTATATCTTTTAATCTAGTTATGGTAAATCGTTTCTTACCAATGCTATTAAATGATGTACCCATAGTATAAGTAATATCATCTATTATTAAATATCTATCATGAAATAAATCAGTATTTATAATACTAATATTATCTTTAATATTTGTATTATAAAGATAAGAATTATTAGCTGTATAAATAATAATATTAACTTTAATATCGCTTAACATTGATAGTAAAAAGCTATCCGCATAATTATCAATAATTATTATCCTAACTTTAGCTAAAAAGAATAGTTTTCTTAAGAATGTATAAGGTTCTAATATTTCACCTTCAAAAACAATTAAGTCATTATCCGCATATACAGTTTCTTCTAAATTCTTTAATCTATTTTCTATATTAATAAAACTAGCTTCTAGTTTTAATATATTTGATTGATAAGCAATGACACGATCTTTATTAATAACATAACCATTAAGTAAATATTGTTTTAGAATTGAATTTGCCCATCTTCGAAACATAACGCCACGCATAGACTTGATGCGATATCCAATTGAAATAATGAATTCTAAATCATATAAAACAACAGGCTTATCAGAAAAAGGAATTTGCATTTTTTGCAAATTGCTTTCTGTGCATTCTTTTTCATACATTATATTTTTGATATGTCGTGAAATTACGGAAATATCTCTTCCATATAAATCGGATATTTGCTGTTGAGTTAACCATACCGTATCTTCATTAGGTGATACTTTCACATCTAAACTAAAATCACCATCTTCAAATTTAATTAATTCATAATTATTATCTTTATTATTCATATAAGTATTCTCCTTTCATAAAAGAATAATCATATATATATTTAAAATTTAAATAATTAATTTCTTATAGTTTTTAATAATTTATCAATTAATATATTTTTTCGTAAAAAATAACAAAAGATATAGATTTAAGTTTCTATTTTTAAGATTAAATTAGTTTATTAAGGACTTGTTTTATGGTATAATGTGATATAAAGGTGGTAATATGGGATTATTTAGTATATTTAAAAGTAAAGCAAAGAAAGAAGAAGCAAAGAAATATCGTATCGGTATGGAAAAAACTCGTAAGAGTGGCTTAGCAAGGTTATCTAACTTATTCAAGAGTTATAACGAAATTACTGAAGATTTATTTGATGAATTAGAAGAAATCTTTGTTATGGCTGATATGGGTGTAGAAACTGTTGTTAAGTTTATTGACGAGTTAAAAGATGATGTTAGAACTAAAAACATTACATCAGCTAGTGACTTACAACCGATAATTGTGGATAAGATGTTTGAGATTTATCTAAAAGGCGAAATCGTAAATTCTAACTTAAATGTTAGTAAAGATAAATTAAACGTATATTTATTTGTAGGTGTTAATGGCGTAGGTAAAACTACGACTATTGCGAAAGTAGCATACAAACTTAAAAAAGAAGGTAAGAAAGTGCTTGTCGCTGCAGGGGACACATTTAGAGCAGGAGCAACCGAACAATTAGAAGTTTGGGGCAAACGAATCGGCTTTGAATGTATAACTGGAGCTGAAGGAGCTGACCCATCAAGTGTTATATTTGATGGTATTAAGAAAGCTAAAGAAAAACATTATGATGTCTTACTTTGTGATACAGCAGGTAGACTTCAGACTAAAGTTAATCTAATGAAAGAATTAGAAAAGATTAAACGCGTAATCAGCCGTGAAGTTGAAGGTGCTCCTCAAGATACATTACTTGTAATTGATGCTACTACTGGTCAAAATGGTCTAAATCAAGCTAAAGCATTTATTGAAGCTACTGATGTAAGTGGTGTTGTCCTTACTAAGTTAGATGGTACTGCTAAAGGTGGAATTGTTTTAGCTATTAGAGATATTTACAATATTCCAATTAAGTTTGTTGGGTTAGGCGAAAAAGTTGAAGATTTAGAATACTTTGATGTAGAGAAATATGTATACGGATTATTTGCGGATATGATTGATGGAGAAGATAATGACTGAGTTTGAAAAGAAAGAGTATTATTCTTCATTATATGATTTATATAAAAATCTATTAACCGATAAGCAAAGAAGTTATTTTGAAGATTATTATTTTAATGATTTATCATTATTTGAAATAGCTGATAATGCGCATGTTAGTAGAAACGCAGTACACGATCAATTAAAGAAAGTAATTGATAATCTCGATAATTATGAAAATAAACTAGGATTATTAAAAAAAGAAAATAAACTAAATGAATTATTGGAAGAATACGCAAGTTCTAACAATAATGAAGTATTAGATTTAATTAATAAATTAAAGAACATGGAGTAAAACTATGCCATTTGAAAGTTTGTCAGAAAAGCTCCAAATGAGCTTAAGACGTATCACTGGTCGTGGACGTCTAAATGAAAATGATATCGATGAGATGATGAAAGAAGTAAGATTATCGCTTCTTGAAGCCGATGTTAACTATAAAGTCGTTAAGATGTTCGTTAACGAAGTTAAAGAAAAAGCATTAGGCGAAAAGATCATGAAATCTCTAACTCCTGGTGATCAAGTTGTTAAGATTGTTCACGATGAGTTAAAGAAATTAATGGGTGATGAAGAAGCGAAAATTAATTACTCAACATCAGGTCTATCTACGATTATGTTAGTAGGTTTACAAGGTGGTGGTAAAACTACACACTGTGGTAAACTGGCATCTTACTTAAGAAAAAAAGATGCGAAAAGACCATTGCTTATCGCTGGTGACATTTACCGACCAGCTGCCATTGACCAATTATGTCAAGTCGGAAAGCAGTTAGGTATTGAAGTCTATCAAGAAGGTACTAACAAAAAAGTAGTTGATATCGTTGAAAATGGAATTAAATACGCTAAGAAGATGAATAACGATTTAGTTATCATCGATACCGCTGGTCGTCTTCATATTGATGAAGCACTGATGAATGAGCTTGATCAAATTGAAAAGAAGATTCATCCAAATGAAATCTTACTTACAATTGATGCAATGATGGGTCAAGATGCCATCAATGTCATCACGACATTTAACGAGAAACTACCAATTACTGGTTGTATCTTAACAAAAATGGATGGTGACACTCGAGGCGGTGCTGCTTTATCAGTAAGATATTTAACTAACATTCCAATTAAGTTTATTGGTGTTGGGGAAAAGTTAGATCAAATTGAAGTATTCCATCCTGATCGTATGGCAGATAGAATCTTAGGTATGGGTGATGTAGTTAGCTTAATTGAAAAAGCTACCGAAAACATCGATGAAGATGAAGCCATGAAGATCATGGAAAAGATTCAAAAAGGTACATATAACTATAATGACTTCTTAAAGCAACTTAAGTGGTTAAAGCGAATGGGATCAATGAAGAGTTTACTTTCAATGATTCCTGGTCTTGGTAGTAAACTTAAAGACTTAGATATTGATGATAAACAATTCACAAATATTGAAGTTATCATTTCATCTATGACACCAAAGGAAAGAAAGAACCCTGATTTAGTTGCCAAGAGTCCATCGCGTAGAAATCGTATATGCAAAGGCTCAGGTAGAAGTTATCAAGAAGTTAATGCATTAACGCGTAAATTTGATGATATGAAAAATAGTCTAAAGCAAATGGCTGGCATGGACCCCGAAAAGATGGGACCAAATGCCCGTCCACCGATGCCTACGCAAAAAGCAAGAAAAGGTAAAGGCAAAGGTAGAGGCGACTTTAGAATTAGATAGTAGGTAAGATATGCAAGAAAAAGATTATAATGAAAATTTAATAGAAGATACTTCTAAAGAAGAAGCTGAAGTTAAAACTAGCGAAGAAGTAGTTGAAGACGCTCCTAAAGTAGAAACTGAAGAATCTATAGAAGAAGAAGTTCAAGAAGAAGCTTTAGATAGTTCTAGCGAAGATGATTATAATCAACTTGCAAATGAAACCGATACTAAAGTTAAAGAACTTCTAGATAAACTTGATTTAGATATTGAAAAATATAATAAGGCTCACTCAGATGAAGCTGAAGAGAAAAAAATATTAAATAGTCGTAATTTAGTTTTAAGATTAAAGAAAGGCCAAATTGATAAAGTTATCAATGAAGCAAAGGCCTCTATTGCTTCCTTAGAAAAAGAATGCCTTGATAAGATCAATCATTTAGAAGCTGAAATTGTAAAACTAGAAAAAGAATATAATAGTGTAGTTAGCGAAGCTGAAAAGAAAGCTAAAGCTGAAGTTAGAAAAATTGATGATACGATTCTAGCTCCTAAGATTAAAGATGAAGAAGAACCAATTGACCTAATCACAGCTACTGATGAAGAAATTGATGCCCGTCATTTAATCGAAGAACAAAAGATTTACGATTTACGCCTTGATGGCATTACTAATATCGCTAACCTAAAAAGAGAATATTATACAACTAAGTATGAAAGTGAAAAGAACTTCGTCTTAAAGAAATTAGAATTAAAACGTGAGATTGAGACTTTAAAAAATAAAGAAGATGAAGAAGTAGCAAACTTACGCCATATCATTAAAGAAGAGACTAGCCGCTTAAGAGATGAAGAATATTTTACTAATCATAATGCGATGTTAAATATAGCTGCTACGAAATATAAAAATAAAGTTTATATTGAAAAGCTAAAAGAAAAGACATATGCAGCTATTAACAATCTTTATTTAGAAAATGATAAAGATGAAAATACCATCCTTATTCATAAAGAATGGTATTTAGTAAAAACTAGTGAAGTTGATAGTGCTAAAAAATTAGCTAAGAAAGAATACCTAGATAGTATTGATAGTCTAATTCAAGAAAAGAATGATTATGCTAATACTTATACTAAAGGTTATTTAGTAGAAGTTAATGACTTTAAAAAAACAATGGCTGTTATTAAAAGAAAGCCAAAGTTAATTAATGACAAATATGATAATTTAGTAGAAAGTGAAACAAAGAGAATAGATACTGAATATAAAAATCATATTAAACATATTGAGATAGAAGAACAAACTAAAAAATTAATGTGTAAAAAAACTAACAATAGTTAGTACTATTGTTAGTTTATACTAATCTCTTTAATGATTCTTTGATTAATGATTCAATTGTATCATTCAAATGATCATTTAAGAATGGATCTAGTTTTTTAAGTTCTTGAGCGGAATAGCCTAAAGACTTAAGCGCATCCTTAACAGTTCTAACTGTTGGGTGAGCCGGGCTGGTTTCTGCTTCTTTAGCTAGTTTACCTCTTAAGTCTAGGATGATTTGGCCACTAGCTTTAGGGCCGATGCCTGGGAACTTTTGTAAGTATTTCGCATCGCTATTGTTGATTGCTGCACGCAGGCTTGCGGGGTCATCATTAGCAATGATGGCTAGAGCACTTTTAGGGCCAATACCACGAACAGATATTAATTCTAAAAATAGGTTACGCATATCAGCAGTTTTAAATCCATATAATTCATATGCATCTTCGCGAACATGTAGGTGCGTATAAATCTTTAGTTTTTCGCCTACTTGGTATGAATATGGATTTGGTGTCCTAATAATATATCCGATGCCGTTATTTTCTAAAATGATAGCGTTAGGAGTTACTTCACTAACGACGCCAATGATATGATTGTACATAAATTACCTCACTATTTACATTAACATTATATATTATAGATTATAAATTTGCAAAGAATTAAGGAAGGTATTACATGGAAAACATCGATACTAATTTAATTAACAAACTTAATACAATTGATGAAGCGGATGCAACGCTAAGGCCGCAGAAGTTAGCTGATTATGTTGGCCAAGAAAACATGAAAGAAATGTTACATGTTTTTATTCAAACAGCAATTAAAAGAGAAGAATGCTTAGACCATGTATTACTATATGGTCCTCCAGGATTAGGTAAAACGACTATGGCGCATATCATTGCTAATGAAATGCAAACTAACATTAAAAGCGTCGCTGCTCCTTCTTTAAAGCGAGTTGGCGACCTAGCAGCAATTCTATCTAGCTTAGAAGCAGGAGATGTATTATTTATTGATGAGATTCACCGTTTACCAAAAGTAATTGAAGAAGTACTATATAGTGCGATGGAAGATTACTCAATCGATATCATCGTTGGTAAAGATTCTACGGCATCTACTATCAAACTAGATTTGCCGCCATTTACACTAATTGGGGCAACTACAAGATGTGGAGACATTGCTTCTCCTTTAAGAGATCGTTTTGGAATCGTTAGTCAAATCAATTATTATAATGCGGATGACTTAGCTAAAATAATTATGCGTACATCGAAGATTTATAATTACGATATCACAAGCGATGCCGCTTATGAAATTGCAAGACGTAGTAGAGGTACACCGCGTATTGCTAACAGATTATTTAGAAGAGTTAGAGACTTTAACCAATACGTTAATCCAAATTCTAGCGTAATTGAATTAGATATTACAATGATGGCACTTAAAAAACTTGATATCGATTCACTAGGCTTAAATAAAACTGACCACGATTACTTAAAGACAATTATTGAAAAATTTAAGGGTGGCCCAGTTGGCTTAAATTCGATTGCGGCTTCGATTGGTGAAGAAGCAATCACTCTAGAAGATGTATACGAACCATACTTGCTTCAAGAAGGATTTATCGTTCGTACAGCTAGAGGTAGAATGGTTACCGAAAAAGCTAGACAACATTTAGGGTATAGTTATGAGAGTCGACTATTTTGATTATAACCTACCCGAAGAATTAATCGCGCAAACGCCGCTGGAAAAAAGAAGTGATTCGCGATTAATGATGTTAAACCGCAAAAGCGGTAGCATCACCCATGAGAAGTTCTATAATATCGTTAATTACTTAGGTAAAAATGACGTACTTGTATTAAACGATACTAAAGTAGTACCATCAAGAATTTATGGTAATAAAGTTGATACTAATGCTAATATTGAACTACTTTTACTAAAAGAAACCGCAAAAGATGTTTATGAATGTTTAGTAAGACCAGCACGCCGAATTAATATTGGTACCGTTATTAAATTCAAAGATGATTTTACGGCTACTGTCTTAGAGAAAAAAGAAGAAGGTATATGTGTAGTTAAGTTTAACTACAAAGGCATCTTCTTAGAAAGATTAGAAGAAATTGGGGAAATGCCACTACCTCCTTACATTCATGAAAAGCTTAAAGATAATAGTCGCTACCAAACAGTTTATGCAAAACATGTCGGTAGTGCAGCAGCCCCAACTGCTGGTTTTCATTTCACAAAAGAACTCTTAGATACGTTAGTTAAAAATGGGGTTGAGATCTTATATGTTACTTTACATGTTGGCTTAGGTACATTTAGGCCAGTAAGTGTAGATAATATTGAAGATCATCACATGCACTCTGAATCTTACGAAATGAGTGAAGCTGTAGCTAAAAAGCTTAATCTTGCTAAACAGATGCATAAAAGAATTATTAGTGTAGGAACCACTTCAACTAGAACCTTAGAATCAATATATTCTAAATATGGTTGTTTTAAAGCATGTAAAGAAGATACTAATATCTTTATTTATCCAGGATATGAATTTAAGGCAATTGATGGACTAATTACTAATTTCCATTTGCCAAAATCTACATTAATTATGTTAGTTAGTGCTTTCGCTAGCCGCGACATTATCATTAATGCTTATAATGAAGCGGTAAAAGAAAAGTATCGATTCTTTTCTTTTGGCGATGCAATGTTTATTTACTAGAAAGGATTATATATGGCTAAACCTGTAACATATGAATTAATTAAAGAATCAAAAGAATGTGCTGCCCGTCTTGGCCGTATAACTACTCCTCACGGGTCTTTTGAAACACCAGTCTTTATGGCTGTTGGTACCCAAGGCACCGTTAAAACACTAGTCAAAGAAGAACTAGAAGCAATCGGATCTGAGATTATTCTAGGTAACACATATCATCTATGGAACCAGCCAGGGCACGATATTGTTAAAGAGGCCGGTGGGTTACACAAATTTATGAATTGGGACCGCTCAATTTTAACTGATTGCGGAGGGTTCCAAGTATTTTCTTTAGCAAAACTTAGAGATATTAAAGAAGAGGGCGTAACTTTTAAACACCACGCAAGTGGAGCAAAACTTTTCTTATCTCCTGAAAAATCAATGGAGATTCAAAATGCACTAGGTTCTGATATTATGATGGCATTTGATGAATGTCCGCCTTACCCATCAACTTATGAATACATGAAAAATTCCGTAGAAAGAACAATTAGATGGGAAAAAAGAAGTTTTGATGCTCATCAAAATAAAGATACTCAAGGATTATTTGGTATTGTTCAAGGCGGTGAATTTGAAGATTTAAGAAAACACTGCGCTGAAGAATTATTAAAGATTGACTTTGCTGGTTATGCCATTGGTGGTTTAAGTGTTGGGGAGCCAAAAGAGGTCCAAAACAATGTTTTAAGTTTTACTGTTCCGCTTTTACCAAAAGATAAACCACGTTACTTAATGGGGGTAGGTAGCCCTGGTATGATTCTAGATGCTGTTGAGCGCGGGGTTGATATGTTTGATTGTGTATTGCCAACGCGTATTGCGCGCCATGGGACAGCGATGACCCATAAGGGCCGAATCTTAATTAAGAATAAACAATATGAGCGTGACTTTTCGAAGCTTGATGAAAAATGTAATTGTTACTGTTGCAAGAATTACACTAAAGCATACTTACATCATTTGATTAAAGCTAATGAAATGTTAGGATATAGATTACTTTCTATTCATAACATTCAATATTTAGTTGATTTAACTAAAGATATAAGAGAAGCTATTAAAGAAGATAAGTTCTATGAATTAAAAGAAAAAGTATATGAGGAATATGGGTTAAATAACAATGAAAAAGATTTTTAGTATTATCCTTATTGCTTTTATATTAGTTTTTAGTAGCGCTTGTTTTGAAAATAAATACGTAGAAAACGATGGGGGAATTACACTTACGCTAGGTGAGGACTTTACTTCTTATATGGAAGGTCAAACAATCCCTACATTTACATTTGCCTATGATGGGGTATTAAAAACTCTAGCTGGTGTAAACTATCCATTTTATACATCGTTTTGTCAAAATGATGATTTAGTTTTAAGTAGAACAATAGCTAGCTTACTTGAATATTATGAAGGTGATGTAACTTACGTTATTGAAGAAAGAAAAGCTACTTCAAAAACACACCTAAATATTGTTCAAGGTGATAAGCGCGTTAAACAAAAAATATTCACTGATGATAATATGCGTTATTATGAAGCAGCATATATTTATCTCGATAATGGCTTACAACTAGTAATGACATATTGTAGATTTAAATATAATGGGGAAACAATATATCGCTGGCGTGAAACTAAAAATATCGAATTGAAATTATTATATCCATTAATGGTTATTAATGATAACGATAAACGTCAGTTCGTAATTACGCCTCTACCATATGGTTTTACAATGCATGTATCTGGTAGCAGTACCATCATGGCTGATAAAATCATGGCTGATGATAAATACGTAAATAACATCAATGAAGATAATATTTATTACACATATGATTATAATTCTGATCTAAGCGAAGAAGAAAGCGTAGCAATGGTAAGTAATTATTACATTAACTACATGAATGCTACATTAGTAGATAATACATTACTTTTTAGTTATAACGGTTATAACTTTAAAGTAATGTTATACGATAAATTCTTCTGTATTAGATATATGGGTAAAGCCGAATAATTATGTTAAAACTTAGTATATTTTCAATTGTAAGTTTAATATTAATTATTTTAATAATGTGTGTAATAAAGAGATTTGAAAAGAATGAAAGAAGATTAGACTTATATTTTATAATATCAGCTATCTTAACTGTTTTAATCCACTACAGTGGATTAATTGTTAAGTTTAGAAATGGTGATTATTTTATTGAAGATAATTTATTTTTACCAGTATATCCATGTAATGTAATGATGTGGGTAAACTTAGCCTTATGCTTTTTAATCATTAAAAAAGGCAAAGCCTTTAGAATCTTTGCTACATTTTCAATGTATGTAGGGACAGTGTGTGGAATCATTGGTTTATGTTTTAACACTAACTTTTTAGCTTATCCTCACTTTAGTGATTATTCAGTATTAAAAGGATTATTAAGTCATGTAACGCTAATCTTTTCTTCATTATATATTGGTTTATTTGGTTATATTAAAATTGATACAATTAAAAACTTAACAGCGTTATTAATTGGTGCATGTATATTAATACTTTGTTCAGTTGTATCAAACCAAATATTAATACTAATGGGGCGTGATACTGTTAACGGGATGTTTTTAAGGCCTAACGCAGAATATCCATTTGCTAGTTTTTATACCATTAGTTTAGTAGGCCTTGCTTTATACTTTGCATTTACTACTATTTACGAAGCTTTACGTTACAAAGAAGATGCATGGTTTAGAAAAATAGGAAAGAAAGAAGAAAATGAGAGAGATTTTAATTAATATATTTAAAGATGATACATTCGGACCAGATATTACATTATTTGGGTTTTTCCATATTTTATACTTTTTAATAATAATTGGGGTAACTATTTTAATGATCTTTTTATTTAAAGATAAAGAAGAAGCCTCTAAAAAGAAAGTATTAGATATTTATGCAATAGTTTTAGTATGTTTATATTTAGGTGATTTCTTTGTACATCCATTTATGTACAATGCAGATACGCTAAATGTGGATAAACTACCATTCCATATTTGTACTTTGTCTTGCCCAATGATTGCAATTACTAGAATATTTGCTAACAAGACTAAAAGAATAGCTAACGCTGTAACAGTACTTGGCCTAGTTGGTGCTTTAATGTATTTAACTTGCCCTAATGGAGCAGTAGGCCCTGGTGTTAAAGCGTTTAGCTATAGAATGTTACAAACATTTACTTATCATGGCGTATTATTTACATATGGTGTATTAGCCCTTGTGTATGGAGCTAATAAGTTAGAATATAAAAAGATATATGTGGAAGCGATTATGATTGTTGCTCTAATATTAATTTCACTAGGAGCAAACCATGCATATTCAATTCCTGGTGTTAGCCATTATGATTGGTTCTTCACAACCGGATCATCATTTGGAGTGAGCCCATATCTGATGCCATTTTTGATGTTTGTTATTATTTTTGCGATGTGCAACGCTATTTATTTAATCTATTATGGCGTAAAAGCTTTAATTGAAAAGAAGAAAAATAAGGACCAAGTACGAAGCGCCAACGCCGCAAATTAGATTTTATGTAAAATACATTTTATTTTTTTAAAATCTATGTTATAATGAAAAAAAGTGTGATTATAAAATTTAGGAGGTTTTGTGATGTACGGACAAGACTCATTTAATGAAAAACCAATTATAAAGGTCATTGGTGTTGGTGGAGGCGGAGGAAACGCTGTTAACAGAATGATTGAAAATGATGTTAAGGGTGTAGAATTCGTAACTATGAATACAGATGCCCAAGTATTACGTTTAGCTAAAGCTGACCGCAGACTTCAACTTGGTAAAGTATTAACAAGAGGACTAGGAGCAGGAGCTGACCCTGAAATCGGAAGAAAAGCCGCTGAAGAAAACGAAGAAGATATTCGTGAAATTGTTAATGGTAGTGATATGATCTTCATCACTGCTGGTATGGGTGGTGGAACTGGAACTGGTGCAGCACCAGTTGTAGCTCGTATTGCGAAAGAATGCGGATGCTTAACTGTTGGTATTGTTACTAAACCATTTACATTTGAAGGACGTAAACGTCAAGTTCAAGCTGCTAAAGGTTTAGCTGAGCTAAAACCATTAGTAGATACACTAATCGTTGTACCTAATGATAAATTATTAACTATGGCTGATCGTAGCTTAACAATGCTTGAATCATTCCGCGAAGTAGACAACGTACTTCGTCGTGGTGTTCAAGGTATCGCCGAAATCGTTACAATCCCTGGTTTAATCAATGTAGACTTCGCGGATGTTAAGAATGTAATGAAGAATAAAGGTACTGCTTTAATGGGTATTGGTATTGCTAATGGACCAAACCGTGCAATTGAAGCAGCTAGAAAAGCAATTAGAAGTCCACTTCTTGAAATTGATATTTCTGGTGCAACTGATGCCATCGTCTTCGTAACTAGTGATATTGATATCACAATGCAAGAAATGTTTGACATCAACAATGAAATCAGAAATGCATCAAGCCCTGATATCGATATCGTTATGGGTACAGGATTTAATGTAGACCTAGAAGGTGAACTAATTGTTACTGTTATTGCTACTGGCTTTGATAGTGAAAATAAAGATGAATCGCTTCCATTTGATGTTCAAGGTGATTTAGGTATTGATGATACAGCAGGTACCAAAACTGAAAGACAAAGTGGCGAATCAATCCCTGATTGGTTAAAGAGTAGATTCAAATAAAAAACTGCTATATCATTAGCAGTTTTTTAATTGGTGGAGGAATAATGAAAATTAAAAAGATATTACTTAATACACTAGTATTACTTACCTTATTATTACTAGTAGGATGTAACATTACGATGTATAAGGTAACGTTTGAGGTAAATGGGGGCTCCGCTATAAAAGATAAAACAACAGCAGGTTATGTTGCTCGTCCAACTGAACCTACTAAAGAAGGTTTTGAATTTGCTGGCTGGTATATTGATTCAGAGCTTACCCAAGAATTTGATTTCAAAAATAAAATAGATCAAAATATTACATTATATGCAAAATGGACTGAAAAGGGTTCTACACCAAGTGGAGATGGTGGCGGTAGCCAAGGCGGTGAAGGCGGCAGTGGCGAAGGCCAAGGTGGCCAGTCTCAAGGTGGTGAAGGTGGCAGCGGTGAAGGCCAAGGTGGTGGCGGAAGCCAAACACCAACTGGCTATACTGTTACATTTGATTCAAATGGTGGATCTGCCGTAGAAAGTAAACAAACAGTTGATGGCAAGATTACAGCACCGACTAATCCAGGAAGAAATAATTATAGTTTTGAAGGATGGTTCACTGATTCAGCTTTAACTACTCCATTTGATTTTAATTCGGTAATTACATCTAATATTACGTTATATGCTAAATGGAGTCATAACGATAATGTATCTTATAATGAAGGTACATTTAGTAGTGAAATAATTGATCCATACATCTTAGCAATGGACTTTTCAAGTTTAACTATTGCTAACGCAGATGAATATGCCCTTTATTTAGATTATGCAGTTTTAAATAAATTAACTTCATTAGTATTAACATTAACTAATCCACCATCAAGCAATGAAGAATTCAGTGCTTTAGTTGATGGTGGTATGGCTAAAAGAAAGATATCTGCTACATGCAATTTCAATTTCCATTTAGAAGGCAATCAGTTAACTACGACATTTGCTTATCCAGAAATGGCAACTACATCAGCATCAGCTGTAGATGAATACACACAAGTTCCATTTGTGTGTGTACAAATGCCTACTGTATGTGATGCCAGAAGCGAATTTCCAATTGATAAGGTTACTAATACATATGCTGTAACTGATTCAGATCAGTTATGTTATGTTTTAGAAAGAGGATATAAGCCAATATTTACTAGTGACTCTTGCAGCGCTAAAAGAATGTATGAAGCAGCTAAGCTTGTGCTATCAACACTGGTTGATGATGAATACTATAGCGATATTGAAAAGTTGCATGCTATTTATGAATGGTTAATTGCAAATGTTACTTATGATAAGACATTATTAAATTATGTAATTAATAATGGTGAAGACTTAAGAAAATATAAAGGCTTTTATTTAGAAGGTGTCTTTGAAGATCACCGCGCAGTATGCGATGGTATCTCAAAAGCCTTTATGGTAATGGCCCGCATTGAAGGTATTGAATGCGTCCAAGTTAGTGGTACTGCTAACCTAAATGGTGTTGGCCATGCTTGGAATAAAGTAAGACTTAATGGTAGATGGTATATCGTTGATGCCACTGGTGGTGGTGTATCTGTTGGCGATAAAGAAATGTTAACTCATCGCGTGTTTATGTGTAATGATGAATATTATTCTTCAAAATACACAGCTAGCGAATATACTAACTTAATCGCTGATAGCGAATATAGTATTTACTATGATTTAAAATATACATATAACGGTCTAACTCATGATTTCTGTATTGATGATATCGATGAGTTAGCAGATATCTTAGCTTATTTTTATAGCTTACATGATAGTTCAAGAACAATTGATTTCTATTATAATGGAGACACTAGTATAAGCAGTGCAATCCATAGCGCTATGCAAAAGGCGCATTTGAGTGGATCTTATTCCACTGTTCAAGTTGATGGCTCAATAATATTTAAAATAAATTAATTAAGGGAGGAAAAAATTATGCCATTTATTAGAGACATTTATGCTCGTGAGGTTTTAGACTCAAGAGGCAATCCTACTGTAGAAGTAGAAGTTTACACAGAAAGTGAAGGCTTTGGCCGTGCTATCGTTCCAAGTGGAGCAAGTACTGGTGAATATGAAGCTGTAGAATTACGTGATGGTGATAAGAAAAGATATTTAGGTAAAGGTGTTTTAAAAGCAGTTGCTAATGTTAACGATATAATCGCTCCAGAATTAATCGGTATGAACGTATTCGATCAAATCGCAATCGATAAAGCAATGATCGCACTTGATGGTACACCAAACAAAGCAAAATTAGGTGCTAACGCAATCTTAGCAGTAAGCTTAGCTTGTGCTAAAGCAGCAGCTGATTTATGCGGTCTACCTTTATATAACTATTTAGGCGGTTTCCATGCTCGTACACTTCCTACACCAATGATGAACATCTTAAACGGTGGTGCTCATGCTGATTGGTGCATCGACTTCCAAGAAATTATGATTATGCCAGTTAACGCTCCAACATTTGCTGAAGCTTTAAGAATGGGTGCAGAAGTATTCCATAACTTAAAGAGCATCTTAAAAGCAGGCGGTTATAACACTGCTGTTGGTGATGAAGGTGGATATGCTCCAAAACTTCCTGGTAATGCAGCAGCATTTGAAGCAGTTATGGAAGCAATTAAAAAAGCAGGTTACGTTCCTGGTAAAGATATTATGCTAGCTACAGATATCGCTTCAAGTGAATTCTTCAATAAAGAAACTAATAAGTATGACTTAAAGGCTGAAAACAAGAGCTTAACTAGTAAAGAATTAGTTGCATATTATGAAGAATTAGTTTCTAAATATCCAATCATCTCTATCGAAGATGGTCTAGATGAAAACGACTGGGAAGGCTGGGTATATCTAACTCAAAAACTTGGCGGTAAAGTACAACTTGTAGGTGATGACCTATTCGTTACAAATTCTAAACGCTTAGCAAAAGGTATTGAAATGCATGTAGCAAATGCAATCTTAGTTAAAGTTAACCAAATCGGTACATTAACTGAAACATTCGAAGCTGTAGAAATGGCTCAAAAAGCAGGTTATGCAGCAGTTATTTCACACAGAAGTGGTGAAAGCGAAGACACTACAATCGCTGATATCGCTGTAGCATTAAATGCTGGTCAAATTAAGACTGGTTCTGCAAGCCGTACAGATCGTATCGCTAAATACAATCAATTAATGCGTATTGAAGATGAATTAGGCGATGCAGCTGAATATTTAGGAAAAGGCTCATTCTATAACTTACGTAAATAGTTTAGTTTAAAATAGCTACCTAGAAATAGGTAGCTTTTTGTTAGGAAACTTTTTAAAAAACAGTGTCAAAAAATGGCATATTTCTTAAAAATTTACTGCCAAAATGGCATATTCTTATTTACAAGAAGTGCCAAAATGGCTATAATTTAAATGCGTGGGGTGATATGTTATGTTGCTAAGGAACGTTCGAAATGATTTTAATTTAACACAAAAAGAAGCTGCTTTGTCGATTGATGTTCCTCTAAGAACATATATTAGGTATGAAAAAAGTGGGGATGAGAAAAACCTAAAATATGTTAAGATGATCGAACTTCTAAAGGAAAAGTTTGAAATAACTGAAAACAAAGGTATTCTTTCTATTGAGACTATTCGAAAAGTCCTAACTCCTATTTTCGAAGAATACGGAGAAGAAATTGATTTTTGCTATTTGTTTGGTTCATATGCGAAAGGATATGAAACCGAGGAGAGCGATGTAGACTTATGTGTAAGTGCTAGGATTACCGGTTTAAGTTTTGTCGGTCTAATAGACAAAATACATAGTGGATTAAAGAAGAAAGTTGATGTGCTTAGATTAAATGATATCTGTGGTAATTATGAATTATTAAACGAAATAATGAAGGACGGTATTAAAATCTATGAACAACATAAAAACTGATTCAAATTTCGAAAAATGTTAAGAAACTATCGGATGGGTTTAAAAGAAGTTACCCAGAGGTGAAATGGAGCGATATTGTAGGATTTCGCAATAAAATAGTACATGACTATGGAAAAGTAGACTATACGATTGTGTATGAAGTTTTATCACAAGATATTCCGAAAATAAAAACTCAACTAAACAAATAAATAACTTATTATAAAACTAAAAATTATTATTATAAAACATCTAGAATTTCTAGATGTTTTTTTATAGTGAATATGGTAAAATGTTTTTAGAGTGTAAATATATGTCATTATTTAAAAAGAAAAGAAAAGTAGAAGAAATTAATATTAGTTTAGAAGAAACTGATAATGCTATTGAAGAGAAAGTAGAAGTAAAAGCAAAAACAATACTACCTAGTTTAGCTGAAGAAGCAATTGCAGTTGTTAATAAAAAATATAGTAGCTTATTAAAAGTATATAATAATCTACTTTATAATTTTTATTTGTGTAAATTCTTTTCTTTAGCTGTCTATAAAAATATCGATGAGTTTTCTCAGTTTGCAAGTTTAGAACATCAAATAAATAATACAAAAGAATTATTTGAAAGTGTCAAAACTAGAATTACTAAACTAAATGAAGACAAAGATTATGTAGATAGTTATCTTAATGAATTATATGATGATATAAATCATGTAAACGAAAACTGCTTAGGACTAGTTTCCAGGATTGATGAAGAAAGAAGAAATAAGTTTAATCTTTTAAAAATTTCTTCACTCGCGGTTATTTTAAATAAAAGCGGTGAAGAATTAGAAAAGATGGATAAAAGGTTTACTCTATTTGTCAATAGCTTTAAATCAATTGAGGAAGCTAGTGATTATATATTTGTTAATAGCGGTGAGCTTGTTACTAATTTAGTTAATAGTTTAGTTAGATGCGTAGCATCTACTAATCGTGATGATTTTAAAAATAAATATAATCTTTATTATTTTTTAAAAAGCGATGTTATCATTTGGCTGAGTCTTGCTGATTGGGTCGAGATCTACAACAAAGTCCGCCATGCTACAACCGTTTTAAGAAATGTGGATATAGCTAATTACATCGACTTTACAGGATATTTAGAAGAATTTGAAATTCGTTATTTAGTATTAATGATAAATGAGGAAAAGAAGAATCTTATAAAAGGAGGAAAAGATGAAAAGATTAATTAAAGTTTTCAGCGTAATGATAATATCATTATCATTATTATTGATTTTAGGAGGGATAAAAGTGAAAGCAGCATACGATATGCCTATTTTCCATTTAATTACAACTAATCCAGGTGAAGATGCATCTACTACAATTGGTATTAATTACCATACACCTAAAGCTGGATCACATATTGAATATACACTAGTAACTGATAAAGATTTTAGTAAAGCTATTAGCCTAACACCTGAAGAAAAAACATGGAGCATTAAAGGTCAAACTAATGCGGATGAAAAAGATACATTCTATACGGTTGAAAGATATGTATGTAGTGCTACTCTAACTAACTTAACACCTTGTACTAAATATAAATACCGCCTTGTAAACGGTAGCGATATTTCTAATACTTATTTCTTTACTACAGCTGGCTTAACTAATGACTGGAGCTTTGTAGCACTAGCTGACTGCCAGTACGGTAAAAACAAAGTAAGTCATAATATGATTCGTACAATGCAAGAAATAGCTAATAACCCAGCTCTAGTTGTATGTAGCGGTGATATGACTGACTATGGTGGACGTGAAGAAGAAGTAACTTGGTTTTTAGATAACCCTGTTATGCAAGATTTCATCTTTGCATCAGCTCCTGGTGATCATGAATACTGGGCAAGAGATATAAGTGGTTCTAAACTATTTACTACTCCTTATGTATATAACAATACATTTAATTTTCCTAAGAATGGAGCAAACCTTGCTTTAAATTCTAATTATTATTTCTATTATAATAATGTCTTATTCGTTATGATTGATACTGATGACTCTGATACAGTGTCATCATCTAAAATGAGCCAAGAAGTTAACTGGTTTAAAACTACTATTAAAGCATTAGAAGGAACTTACCAATACTTAGTAGTACTTGGTCATAAATCAATTTATTCTGCTTATTCAAATGACTCAAGAGTATTTACTACTATTAGACCACAATGGTATCCAGTATTTGATGAATGCGGCGTTGACCTAGTTATATCAGGCCATGACCACATGTATTCACGTACATATAAATTATATGATGGTAAAGTAATCGATAACGCTGGTGACAATAGATATAAAGGTACATATTATCTAGATCTTGGTTCATCTGGCGATAAAACTAGAGAATTAGAACAAGCTATTTTAGAAGATGGCCTACATGTAGATGGACCAGACATCAAAAAATTAGGTTGGGTACTAGCATCACACATCGAAGTAAGCGATAAGATTATGAAAGTAACAGTTTATAATCAATATAAAAATGTTGTGGATACATTTACGGTACTTCCTAAACGTAGCGCATTAGCAGTTGATGTAAGTGGTTTAGATCAAGAAGCATTACTTGATGATGCTAAGATGACAATTGATAGCTTTACTGCTCAAACTGGTAAATTAACATTTACTGATGGGGAAATGTTAAAGTATGTTAAACGTATCCAAGTTGTAAGCGGTGATACAGTATGCTTAGATACTAAAGTAAACTACAATGCTAATGAATTTAGTTATGATGTATCTAATATGTCTAAAGTTAATTATGAAATTATCTTTACCCTAAATGATAATACAGAAATTAAAAAAGACTTTAGTTGTGATTATTGGGGATCAAGTGGCTTAAAGATTAAAGATGCAGAAAAATTAATTTTAACTTGGTCAACAACTATTTCTAATTTAAGTGAATATACTTGGAAAGTATATGTAGATGGAGAACTTTATAAATCATTAAAGAATAATGATTTAATGATGGCTAGTCTTACACTTCCTAATAAATATTTAGTTGGTGATCATGAAATCAAGATTGAATTAATGCTAGGTGATAAAGTAGAAGATACATATACTGTTAACCATGTAGGGGCAGCTGGTGTAGAACTATCGAAAGAAGAAGTTAACATTAAAGTTGGTGAAACTATTAACTTAGATTATGTATTTGAATATGAAGACTTATTAAAGATTAAAGTTGAAGATCCAACTGTTGCTTCATATGAAAATGGTATTGTTAAGGGATTAAAACAAGGAACTACAGAAATCACATTTACAGTTAAAGATACTGATTTAGTTTATAAATGTAAAGTTAATGTAACTGGTGGATCTGGTTGCAATGGTAAAGCAGCATCTGATTTAATTGCTTTATTCAGCATGCTTTCAATTGCTTTCTTTATTAGAAGGAAACACTAATGAGGCTGTTTAGGCAAAGGTTAAAATTTGGCTTCCTCTTGGTTTTCTTGCTAAGTGCAATTACACTTGTAGGATGCGAAAAAGTCGAGCCTAGTCCTGAAATCATAGTTGAAACTGACAAATCAGCAGAAGTTATTGATGCAATTGATGCTTTGCCGGATGAGATCACCAAAGCATCAATTAAAGATGTATCAAGTGCTGAAAGGCTCTATAAAGCATTAAGTGAAGAAGATAAAGCTAAAGTAACTAATTACGAAAAACTTGCTAAAGCGATTGCGGATAAGAATTATCTTCAAGACTTAGATTATATCTTAATGGATGAATTTGATAAAGTAGAAGCGTTCCTAGATGAGGCGATACCACTTGTGTTAGAAAGTGAAGTCGATACGATTGAGTTTGTAGATAAATATAATTATGTAGATGAACGTCAAACAATTATTTATCGCATCACTTATACATTTAGTGATACCGAAATTATTAATGGCTTAGGCGAAGTAAAGCACGGACTTACTGATACTTACATTGCTGTTAGGATCAATGTAAAGTGTAGCTATAATAATGTAGAAAGAGTATATGAAAAGAAAATCAAAGTTGAAAGGAATTTGGATATTATGTTTGATCATAGCATATTAGTAGCATACTGGTATGGTCGATTCCAAGAATTGACTAAAGTCGATTACGAATCAATCGATATTATCAATTACAGCTTTGCGCAAATTGCGCAAGATGAAGCTGGTAAATGGTATATTGATGGTAGACTAAATAGGCTATCTAGTTTTGCTCCTGCTAAAGAAAAAGGTATTAAAATATGTTTATCTTTAGGTGGTTGGCATGATGATAGTAGCTTCTGGGATATTTATGCGAAAGCTGCTAAAACCGAAGAAAGTAGAATTGCAGTCGCTAATGCTATTTTAGATGTTATTAAAGAATACAACTTAGATGGTATTGATATGGACTGGGAATATCCAAAGTCAACTGATAAAAATAATTTCACATTACTAATGAAGCAAATTAGAGATACACTAAAAGCCTACAATAAAGACTTACTAGTCACTGCAGCAATACCAGCAGGTGATTGGATCACTTCACGCTTTGATTTAGCTAAGCTAAATGATATCTTAGATTATTTCTATATCATGACATATGATTTAGATGATGGTATGAGTTGTAACCATCTATCAAGCTTATCTGATGCCAAAGATTCAGTTAGCTTCTTTATTAAAAATAAAGTAGCTAAAGAAAAACTAGTCATCGGTTCAGCTTTCTACGGTAGAATTTATGAAGGAGTAAGCGATAACGGTAAAGGTGGCCTTGGAGGGAGAGCATCGTCTAAAGATGAAACATCTTTTGATAATATCAAAGAAAACTATTTATCAAGACTTGGTAAAGGTGTTACTAAGTATTATGATGAAGAAGCAGAAGCATATTATTTATATGATTCTGAAAACTATCAATTCATTACTTATGAAGACACTGAATCAGTAACTGATAAATGGAATTATGTAATTGATTCAGGCATTGGTGGCTTAATGTATTGGTCATATGAAAACGATAAATCAAATACATTAATGGAAGCAATCAATGCTGCTCAAAAGAATAACAAATAAAAAGTATGTGTGCAAATGCACACATACTTTTTTTATGATAATTGTTTTAAAAAAGCAAACAATTATGTATTGGCAATGTAATACAATGTGTGTATAATGTAATTGATGAGAGGTGAGTATTTATGGCAGTTTTACAAGTTAGAGTTGATGATGAATTGAAAAATCAGGCAGCAGCTATATATAATGAATTAGGAATAGATCTTTCTACAGCTGTGAGAATGTTCTTTAAAAAGTCTGTTCTAGTTGGTGGAATTCCATTTGATACAAAGATTAACGAATCAACGCTTAAAGCAATTCTAGCTATTGATAGAATGCGTACTATCTCAGAGGAAAATGGCAATTCCGAAATGACTTTAGATGAAATCAATGAGGAAATTAAAAAAGCTAGAGAAGATATTAAAAAGAATAACAAATAAAAAGTATGTGTGCAAATGCACACATACTTATTTTAATAATTCAGCAGATGCTTTTATTACATTTAGCATCTTTTCTTTTTTGCTTTCTGGTAAGTTATCACATAATGAATGAATTGCTTTAGTAAATTCATCATTTGCGTCTTTATTAATGTTTTCAATCGTTTTAATGAATTGTTCTTCATTCATAGATACTATAACAGGCTTGTCAATTAAGTAATCGATTGAAACTTCAAACAAATCCCCTAACTTAGATAATTGGGAAATGTTAGGTTCGGTCCTATCGTTTTCCCAGGCGGAAATGACATATTGCTTAACACCTACAATTTCTGCTAGTTCTATTTGTGTTAGGTTTTTTCTTTTTCTTAATTTTATTAATTGTGTGCCGAATGACATATTTTACCTCTCTACAAACATTATAATATGTAATAAATAATTTTTCAATAAACTATTCAAAAAATATATATTTATGTTGACTAATTATTATTAACATATTATAATTTTATATGGGAAATAGACATATTAGGAGAGTTGATGAAATGGAAATTAATGATTATTTAAGCGATTTGAAACAAATAAAAGAAACAATTAGACAAAACCAAAATAAGGCTATTGTAGTTGTAAATAGTGCTATGATTATGACTTATTATGAAATTGGGACTATTATAAATAAGCGAAAGAATTGGGGCAGTAAATATATTCAAAAATTAGAAAGTGATTTAAAAGAATATGGCCATGGTTATTCTTTTAGAAATTTAAAATATATGTCACAATTTTCTAACAATTTTAGTACTTACGAAATTGGGCAACAACCTGTTGCCCAAATTCCATGGGGCTCTATTATTACTATAATGGAAAAGTCAAAATCACACAATGAAATGCTTTGGTATATAAATGCTACATATCAAAACGGTTGGTCTCGTAGCATGGTTTTAAATCAAATTGAAATGAAAGCTTATGAAAGAAGTCTTATTAAACCATCTACTACAGTTATTACTAAACAAGATGAATCAATTTATGAAATATTTAAAGATACATATGTATTTGATTTTCTAGATAAAGAAAAGATAAAGAATGAAAAAGATTTAAAAAATCAATTTATTGATAATATTATTAAGTTTCTCCAAGAACTAGGTCCAGGCTTTTCTCTTGTTGGGAAAGAATATAAACTTACTACCCCTACAAATAAAGAGTTTTACATAGATCTACTCATGTATCATGTAAAGATTCATGCATATGTAGTAATTGAAGTTAAAACCAAAGAATTCGAACCAAGCGACTTAGGACAATTAATGTTTTATGTTAATGCAATAGATGACTTAGAAAGAAGCGATATAGATAGCGAGACTATAGGAATATTATTATGTAAAGAAGCAGATTCGTATGTAGCGAAGACATCGTTAAATAAGAATCAATTAAAAGTAGCAATATCAAAATATAAAATATTAGATGATTTACCAAATTATCTAGAAAGAAGAATGAAAGAGATTATGCAATAAAGATTAAAAAACTATTAGTAGTTGCTACTAATAGTGGATATATAAATTTCTGTGTGGTTGACATACACCTATAAAATAGCTTGTGGATACACATTTTACTTTATAGGTGTTTTTTATATAAAAAAGTAAGTCCTGTTATAATAAGTTGACTGTACTAATTTATAAGGAGGACTTA
>JAGCUR010000019.1 GCA_017962745.1 Bacilli bacterium | reverse complement strand
ATTTTGAAAGAGAGTGTGGTGACGATAGCAAAGTGGATACACCTGTTCCCATCCCGAACACAGAAGTTAAGCACTTTTACGCCGATGATAGTTGGGTCTTTACCCTGCAAAAGTAGGTAGTTGCCAACTTTATTTCTAACGGGGAATTAGCTCAGCTGGGAGAGCATCTGCCTTACAAGCAGAGGGTCGGCGGTTCGAGCCCGTCATTCCCCACCATTTGCCGACTTAGCTCAATCTGGTAGAGCAACTGACTTGTAATCAGTAGGTTGCGGGTTCGATTCCTGCAGTCGGCACCATCTGTCTCCGTAGCTCAGCCGGTAGAGCAACTGACTTTTAATCAGTGGGTCGAGTGTTCGAATCACTTCGGAGACACCATTCTCCTTGAAAATATATGCTTGAGTGGCGGAATAGGTAGACGCGCAGGACTTAAAATCCTGTGGTAGCAATACCGTGTGGGTTCGATTCCCACCTTAAGCACCAATTTTAGTGGGTCCTTAGCTCAGCTGGGAGAGCGCCTGTTTTGCACGCAGGAGGTCGCCGGTTCGATCCCGACAGGATCCACCATTTTTAAAAAGAAATAACTTAATCTGGCGGAGTAGCTTAGCTGGCTAGAGCGTCCGGTTCATACCCGGGAGGTCGAGGGTTCGAATCCCCCCTCCGCTACCATTTCGGACCCATAGCTCAGTTGGTCAGAGCTCCCGGCTCATAACCGGTCGGTCCTAGGTTCGAGTCCTAGTGGGTCCACCAGAATAATATCGCGGAGTAGAGCAGCTGGTAGCTCGTCGGGCTCATAACCCGGAGGTCGTTGGTTCGAATCCTTCCTCCGCAACCAAATGGTCTTGTGGTGTAGTGGTTAACATGCCAGTCTGTCACACTGGAGATCGCGGGTTCAAGTCCCGTCAAGACCGCCAGTTTTTAAAATTAAATATGGTTCGGTAGCTCAGTAGGTAGAGCATTGGACTGAAAATCCAAGTGTCGGCGGTTCGATCCCGCCCTGAACCACCATTTTTTGGAGGTATACCCAAGTGGCTGAAGGGGGCGGTCTTGAAAACCGCAAGGCGTGAGAGCGCGCGTGGGTTCAAATCCTACTACCTCCGCCATTTAAATCCGTAGTAAATGCTACGGATTTTTTATTTATATAGATATCAAACCTATCCGTTAGATATCTATTTCGTTTCTTTACAAAAGGGTAAAAGTATTATAAAATCTATTTTGAAGTGATTTTTTTAGAAAGGAAAAAGCAATGATTGGAAAAACTAAAAAAATTGAAGATATCAAAACATTAACTAAGTACTTACCAAGCGTTCGCTATACTGATCCAGATTATGTTTATATATCAGTTACTAATGCGAGATGTGCTACTGGTGAAGTATATGTTAAGGCTGGCGATAAAGTATTACTTGGTCAAGTAATTGGCTTAAGACATGGCCCATTTTTTGAACAACCAATCCACTCTACAGTTTCAGGTGAAGTAGAAGGTATCGTTAAAAAATTCCACCGTAGTGGAAAGTTAGTCGATTTTATTAAAATTAAAAACGATAAATTAGATACATATTGCGATACAATTCACGAAAGAACTGAAGAAGAAATTAAAGCTTTAACTAGAGAAGACTTTACAAAAATCGTTAAAGATTGCGCTCTTGTCGGCTTAGGTGGTAGTTCTTTCCCTACATATATTAAATTTCAAACTAAAGATCCAATCGATACAATTATTATTAATGGTATCGAATGTGAACCATACGTTACAAGTGATTACCGTTTAATGATGGAATATCCTGATCGCATCATGCGCGGAATTGGTTATGCATTACAAGCATTCGATGCTAAAAAAGCAATAATTGCTGTTAAAGAAAAGCATCAAGATATCTATGAAGTATTAAGCGCAGTAGCTAAAAGATATCCACAGCTTAATATAGAAGTAGCAAGAGTTGGTAATTTCTATCCTCAAGGATGGGAAATAGCAATGATTAAGAGCGCTACTGGTATTCAAATACCTAGTGGAGTACTTCCTGCAAAATACGGTATTATGAATTTTAACGTTAGTACAATTGTTGGTTTATATAAAGCTGTTAGATATAATATGCCAGTTGTTAAACGTAACTTTACTTTAACTGGGGACGGCATTAAATTCCCTCAAAACTTTAGAGTAAGAGTTGGTACATCAATTCAAGAATTAATCGAAAAATGTAATGGTTATTCTGATGATTCCGATAAGATCTTTATTTTAGGTGGACCAATGATGGGGGCAAGCCTAGTTAGAGATGATGCAGTTATATCTAAAACAGTAACTAGCGTTATCGTAATGAATCACAAAAACTGGGTTGAAGAACCATGCGTACGTTGCGGAAGCTGCGTACTTAGCTGCCCAGTTGGCTTAAAACCAGTCCAAATTATGAATGCATATAAAGCAAAAGATACTGATGCCTTAAAAGGTATGAATATTAAAAGATGTATTGAATGTGGATTATGCACATATTCATGTACATCAAAAATACCAGTTACAGAATTTGTAAGGAAAGCAAAGAAAATGGTGTAAACTATGAAATTAATTAAAGAAAGTGCTCCTTATATTCGTCGTAAAGCAGACGTCAAGCGCATGATGCTTGATGTAGTTATTGCCCTAAGTCCAATTACTATATTTTCATGTGTAATGTATGGATGGAGTGCAATATATGTATTATTAATATCAATTGCTATAATGCTTGCAAGTGAAGCTGTATTTGTATTCTTAACTAATAAACCTGAATACAATGGTGCTAAACTAACATTTAAAGAAAAACTAAAAGAGGCATTTAGTCACTACACAATTAATAACTTCTTATCACCATTAATTAGTGCCATAATTTATTCACTAATTATGCCAGCAGGAACAAGTGTATGGGTAGTAATCGTTGGTGCTTTATTTGGTATTGTTATTGGCAAATTAGTATTTGGTGGCTTAGGTTCAAATATCTTTAACCCAGCAGCCCTAGGAAGGGTAGCGGCTAGTATTTGTTTTGAGTTAACACCAAAGAGTTCTAGATTTGTAGATATCGTAGCAGGTGGAACACCACTTGCTCACGTAAATGGTAATATCGCAAATATTTCTAATTATAAATTGTTAGATTTATTAATCGGTACAGTTCCAGGCGCTATGGGTGAAGGCGGAAAAATCGCTATCATCGTAGGTGGCGTGTATTTATTAGTTCGTAAATCAGCTGATATTAGAGCAATGTTATCTACAATCATTACATTTGCTGGCTTAATGTTAATTGCTGGCTTAAAAGTAGATAGCGCTA
Organism: Bacilli bacterium; assembly: GCA_017962745.1. GTDB lineage: Bacteria > Bacillota_I > Bacilli_A > ML615J-28 > CAG-698 > RGIG8164. The sequence continues at coordinate 49,735 of JAGCUR010000019.1, read as the reverse complement.
GCGCAATTAATATCATGTTATATCAATTATTATCAGGTGGACTAATCTTTGGTGCCGTATTTATGGTAACTGATCCAGTTACTAGTCCTACTACAAAGTTTGGTAGGATTTTATATGGTGCATTAGTTGCTTCCATTGCTGTTTTAGTTAGACTATTTGGTGCCTTTCCTGAAGGCGTAGCATTCGCTATTCTAATTATGAATATGTTTGTTCCCGTAATTGATTATTATAAATGGAGTAGTCCTAAATATAATTACAAACAATTTATCGCATTAGGTGTAATCTTACTAGCAATAGTAGTGATTATCCTACTAGCACTTTAGGAGGTCTAAAATGAAGTATTTTAAAACTGCTATCGTGTTATGTATAATTTGCGGACTATGTGCGGTATTAATCGCATTTATTAATTACTTTACAGCGCCAATTATTGAAAAGAATAAAATTGAAGCGCAGAACAAAGCATGTAGTGAAATATATCCAGGCTTAACTTATGAAGAAGTAGAATTAAATGGCGCCGATAGCGCTATTGAAAAGAAATGGGTTGCTAAAGATGGCGATACTGTTAAAGGATATATTTATTCACTTAATGGTAAAAACTCATATGGTAATATCAGCTTGCTAGTTGGTATCAACTTAGATGGATCGGCTGAAAAAGTAGTATTAACCGAAAACACGCAATCATTTGCATCTAAAGTTAAAAATCACGTTAAGTCTACATATAATAATGGGGCTACCGCTGATGTGGATAACGTAGATGTTAAGTGCGGTGCTACATTTGGAGCAACTCTAGTTAAAGAATTAGTATTAATTGCAGTTAATGATTATAAAGGAGGAGCCAACTAATGGAAAATAAACCTCGTAAATTATATGAATTAACTAAAGGTATTATTAAAGAAAACCCACTATTTGTATTACTACTTGGTACATGTCCTTCACTTGCTACTACTACTTCACTTGAAGGTGCTATTGGTATGGGCTTTCTATTCGCATTTGTATTAATTGGATCAAATGTAGTTATATCACTACTTCGAAAAATAATACCATCACAAATTAAGATTCCTTGTTATATCGTAATCATCGCTACATTCGTAACGATTGTTAAGATGTTATCTGAAGCATTCTTACCAGAACTATATTCAACTTTAGGAGTATTTATTTCCCTAATCGTTGTTAACTGTATAGTTTTAGGTAGAGCTGAAGCATTTGCATCTAAAAATAGTGTCGGAGCTAGCTTACTAGATGGCATCGGTATGGGAATTGGTTATACTTTAGCTTTAGTTATTATGGCCTTTGTCCGCGAAGTACTTGGTACCGGTGGCTTAACATTTGGGGAAATCTTTACATTCTTACCATATGTAAGCTTTACGCCACTTGAAAAATTTGCTATGAGTATCTTCACAATGCCAGCAGGTGCATTCTTAGTATTAGGTGTAATCTTAGCAATACTTGCATATCATGCCAATAAAAAAGCTAATTTAGAACGTGTTAAAGCAAAAATAGAAAAAGAAAAACTAGCAAAACTTGCTAGCGAAGCAAAGGAGGCATAAAATGGTCGTAGCATTTATATTAGCAATCATTAATGCCATGTTAATCCAAAACGTAGTTTTATATCGTTTCTATGGTATTTGTCCATTTTTAGGTGTCTCGAAAAAGTCTAATGAAGCTTTATCAATGGGCCTAGCTGTTATATTTGTAATAGTTATCGCTAGCGCAATTTGTTGGCCAATATATCACTATATTTTAGTACCAGCAAATATCGCTTTTATGGATACAATTACATATATATTAGTTATTGCATCATTAGTTCAATTAATTGAAATGTTTCTAAAGAAATATAGCCCTTCACTATATGCATCACTGGGCGTATACCTACCATTAATTACTACAAACTGTGCAGTATTAGGTGTTGCACAAGGTAATACTGACACCAACTTAACATTTGGCATGAGTATGGCTAATGCAATTGGTACAAGTGTAGGCTTCTTAATTATAATCTTTGCATTCTCTTGCATTCGTGTTCGCTTAGAAGCAAGTAATGTTCCTAAATGCTTAAAAGGTATTCCAATTGCCTTAATTACAGCGGCTTTAATGAGCTTAGCATTTGTAGGGTTTACAGGATTAATTAAATGACAAAAGAATTAATCATAGCAATCGTTGCTATCGGGTTATTAATTGCGGTGTTTTTTGTAAGTTATATCTTAAACAAAAAGACCCCAATCCCTAAAGAATGCGAAGAATTAAAAATCGATGCATCAAAATGTGCTGCTTGCCAAAATATGGCATGCACACTACGTAAAAAGGAGGAAAAATAATGCTTCCAATTTTATGGGCTTTTATCGTTTTAGCTGGCCTTGGCTTATTATTTGGGTTTGGACTTGCTATCGCTAATAAAATATTTTACGTTAAAGAAGATAATCGTATTGAAGAAGTTGCAAAGATGCTTCCTAATGCGAACTGCGGAAGCTGTGGATATGCTGGATGTAAAGGATTTGCGGCTGCTATTGTAAAAGGAGAAGCTGGAAACTTATCTAAATGCCGTCCTGGTAAATTAGAAACTACGTATAACCCAATCCTTGAATACTTAAAAGATCATCCAAATGATGATGGTACTCCAGTAAATATTAAAATATAATCATAAAGTGCTGTATTTATTACAGCACTTTTTTATGTTATAATTTATTCGAGGTAGCAATATGTATAATGTAATACTAAAACAAAATGAAGAAAAAAGAATAAAAGCATTCTATCCTTGGATCTATGCTAACGAAGTAAGCAAGATTACTGGTAAAGATAAGCAAGGTAGTATTTGTAAAGTTTTATCATTTAATGGCGATATTATAGGCTATGGTTATATTAATCATGCATCGAAGATTATTGTTAGGATGTTAGAAGTTACAAATCTAGAAAAATGCGAAGACGACTATGGCTATGATTACTTTTACTCTTTAATAAAACAAGCTAACGATAATAGATTATCTTTAGGTTATTCTAATTCATACCGCGTAATCTTTTCGGAAAGTGATAACTTGCCAGGGTTAGTTATCGATAAATACGATAATTACTTATCATGCCAATTTTTAACACTTGGAATGGACGCAAGAAAAGATATGATTATAGATATCTTAGTAGATATCTTTAAACCTGCTGGTATCTATGAAAGAAGCGATGTATCTGTAAGGGCTAAAGAAGGCTTAAAAGAAGTTAAAGGCTTATTATATGGAGTGGTACCTGAAGCTGTTACGATTAAAGAAAATGGTCTTTTGATTAATGTAGATATCATTAATGGTCAAAAAACTGGATATTTTCTAGATCAACAAGCTAACCGCGATATGCTTAAATATTATGCTAAGGATAAAGTAGTTTTAGATTGTTTTTGTAATGTTGGTGGCTTTTCACTTTGTGCAGCTAAATATGGCGCTAAAGAGATATATAGCTTAGATATATCAGAGCGCGCTATTGAAGAAGTAAAAAAGAATGCTAAACTTAATAACTTTACTAATATTAATCCGATATGTATCGATGTCTTTAAAGCCCTAAGAGATTATAAAGAAAAAGGCGATAAGTTTGATGTAGTGATACTAGATCCACCTGCTTTTACTAAATCAATTGATACTGTTAAAGAAGGATATAAAGGTTATTTAGATATCAACACGTTAGGTTTAAAACTAGTTAACAAAGGTGGATATTTGATTACATGTTCTTGTTCTCAACATCTAACGATGCCGCTATTTTTAAAGATGATTAATGAGGCTATTAGTCATGCCAACAAAAAAGCAAAGCTAATTAATTTAAGCTTCCAAGGCAAAGACCATGCTAGTTTACTAAATATGGATGAAGCTCTTTATCTAAAAGTAGCTGTCATTCAAGTGATGTAGGTGGCATATGAAAAAGGTCTTAATATTTATCTTATTTTTATCGTTTTTTTCACTTTTTGGATGTGCAAAAAGTAAAGGATTTACAAAGACAATTTTCGTTTTTGATACAACCGTAACTATTAACTTATATGAAGGTGATGAAGCCAATGTAGATGATATTGTAGATATACTAAATTATTATCATAAACTAACTGATGCATATCATACATACGAAGGAATGACTAATGTAAAGTCGATTAACGATAGTATCAAAAGTGGACAAACAGAAATTGAAATTAGTAATGATCTAGCATCAATTTTACGCGTTCCTAAAGATGTTGATGCATTCTTCCATAATAACATCAAGACTAATGATGTAGTAATGTTGGGGATTGGTGAATTAACTAATATATGGAAAGAAGCAATTAAAAATAGACAATTACCAAATGAAGATACAATTACTCAAATTGTGCAAGATATTAATGATGGCAAATATAATTATGAAGTCACAACAAGCGCTACAACAAGCGCTACAACAAGCGTAATAACTGTAGAGGAAAATTCTAAAGTTCAATTTGACTTAGGAGCTATCACAAAAGGGTATGTAGCAACAATCGTTCATAACTATTTAGTAGAAAAAGATATCAAAAAATATATGATTGATTTAGGTCAATCAACTATTTTAGTCGGCGAAAAAGAAAATGGTAAAGGCTTTAATGTTGGGGTAAGTGGTACAAATTATGTTTTAAAAAATGTTAAAAATAGTTTTATTGGTACAGCTAGTATCTTAGAACAAAAAACTACGATTAATGGTAAAACATATCATCACATTATTGATCCAAGGACAGGTTATCCAACTGATACATATGATACTGTAGTTGTAGTAACACCAATGCACAACTTTGATAAAACCGATTTGTTATCAACGTTCTTTATGATAAATCCTAACGCTTTAAGCTTTTTTGATGGAGTTAATTTAGACTATGATTATCATATTCATTTCTTCAAAGATGGTAAGTTACTAAATGGAGTATTAACTTTATGAAAACATATCTAAAAACACATTTACTAGACTTTATAATTATCGGTAGTTTACTATTTCTAGCTTTAATTAGCTTAATAATTATTGAATCAGTAGCCAATACAAAAAGCGTTAAAGCTGAAATATATCTAAAAGGTGAATTAGTACTTACCATTGATCTAGATAAAGAAACTACTGAAAAAGAAATAGCAATTAGTGATAATATTAAAGTAATGGTTAAAAAAGGTGCTATTAAAGTGGTAGAAAATAACTGTCCATCAGGTTTTTGTATGGCACAAGGTTATTCATCATCTCCTGCCAAGCCCATAATATGTGCATATCATGGGTTATATATAAAACTAATAAGTAATAATAGTAGCGATAGCGATATCGATGTGGTGGCCGGATGAGAAAAACTAGACTACTTAGATATGTAACTTTAAGTTTATTATTAGCTATCGCAATAGTATTAAACTACTTAGAAAGTTTTATCCCATCAATTGGTATACCAGGGGTAAAGCTAGGACTAGCTAATATCGTAATCCTTATATGTTTATATAAATATAAAGTATATGAAGCATTGACGGTTGACTTACTTAGAGTAGTTCTAGCTAATCTACTGAAAGGTACATTTTTATCGATTGCTTTTTATATGAGTTTAAGCGGAGCTGCTTTATCCTTTTTAGTGATGTTTTTGTTTATGCATATTAATAAATTAAAACCATTAGTGATTAGCGTAATTGGGGCTACATTTCACGCAATTGGCCAAATTATTGTAGCTTTAATAATATTACAAACTAGCGGGATTCTTTTATATTTACCATTTGTAATGCTAGCCAGTATCATAACTGGCATATTAAATGGTATTGTATGCGAAAGAATAATGAACATTAAAATTAATCAAGATTTTAAAAATGAATAGGCAAATGTGCGTGTGAAAAATATATTAGTTATAAGAACGCTAATTTCTTATAATTATGCTTATGATTTTGTTAATTGATGCAATATTTGGAGGAATTCTATGAAAAAATTAATGATTTTAATAGTACTTGAATTAATTGTATTGTGTAGTCTAAAAATTGTTGTCAAAGCATCAAATATTCAATACTCTGAAGGGAATATTACAGTAGATTTAATTGATCATGATGGTAATTTTGATGGGACAGTAGAAAATGGTTATACAGTATATGATCCATTTAACACAAATACTAATCAATATAACCCTATATTTCATTTGAATACAAGATTGAGAGAGTATAATTGCCACTATTTTACTTTTTTTGTATCGGTTAATTCGCGCTTTTATAGCAATAATCTTAATGGTGAATTATATTGGTTTTATCAGCCTGAAGAATTTATAGAAAACAATCTATATATCGAAACTGATAGATATAACGCCGAAATAATAGTTTATTATGATGAAGATGACAAAATTATACACTCTGGAAGAGTTTGCGAAGTTTATGATGGAACACCATTTGGAAACCTTGGTGATGCAAATTTGGTAGAAGTAATTTCAAAGTGGGATGTAGGTTTTGTTTATTATCATAACGGAAATGAATCGTATTACGCAGAAGAAGCCGCATATGTTAAATACTATAAATACTATAATTCAAATCTTTTAACAGGATATGACTCTACTATTGGCAAGCATACTAGCTTTTCATCAAGTTCGTACTCATCATTTATTACAACAAAACTACCTCATCTAAAAGTTGTTGAAAGTAATAATTATAACAACACTGAGCATGGAATTCATTGTATGTTTAACGATTGTAATTATCCAACAAGCGAATCACATTCTATATGTTATGCAAAGCATAATGAATCTTTACATAGAAAGTATTGTTCTTCATGTAATTATTCAATATATGAATCTCATAATTATGTAAAAATCAATGATTTATATTATAAATGCAATTTATGTCATCAATTTGCTCATTTCATACCTATTATACATGATGGTTTCAACCCAGCTATTCCACTGTTAAACACTTATCCAATTGTCATTGTTGACGGACAAATGTATTACGTAGTTTTAATGAATTAGGTGATTTTATGAAAAAAAAACTTATTATTGTTATATTATTGTTAAATTCACTCTTCTTAATCGCATGTAAAGAAGCAGTCTCATATATTCATCAGTATGAATTAGTTAGAGATAGATATGCTGATGATAGAATTAATGTATATTATCCGGCAAAAATCAATAATAAATATGTTCAAGTGAAAAATTCTTTTTCAACAATCGGAGCATCTTTTATTAGAAAATTAGAAATTGACGAATATGTAAAACAGATAAGCGTTAAAAACATAAATAGGTTTGTGAAAAGAAATACTACTTCTCAAACATTTATTATTGAATCATTTACTCCAACAAAAGCATGGTTTTACATCAATACCAACGGGCAGATTATTAGCGTTATAAATGACGAAAAAGTATACATTAGCGAAGAGAGAATTATAGATTATAATGAACTTATAAAGGAAAGTGAAAATTTCGAAATAGAGGATATACAAATCAATCTCCTTTCAGATGATAATAAAAATGAGGATTATGATCTATTGATATCTTTTAATAATCAGCGTTTTAGCATAGGGGATACGCATCAAATAAACAAAGAAATGCTTAAAAAAATTACTGATGCTTATTTAAAAGGAACCATTGATGAATTATTCAATGAAATTTTTGAGCAAAGGTCTGTTCAATTTGTCGAACATTGCATATATCTTTATGAATATGTTCTTTATGTTGATTTGTTTAATAAATCTATAAATAAAGAATTAAAGATTTTGGATATTTCGACATCAACATTCGGATATGATGGTAGAACTAATTATTATTTGAGCCCGGGTTTTAATTTAGACATTTACGAATATGATAGAATTAGCTGCTACAAATATAATGCTATATACGCAAATGATAGTTGGATTATCATAAAAGATGGTAAAATTTTAATTATAATCGGTGAATTAATTTCATATGATATCATTAATAAAATCATAAATAAAAGCGATTCATACATCGCTAGTGAAATACAGAGAATCCGTTATAAAGCAGGAGAATATTATGAAAAAAGCAGTTAGTTCGTTAATATTATTAGTGTTATTGTGCTTATTATGTGATTGCGGAGCTACTATTTCCAAACCAATAGATGGAATAAAGATGTATACTTTGATTGGTGACCATCTTTACAGCGAAGATATTTTCTTTAAGGTATCATATAAAGATACTAATAATGGTATCGAGAAAGAAAAATGTTTTGAATCAAATCTCTATATGCCGTTACAAGGCTTCCTACGAATATTATATAATTACGAAATTGTTAATGAAGTTAGTACTCAAAATACCATCGCTTATATCGAATCAAATATCGAATTTGATGTTGTTTATATTGAATCAAGGCATAATAATAGCAGTCTTAAAGTATACATTAATAAAAGCGGAAAAGTTTTGATTTTAAAAGATAACAAGTTATATGAAACAAAAGAAAATGCTGTTGATTACAAAAAGTTTGCCACATTTGAAAAAACAAATTATGCAATAGATTCAATTAACTTTGTTGAAAACAAAGCAAATGGTTTATATACAAAGTATTCTAGCAAATATGGATACCGTGGTAGAATGGATAATTATTATTATGATGAAAAGATGCTTGAAATGAATTATGAGGATGCTATCGAATCGGGACATACCAGCGAAGCGTATTTAAAAGCATATAAAATTAAAATTTATAGTGAATATTTATACAATCTATTAGATAACGAGTATGATTTACTTCGCTGTAGCTATTATACCTATGGTGCCGATGAACACAGACTCGATAATAATGATTTTAGGGGTGGCGATAATTATCCTTATATAGATTCTTATTGGCTGTGTTTTAATCAGGTGAAAGTAGATAAAAGTAGAGCTATATTTATTACAAAAAGTGGGTCATTCATTTATGATTATGATGAAGACTGGTATTATATTTTGCCTAATGGATTTGTATCATATGATGAATTCGCAAGTGTTTTTGAATATAACAACATATACTTGAACGAAATGTTTAATAATTTCAAAAGTGAACATGGTATTGAATGATTGTTGTCATTTGTGAGTATAACTATTTAGTTATACTCTTTTCGCAATTTAGTAATAATTTAATAAAAATCTATTCAAATTGGACAAAAAAAATGTTATAATCCATAATGATGAAAAAGGAGTAAAAAATATGGCAGTTAAATTAAAAATTGAAGAAAACCAATTACAAGAACTTCTAAATTGCATTAAAGAAAACAAGAAAAAACCTGGACCTTTAATGCCAACATTACACGATGCACAAAGAATCTTTGGATGTGTTCCAATTGAAGTGCAAAAAATCATCTCAAAAGAATTAGGTGAAAGCGTAGCTAAGATTAATGGCGTAGTAACATTCTACTCGCATTTCTCTATTGAACCTAAAGGAAAACATGTTATTAGCGTATGCTTAGGTACTGCATGTTATGTAAGAGGATCACAATTAGTTATCGATGAATTCTCTAAGATTTTAGGAATTGCACCTGGTAAGACTACTGAAGATGGTGAATATACTTTAGAAGCAACACGTTGTATTGGTGCTTGTGGACTTGCTCCAGTATTTACTGTTGATGGTCACGTATATGGTAAATCAACACCAACTACTGCTCATAAAGCTTTAGAAGAAATCAAAGGAAAATAAAAATGAAGCTTAAAGAGATTGTAGAAGTATTAAACGCCAAAATATTTACACCAGATACATACGATGGTGAAAAAGAAGTTAAATATGCATGCGGATCAGATATGATGAGCGATGCATTAATGTTACTTCGTACGGCACCTGACCGTTTCTTCGAACATGGTGTACTACTTACTGGTCTAGTTACTAAACAAAGTATTAGAACAGCTGAAATGTTAGATTTTGAAGTGGTTATATTAGTTAGAGGTAAAACTCCAAACGATAATGTATATGATGCGGCGCAAGAAAGTGGAATTATAGTCATTGGCACTGAGGATTCAATGTTTACCGCAAGCGGAAAACTATATGCTAATGGCGTGCTTGGTAAAGCTGAATAAATGGCAAAACTTACATATGATATATCAACTAGCTTAGAAAATGCTGGTTATATTTCAAGTAAAATAAAACGTATGCTCAATGAATGGGGAATTGATAAACAGATCATTAGACGCGTCGCGATTGCTTCGTATGAGGCTGAAATAAATGTCGTTATCCATTCATATGGTGGTATATGTAACGTAGAATATGATGATAAAGAACTACGTATCGAGTTTTTAGACCGTGGGCCTGGTATTCCATCGATTGAAAATGCGATGAAAGAAGGTTGGTCAACAGCTAGTCAACAAGACCGTGAAAATGGTTTTGGGGCCGGAATGGGCTTTCCAAACATGAAAAAAGCCGCTGACCAGTTGATCGTCGAATCATCACCTGATGGCACAAGCGTATTAATGATATTTAGTCTTCATCCTGGGGTGGAGCATGCAAGTTAAGGATTTAGCTGATATTTCGTTTTTAAAAGTATTATCAGATGATGCTACATTAGATAACGAAATTAAAGATTTATATACATCGGATTTATTAAGCTGGGTAATGGGCCACGTTCATCAAGAAAAAGTAGCTTTACTTACGGTCCTTAATACAATTAATGCGGTTGCGGTTGCTACCTTACTTGATATGAGCGCTATTATCTTTTGTGAAGGCGTAATACCAACTGATGATATAATTGCGAAAGCAAATGAAGAAGGCATTGCAATACTTGTAAGCCCTGCTTCATCTATTGCTACCGCAAGGGAAATTATTAAACATGAAGGTTAGTTACGATTTACACATTCATAGCGTCCTATCTAGTTGTGCTGATGATAGCCAAACACCAAATAATATTTTAAATATGGTAATGCTTAAAGAATTAGGTATGATATCAATTACTGATCATAATTCTTGTAAGCAATATCCGACTTTAGAACAGTTAATTGAGAGTTATGATTATTATTTGATGTACGGAATAGAAACTCAAGTTAAGGAAGGTTTTCACGTATTAAGTTATTTTGGTAAATTCAAAGATGTTATGAAATTTGATGGTGAATTAGAGACCCATCTTGACCATAACGTAAAAGAAAAATTTGGGACAGCCCAAATATGCGATGAATTTGATGAAGTATCAGAAATCATTCCATATAGTTTGCACCAAAGTATTGATTTAGATTTAGTAGAATATATTAAACTAGTTAGAAAATATAATGGTCTAGTAGTCTTAGCACATATCAATAGACCCGGTTCAACTGGCTACTTAACATATTACCAAGAATTTAAAAAATACGATATCGATGCAATCGAAATAATGGGTCGTGAAAATGAAAAAGATTTAGAAGAAAAATATCCAGAAATTAAAGACTATGTTCATCTATTTGATTCGGATGCGCATTCAGTTGTAGATATCAACGAAGCGATCAATTTTATTGAATTAGATGAAGTTAGTTTTGAAGGATTCAAAAGAGCGCTTTTAAAAGGTAAGAAATAGTATGAATGAGTTATCATTATATTTATTAGATATTATGCAAAACTCAATCAAAGCTAAAGCTACACTTATTAATTTAGATATCATTAAAAATATTGATGAAGATAAGTTAACGATTAAGATTGTAGATAATGGCTGTGGGATGAGCGAAGAAGTATTAAGTAAAGTATTGAGCCCTTTTTATACAACTAGAACTACTCGTAAAGTTGGTTTAGGCCTACCTTTATTTAAGGAGCTTTCAGAACTGTGTGAAGGATCGTTTAAAATTGAATCGAAAGTTGGTGTTGGTACTACCCTAACCGCAACATTTAGATTAAATAATATCGATCTTCCACCATTTGGTAATTGGGTAGATACATTTTATATTTTAGTAATAAATGATGAGGATGTAGATATCAAATATACCCATAAAGTTATAAAGAATAACGAAACAAAAGAATTTGTTTTTGATACTATTGAAATAAAAAATATACTTGATGGTATGTCAATTAAAGATTTTAGCTTGATGCAATGGGCAAAGGATTACATCAAAAATGGGCTAGAAGAAATTGATGCCATTTAAAAACATAGGAGGAAATATGAAGTCTTTAGAAGATTTAAAGAAAATTAGAGAACAAGCTGCTAAGAAAATGTCGATTCGTGATGAAAAGAACGGATATCGAGTTGTTGTTGGTATGGCTACTTGTGGAATAACAGCTGGTGCTAGACCAGTACTAAATAGGATTGTAGAATTAGTGGCAGAAAAAGATTTAAATAATGTTACTGTTACTCAAGTTGGTTGCATTGGTGAATGTGCCTTAGAACCAATTGTAGAAGTATATGATCCACAAGGAAATAGAAGTACATATTGTTTAGTTGATCCAAAGAAAGCTGAAAAGATTGTTGAACAACACGTTATTGGCGGCAAAGTTGTTGAAGAATATTTAATCGAAAAGTTTAAAAAGTAGGAGGATAATATGGCAATTAGAACCCAAGTTGTTGTTTGTGGTGGTACAGGATGTATGTCATCACATTCAAAAGAAATTAAAGAAAAATTTGAAGAATGCATTAAAGAATTAGGTCTTGAAAATGAAGTCGTTGTATTTAACAGTGGCTGCTTTGGTTTATGCGAAAGAGGTCCAGTTGTAGTTGTATATCCTGATGATACTTTTTATGCACATGTTAAGGTAAGTGATGTAGAAACTATTTGTAAAGAACATATCTTAAAAGGTAGAGTTGTTGAAAAATTAGTTTATAGCGAAATGACTGCCGAAGAAAAAGCTAAAATTAAAGTCTTCAGAGAAATGAACTTCTATGCTCGTCAAGAACGTATAGCTTTACGTAACTGCGGTATTATTAACCCAATGGATATCGATGAATATATTGGTAGAAGTGGTTACGAAGCATTAGGAAAAGTATTAACTAGTATGACACCTCAAGAAGTAATCGATGAAATCTTAAAATCAGGATTACGTGGTAGAGGTGGAGCAGGATTCCCTACTGGTAGAAAATGGAGTTTAGTTGACCATTCTGATAATGGTCCTAGATATGTAATCTGTAACGCCGATGAAGGTGATCCAGGTGCATTTATGGACCGTGCTGTTTTAGAAGGTGACCCACATGTAGTAATCGAAGCAATGGCAATTGCAGGTTATGCAATTGGTGCTAACCAAGGTTATGTATATGTTAGAGCTGAATACCCTCTAGCAGTTGAAAGATTAAATCACGCAATTAAACAAGCATACGAATATGGCTTGCTTGGCGATGATATCTTCGGCACTGGCTTTAGCTTCAACTTAGAAGCAAGACTTGGTGCAGGTGCTTTCGTTTGTGGTGAAGAAACTGCCTTAATGGCATCTATCGAAGGCGAAAGAGGTATGCCTCGTAATAAACCACCATTCCCAGCTGTAAAAGGTTTATGGCAAAGACCAACTATTATTAATAACGTAGAAACACTTGCTAACGTTCCACAAATTATCTTAAGAGGTGCTGAATGGTTTAATACAATCGGTACTGAAAAATCTAAAGGTACTAAAGTATTCGCTTTAGGTGGAAAGATTAACAACACTGGTTTACTTGAAGTTCCTATGGGAACTACTCTTCGTGAAGTAATTTACGATATCGGTGGTGGTATTCCTAAAGGAAAACAATTCAAAGCTGTTCAAACTGGTGGCCCAAGTGGTGGATGCTTAACAGCTGCTCACTTAGATACACCAATCGATTACGATAACTTAGCAGCACTTGGATCAATCATGGGTTCTGGTGGTATGATCGTAATGGATGAAGATAACTGTATGGTTGATGTAGCTAAGTTCTTCTTAGAATTTACAGTTGATGAATCTTGCGGAAAATGTACTCCATGCCGTGAAGGTACAAGAAGAATGCTTGAAATTCTAAATAAGATCGTTGATGGCAAGGGCGAAATGAAAGACCTTACTGAATTAAAAGATTTAGCTGAATTCATTAAAGGTAGTTCTTTATGCGGTCTTGGTCAAACTGCTCCAAACCCAGTTTTATCAACATTAAATAATTTCTACGATGAGTATGTTGCTCACGTAGTAGATAAGAAATGCCCTGCTGGCGTATGTAAGAACTTAATTAAATACTATGTAACTGATAAATGTATCGGTTGCGGTAAATGTAAGAGAAACTGTCCAGCAAGCGCAATTACTGGCGAACTTAAAGCTAAACACGAAATTAATACATCTATTTGTATTAAGTGCGGTGCATGTAAGACTAACTGCCCAGTTGGTGCAATAATTACGAAGTAAGGAGGATACCATGAGTAAAGTAAATGTAACAATCAATGGAAAAGTTGTAGAAGTTGAAAATACAGCGACAGTCTTAGAAGCAGCTACTTTAGCTGGTGTTAATATCCCTCGTTTATGCTTCTTAAAAGGCATCAATGAAAATTCTGCTTGCCGTTTATGCGTAGTAGAAATCAATGATCGTGGCCGTGTAATGATGAAAAACTCTTGTACAGTACAAGTTAGCGATGGAATGATCGTTAACACTAATACTCCAAGAGTTAAAATGTCTGTAACTAAAAACTTACAACTACTTGCAGCTAGCCACAGATTTGAATGCTGGAAATGTCCTCGTGAACATAACTGCGAATTCTTAGCATTACTACGTAGATATAATATCCCTAACGTAATGGGTGAAGATGATACATTCTCTAAGAAACCACAAATCGTTAACATCACAGATGCATTAGAAATCGATTCGTCTAAGTGCGTACTTTGTGGAAGATGTATCGCTGCTTGTCAAAAATTAGCAGGTACTGGAATTCTTGATTACAATAATCGTGGATTTAAGACATATGTTGGTCCAGCTCTAAATCATAATATGGATACAACAGGATGTATTTTCTGCGGTAAGTGTATTCAAGCTTGTCCAGTTGGCGCTATTAAAGAAAAAGATGATATTGATCAAGCAATTGATATGATTAATAATCCAGAAATCTATACAGTTGCCCAAATCGCGCCATCTGTAAGAGCAGCACTTGGTGAAGAATTTGGTTATAAGATGGGTACTAATGTAGAAGGAAAGATTTATGCTGCCCTTCAAAAATTAGGATTCGATGATGTAACAGATACTAACTTTGCAGCAGACGTTACAATCATGGAAGAAGGAACTGAATTATTAGGTCGTATTGAAAAACATTTAAAGGGTGAAGATGCTGTTCTTCCTATGTTTACATCTTGCTCTCCTGGATGGATTAGATATATCGAAACTTATTATCCAGAATTCTTACCTAACTTATCAACAACTAAGTCTCCTCAACAAATTCAAGGTGCACTAATTAAGCATTACTATGCAAATAAACTTGGCGTAGATCCTGCAAAAGTTAGAGTAATCTCATTTATGCCATGTATTGCTAAGAAATATGAAGCAAAACGTCCTGAAATGGAAACTAATGGCTTACGTGATGTAGATTTAGTATTAACTACTCGTGAACTTGCTCGTTTCATTAAGCGTGAAGGTATCGATTTCAATAGCTTAGAAGATGCTAAACTTACTAGTCCTTTAGCACAATACACTGGTGCTGGCGTAATCTTCGGTGCTACTGGTGGTGTAATGGAAGCTGCCTTAAGAACTGTTAGAGATATCTTAGAAGCTAAAGATTATAAAGATGTAGATATCACTCCAGTTAGAGGAACAGAAAACGTTAAAGAAGCTACATTAACTATTGCTGGTAAAGAATTAACAGTAGCTGTAGTACACGGTGCTGTTAACTTCCCTGAAATCTTTGAAAAGATTAAAGCAAATCCTGGTAAATATGCATTTATCGAATTTATGGGTTGTACAGGCGGATGCGTAAACGGTGGTGGTCAACCAGTAGTTAGCGCTAGCGTTCAAGAACAAGTAGATGTAAGAGCTGAACGTGCTAAAGCATTATATACAATTGATAATGATGCTAAATTTAGAAAATCTCATGATAACCCTGCTGTTAAAGCATTATATGAAGAATTCTTAAAAGAACCTAATGGTCACTTAGCACATGAATTACTACACACTACATATTCTCCAAAAGGAAAATATGAAGAATAATTAAAATATAAGCAACGACTTTATAAGTCGTTGCTTTTCTATATTTGCATAAATTATATTGTGATTATATAATTTAACTACAAGAATAAAATACGATGGTAGTGGTAATATTACTAAAAGAATTAAAAGTGGATCTGATATAACTTAGGAGGATTTTGTGAATTTTTCTATTAAAAAAATTGCATGTGGCGTATTGTTGTTCTTAATTATTATTGCGATATATTTTATTTGTAATATGATTGATTGTCGAAGATATTTATATCCTACTCTCAGTGCTAGGCAAATTATTATTGATCTATCTGCAATTATAATCATATACGGAACAGCTGTTTTTTTAGTTGGCCTTGTTCTTAAAAAAGGAAAATGGATAGAAAAAGTTTGCGTTATTATTGTTTCAGCGATTATTCTTATGGCTTTTTTGATGATGCTATTTTTAACGAGAACAATTAATTCATCGTGCAGTAGGACATACGACTTTGATAATTATTTGATTATTGATGAGAACTGTAAGGCTGATTATTCGTTTTTTCCACATTTAGAATCGCTAGAAAACTATAATGTAGAATACTTTTATTATTATGAAGAAGAAGATCATGATAATTTGTACGAAATTAAACTTAGCATACATTTAAGAGATGATGAAGTAGATGAATATGTTAAAAGAATAGAAGAAATATATGGTACATTTGATAATTATGGCGAAATAACTTTGCAAGAATATGTGACCGCGGTGGACCATAATAGTTGTTATTGCAAAATTATTCACAAAGGAAATAATATCATATATCTTAGCTTTTGTGGAAAACAATGACTTTGCATTCCTTATATAACGCTTTTCAAAAAATAAAATAAAAACTATGAAGCAAGTTATCAAGCAAATATTACTTTGTCTTCAGATGATTCTAAAACTTTATGGGTAAATGATTGCATAAATAAAGATAAATGGTGTATGGATTATCTAAAAACATACTTTAATATTAAAACTGCTCAAACAAATGAGTGGGCTAGAGTTGTAGAAGGTAGTATAAATATTGATACAAATTATTTATATCCATATGAAAGCTACCAAGAAACAATCGAATGATTAAAACAATCGTTAAAGCAAAATTACGAATATGTAAAATAAATATAAAATAGAACCAAAAATATTGGTTCTATTTTTTTGATATGGTATAATCTTTATTAGGTGAGTAATATGATTAATGTAATGCAAAAGTACTTAACTAATAAGGTTAAACCTAATTATCCTTATTATAAATTCTTTATTTTGAATACATCTAAATATACATATGAAATAATTGATATCCTAAAAGATGTCATCGGTGAAGTTGAAGTTGTAAGCTATGAAGAATATAGCGTTATCTTCTATTTTAATAAGATTGACTTCGACTTTAAGAGTCTAATTAAAACAATTAATGATGACTTCTATACAGATGCTCATTTATTCGAAAGTGGAAAAATTCAATTTGG
Organism: Bacilli bacterium; assembly: GCA_017962745.1. Taxonomy (GTDB): domain Bacteria; phylum Bacillota_I; class Bacilli_A; order ML615J-28; family CAG-698; genus RGIG8164. The sequence goes on along the minus strand of JAGCUR010000019.1, from coordinate 32,323 downwards.
TGATGCAACTGAATTTCATAAATTATTAGATATATATAATAAAGCAGGTCTTAATAAATATACATATACATCTAATAAAAATATCTTGGCATATCTAACTAGTTCTAAAGAACAAGCAAAAGAATTAGCACCAGTATTATTAAACAAGGTATTAAAAGATGAAAGCTTATTAATGTTAATTAATACAATGTTTGAAAATGATTTAAATATTAGTACAACTGCTAAGAATACTTATATGCATCGTAACACTGTAAATTATAAATTAGAACAAATTAAAGATGAAACTGGTTTAGACATTAGACGCTTTAAAGATGCAGTCATAATGTATGAATTTTTGAAGAATATTTAAATAAAATTCCTTGGACTTTGTTCAAGGAATTTTAATTTTAACGCACAGTTCACTTTTGTGCACTTTGCACATATGCTTATTCTTTCATATTTGATACAATGCTATTGTAAGAAGTTATTTTGTCGGTAGGAGGAAATTTATGGCAACTGTAACACTTAAAAACATTAATAAAGTATATGATGGCGGAGTACATGCTGTTGTTGACTTTAACTTAAACATTAAAGATAGAGAATTTATCGTATTCGTTGGACCTTCTGGCTGTGGAAAGACTACTACACTTCGTATGATCGCTGGTCTAGAAGAAATCACATCAGGCGAATTAAGAATTGATGATGATGTAGTAAATGATGTTGCTCCAAAAGATCGTAACATCGCCATGGTATTCCAAAGCTACGCTTTGTATCCACATATGACAGTATATGATAATATGGCATTCGGTTTAAAACTTCGTAAAGTTTCAAGAGAAGAAATTGAACGTCGTGTTAATGAAGCAGCTGAAATTTTAGGACTTAAACCATTACTTCAAAGACGTCCTAAAGCCTTATCAGGTGGTCAAAGACAACGTGTTGCTTTAGGTAGAGCTATCGTTCGTGATGCTAAAGTATTCTTAATGGACGAACCATTATCTAACCTAGATGCTAAACTACGTGTACAAATGAGAACTGAAATCACTAAGATTACTCAAAGATTAGGTATCACTACAATCTATGTAACACATGACCAAACTGAAGCCATGACAATGGCATCAAGAATCGTTGTTATGAAAGATGGTTACATTCAACAAATCGGTGCACCTAAAGAAATTTATGACTTCCCTGAAAACAGATTCGTTGCCGGATTCATTGGCTCTCCAGCTATGAACTTCATTGAAGGTAAAGTATTAGAAACTGGCGAATTCTTCGTTGGTGATCATAAGTTAGGTATGCATAAGATTAAAGTTCCTGAAAAGATGTTCGAAGTATTAAAAGAACAAAATCAAATCGAAAAACCAATTATCTTAGGTATTAGACCAGAAGATATTCATGATGAACATGCTAAATTTGATGCATATGATGAATTAAAATTAGAATATAAGATTGATGTATGCGAATTATTAGGTTATGAATCATTAGTTTATGCACAACTTTCAGGTCAACCAATCGTTGCTAAGATTTCTGCTAGAACTGATATTTCTATGGGCGATACAATTGAACTTGCATTCAACATGGAAAAATGTCATTTCTTTGTTGCAGATGAAGAAGGAAAGAGAATTAGAAAATATAACTAATATTATAGTTATCTTAAAGCAAGCACTTACGTGTTTGCTTTTTTAATGCTTTTAATATACTTTTTTAAATATTTATTGTATAATGCATATGTAAAATAAATTCAGGTATCTATTGGAGGTAAATATGAAAAAAACAATTAGAGATGTTGAATTAAATGGAAAGGTCGTTTTAATCAGAGTTGATTTTAACGTTCCAATGAAAAATGGTGTGATTACAAACGATAATCGTATTGTTCAAGCATTACCTACTATTAAGTATGCAATTGATCACAATGCAAAAGTTGTATTATTCTCACACTTAGGAAGAGTAGCTGAAGAAGCTGACAAAGCTAAAAATGATTTAGCTCCAGTTGCTAAGAGATTAGAAGAATTATTAGGCCAAAGCGTTAAATTCGTTCCTCAAACCAGAGGCAAAGAATTAGAAGATGCTATCAAAGCATTACAACCTAAAGAAGTATTAATGTTCCAAAACACTCGTTTTGAAGATTTAGATGGTAAGAAAGAATCTAAGAACAATCCAGAACTTGGTGCATATTGGGCGTCTTTAGGTGAAGTATTCGTAAACGATGCATTCGGTACTGCTCATAGAGCTCATGCATCTAACGTTGGTATTTCTACAAACATCGCAGGTCCTGCTGTAGCTGGTTTCTTAATGGAAAAAGAAATTAAATTCATTGGTGAAGCTGTAGATAACCCTGTTAGACCATTTGTAGCAATACTTGGTGGTGCTAAAGTATCTGATAAGATTTCTGTAATTGAAAACTTACTTAAAAAAGCTGATAAGATTTTAATCTGTGGAGCTATGGCATATACATTCTATAAAGCATTAGGATATGAAGTTGGTAAATCTAAATGCGAACCAGATTTCGTTGAATTTGCTAAAGGCTTACTTGATAAAGCTAATGGTAAAATTGTTTTACCAGTTGATGTTGTAATTGCTAAACCAGATGATGCAAAAGTTGCTGAAGATTTCTTTGGTGCTATCGCAGAAGCGGAAACTAAAGTTGTTAAAGCAACTGAAATTCCTGCCGATTGGCAAGGATTAGATTGCGGTCCTGAAACTATTAAAGCATTTGCAAAAGAATTAGAAGGTGCTAAGACAGTTGTATGGAATGGTCCTGCTGGTGTATTCGAAGTTGAAAAATTCGCAGTTGGCACAAAAGCTATTTGCGAAACTCTAGCTCACCTACAAGGTGCTACTACAATCATCGGTGGTGGTGATAGTGCATCTGCTGCTATTAATATGGGTTATGAAGCTAAATTCACTCACATCTCTACAGGTGGTGGCGCAAGCTTAGAATATTTAGAAGGTAAAGAATTACCAGGTGTTGCTGCAATTAACGATAAATGCTGCTGTGGCTGCGGTAAATAAGAGGTAATAAAATGAGAAAACCTATTATTGCTGGAAACTGGAAAATGTATAAGAATCGCGACGAAGCTAAAGCATTCGTTTTAGAAGTTGCGAGCAAACTTCCATCAAAGAAATTAGTTGATAGTGTTATCTGTGCTCCATTTGTTGACTTAGGATATGCTGTAAAATATCAAGGTAGAAATTTACGAATTGGTGCTCAAAATATGCATTTTGAAGAAAAAGGTGCTTTCACTGGTGAAGTAAGCGCTGATATGTTAACAAATATTGGTGTTACATATGTAATCATTGGTCATAGTGAAAGAAGAGCAATGTTCAATGAAACTGATGAAACAGTTAACAAAAAAGTAAAAGTAGCATTTGAAAAAGGCCTAACTCCTATTATGTGCTGCGGTGAATCTTTAGAACAAAGAGAAAATGGCTTAACTGAAGAAGTAGTTGGCGGTCAAATCGAAAAAGATTTAGAAGGTTTAACTAAAGAACAAGTTGCAAAACTTGTTATTGCCTATGAACCTATTTGGGCAATTGGAACAGGCAAAACTGCTACATCTGCTCAAGCTCAAGAAACTTGTCATTTCATCCGTGAAAAGGTTGCTAAGTTATTCGATAAGAAGACAGCTAAAGCTGTTAGAATTCAATATGGCGGAAGCGTAAAAGTTTCTAACGTTGATGAATTAATGGCTCAAGAAGATATTGATGGTGCTTTAATCGGTGGTGCTAGCTTAATCCCTGAAGATTTCTTAAAGTTAGTAAATGTTGCTGTAAAATAAGATAAAAAAGTTGCGAGTTTACTCGCACTTTTTTAGTTTTGAAAGTTATTGATTGATTAAGATAAAACTATTTGGTAAAATGATACAGTATTGGAGTTAATTTTATGGGTGAATTTTTAAGAAACCATTTAACACTTGTAAAAATATTATTTGTTGTGCTAATAGTTGTACTAATATTTGTAGCTATATTCATAGCCAAAAAATTAGAAGGCGCAAAGACTAGATCAGAAAAAATAAAGAAATATGTGGCGATTGCGATTTTTTCAGGTTTAAGTGTTCCTTTATACCTTTTCGCAAAAATTCCATTTCCAATTTTCACTTTCCTGAAAATTCAATTCTCGATTGTGCCAGCATACATTATTGGTTTTTTACTCGGCCCAACAAGCGGTGCACTAGTAATACTAATTAGAACTGCTATTTGTATACCATTTACAAAAAATATGTGCGTTGGTGAACTTGCTGACTTATTTATTGGCCTTACTGCAACACTGACTTCAAGTGTTATATATTTAAAACATAGAACAAAAGGTGGAGCTGCAATATCGTTAGTTTTTTCGAGCGTTGCGTGGCTAATTACTGCAGTAGTTGCTAATATTGTATTGTTACTTCCTTTCTATATTAAATTAATGTTTAATGATAATTTAGCTGGATTTGTATCAATGCTATCTAGCAGTGTCTCATCAATCAACGAAGAAAACTATATGTTAATGTATGTATTAATTGGTGTAATCCCGTTTAATCTAATAGTGACAGTAGCGTGTTCAGTTATTACATTTATCGTTTATAAGAGTATTTCTAAACTATATCGTAATATTGCTACTGATAATAAACGAAGCGAAGAAAACCTTGACAATTCAAGCGAAAAGGAGTAAAATCGTTATAGTGTGCTAGTAAGACAGCACTTAAATGAATATATGATTAAGACTTACCAAAGGTGGATGTGAGTAGCGCTAGCTATCGCGTGAAAACAAATGATTAATGATCTTAACTATGTTTGATTTAAGTCCTTACTAAATATTTATATAAGGAGGAGAAAAATATGGCACGTTACACAGGACCTGCATGGAAGGTTTCTAGAAGATTAAAATACTCTACATTAGAGAGTGAAAAAGAATTTGCTTTAGGCAAAAATGGTAAAGAACGTAGACGTTATGCACCAGGCCAACATGGTCAAAGAAGAGCTAAGTTATCTGAATATGGTATTCAATTACAAGAAAAACAAAAAGTACGTTTCACTTATGGTCTAAGCGAAAAACAATTCAGAAACTTATTCGACAAAGCTGGTAAGATGACTGGTAAACATGGTGACAATTTCTTAATTCTATTAGAAACAAGATTAGATAATCTAGTTTATAGAATGGGATTTGCTTCAACTCGTAGACAAGCTCGTCAATTAGTTAACCACCAACATATTTTAGTTGATGGCAAGAAATGTGATATTCCATCATATTTAGTTAAACCTGGTCAAACTATTGCTGTTAAAGAATCATCAAAAGGTATCGCATTCATTCATGAAGCAATCGATCAAAACTTTGCTAGAAAAGAATACGTATCAGTTGATAACGAAAAATTAGAAGGCAAATTCGTTCGTCTTCCTGAAAGAAGCGAAGTATTACCAGAAATTAAAGAAAACTTGATTGTAGAATTCTACAACCGTTAAAAAGAAAATGTGTAGCCTTGCTACACATTTTTTTATGCAATTATAATTAAATTTATATATCTGATAAAAAAAATATAATAAATTAAGTAGCGTTTTCATATGTGCAAATATTGAAAAAAATGAGATTTAGATATATAATGAATTGAATATTTTGGGATTTTTCCAGAGTGTTAATTATTATACTTATATATTAGTACTAAGGAGGCATATTTATGGGTGTAAAAATCGTTGACACTGCTTTACGTGATGGCCATCAATCTTTAATTGCTACTCGTATGACTACTGATGAAATTTTAGCTTTAGTTGATGATATGGACAAGGCTGGATATCATGCATTAGAAGTATGGGGTGGAGCAACATTTGATGCTTGTATTAGCTTTTTAAATGAAGATCCATGGGAAAGATTACGCCTTATTAAAGCAAGATGTAAAAACACAAAATTACAAATGTTATTCCGTGGACAAAATATCTTAGGTTATCATCATTATGCAGATGATGTAGTAGATATGTTTGTTAAGAAATCATTAGAAAATGGTATCGATATCATTAGAGTATTTGATGCTTTAAATGATATTAGAAACTTAAAGTGTGCAGTTGATTCCACAAAAAAATATGGTGGACATTGTCAAATAGCTGTAAGCTATACAACTAGTCCAGTTCATACTGTAGATTATTATGTTAATTTAGCTTTAGAAATTGAAAAGATGGGTGCTGATTCTTTATGTATTAAAGATATGGCTGGTGTACTTTTACCAGAAGCAGCTTATGAATTAATTTCTAGATTAAAGAAGAGCACAAAGCTACCGATTGAACTACATTCACATTGTACTGGTGGTATTTGCGAAATGACTTATGCGAAAGCAATCGAAGCTGGTGTAGATATCATCGATACAGCTTTATCACCATTTAGTGGTGGAACAAGTCAACCATCGACTGAATCATTCTGTTATGCTCTTCAAGGTACTAAATATGATCCTAAACTTGATATCGCATGCTTAAAGAGAGCTGCTGATACATTAACTAAGTTTAAAGATGCATACTTAAAGAGCGGAAGACTTAATCCTAAAGCACTAACTTGTAACCCAAGTATTTTAAAATATCAAGTTCCTGGTGGTATGTTATCTAACTTAATGAGCCAACTTAAAGAACAAGATGCAATGGATAAATACGAAGCAGTACTAAATGAAGTACCACGCGTAAGAAAAGAATTAGGTTATCCTCCACTAGTAACACCACTTTCACAAATGGTTGGTACTCAATCAGTAATGAATGTTATGACTGGTGTTAGATATAAGATGGTACCTAAAGAAATCAAAGATTACTTACATGGCTTATATGGTGCAGCTCCTGCACCAGTTGATCCTGAAATTAGAAAGTTAGTAATCGGTGATGATGAAGTAATTACTTATCGTCCTGCTGATAAGATTGAACCTCAATTTGAAATGTATAAAGAAAAATATAAAGATTTAGTTAGAAGCGATGAAGATGTCTTAACTTGTGCATTGTTTAAACAAAAAGCAGTTAAATTCTTAACTGAAAAATATGCTCCAAAGCAAGAGGCAAAAGAAGAAGACGAAGTAATCGAATTCAGTCTAACTTTATAGAGGTGAAGATATGTTTTTAACTGATATTACAATTGGTCAATCATTATTATATTCAATAGTAGCGATTGCTGGTGTATTCTTAATTTTATTAATTATTGTATTATGCGTTAATATTTTATCTTTAATAAAATTTAATGATGATGGTACTCCTAAAAATAAAAAGGCAGAACCTGCTCAAACAAGTGCACCAGTAGCAAATAGTGTTAACCCAGCTTTAGTAGAAGCTGATGATGATATGATGGCAGCAGTGCTTGTTGCTTCAATTGATTTTTATAACGAAACAAAACAAAACGTACGTTGCGTTAGTGTTAAACAAATTAATTAAGGAGAATAAAAATGAAAGTTTATAAAGTAAAAGTTAATGGTAAAGTTTACGAAGTAGAATTAGAAGCAGTAAGCGAACAAGCTGGATCAATCGCAGCTAACCCAGCACCAGCTGCAGCTGCACCAGTTGCAAGTGGTGAAGGTCAAGAAGTTGTTGCTCCTATGCAAGGAACTATTCTTGATGTTAAGGTTAAAGCAGGCGATGCTGTTAAGAAAGGTCAAGTAGTAGCAATTTTAGAAGCTATGAAATTAGAAAACGAAGTTGTATCTCCATTTGATGGAGTTGTTAAGAATGTATTAGTTAGCAAAGGACAAAAAGTTAATAACGGCGAAAAGTTATTAATCATTGGATAAACATATATGGGAATCGGAGAAATAATTCAAAAATTCTTAGGCGATTCTGGTATTGTACAATTCTTTACAAATGCTAATTATGGTTGGCAAAATGCGGTGATGCTAATAGTTGCTTTTGTACTTTTGTATTTAGCAATATTTAGATCATTCGAACCATATTTATTAATACCTATTGCTTTTGGTATGTTACTTGTTAACTTACCAATCGCAAATGTCGCTGATAAGATATTCGTGTATGTAGATAGTGCAGAATATGATTTAGCAAACGGAGTAGATGCGGCAGGTGGATTTATCAAGTATAATGGTCACTATTTCGGAGGATTGCTGGGTTATTTATACTTAGGTGTTAAGACTGGTATTTATCCATGTTTAATCTTCTTAGGAATTGGTGCTACAACTGACTTTGGTCCACTAATCGCTAATCCAAAGAGCATGCTACTTGGTGCTGCTGCACAAATCGGAATTTTCATTACATTTTTTGGTGCAATTCTTCTAGGCTTTAACGCTGAAGAAGCATCATCAATTGGTATCATTGGTGGAGCTGATGGTCCTACAGCAATTTTAGTTACTACAAAACTTGCTGACCACTTACTACCTGCAATTTCAGTTGCTGCATATAGTTATATGGCACTTGTTCCTGCCATTCAACCACCAATTATTAGATTATTAACAACTAAAAGAGAACGTGCAATCAAGATGCAACAATTACGCCCTGTATCAAAGATTGAAAAGATTTTATTCCCAATCGTTGTATCTACAGTAGCTATCCTACTTGTTCCATCATGCGCACCATTAATTGGCTGCTTAATGCTTGGTAACTTATTTAAAGAAAGTGGTGTAGTTCCTCATTTAGTAGATACTGCGGGAAATGCACTATTATATATCGTAACTATCCTGCTAGGTGTTTGCGTTGGTGCTACAGCTGATGGCCAAAACTTCTTAAGATTACAAACATTAATGATCTTCGGTTTAGGTATTTTAGCATTCGCCGTAGCTACAGCTTCAGGCGTTTTAGGTGGAAAGTTAATGTGCAAGCTAACACGTGGAAAAGTAAATCCAATGATTGGTGCTGCTGGTGTATCAGCTGTACCAATGGCAGCGCGTGTAGTCCAAAAAGAAGGTCAAAGAGAAGACCCTACAAACTTCTTATTAATGCATGCCATGGGACCTAACGTTGCTGGCGTTATTGGAAGTGCAATTGCCGCTGGTATATTACTTTCTATGTTTGGTTGATAATTATAAACTGACTAATTTATTAGTCAGTTTTTCTTATATAAATATGATATAATCTATTTAGGTGATAATATGAGTTTTAGAGATTTTATTTATTATGTAGGGGAAGTTATAATGTATTGCCAAGTAATCGAAAACGATATTAAGCATATCTATGCTTCAATGTTAAATGGGGATTACAAAGCAAACTTTTATAATCTTTTAAAAGAAAAGATCACTTTAGGCCAAGCAATTAAAAACTTACAAGAACTTGACTTTAGCGATAATGATCATTTCTTTACGGAAGAAGAATATGAATATTTACTCCAAATTACCGGTATTAGAAATCACTGGGCCCATAGCGGCTATATTAAATTCATATACCTTGATAACTTTCCAGCTACTCCTGAATATGAAAGGGAAGCTTCCAGATTAAAAGAAGATCACGATAAGCTAAAAGAATATTATAAGATAGTAAACGATACAAGACTAAAAGCAGAAAAGGAATATGGTAGACACTAATAGACTAAAAATTAGTCTATTTTTGTATGTAGGAAATATTTGCTTAAAAATAAATGGCTCTGTAAAACGCCTAATTTTTCCATATCAATTATTTATATTTAAAAATCATTAAAAAAGGGTAAGCGAGGTAATCCGCTTACCTTGAAATATAAGGGTTATTATGTTAAAATTTACTGGTTAGGAGGTATGCTATATGGCAATTATCAAAGTGCAAGATTTGAAATTTGAATACCAAGATATAAAGAATGCCATAGGTGGCGTATCTTTAGAAATTGAAGAAGGCGAGTTTGTTTGTATTGTTGGCCATAACGGCTCTGGTAAATCAACACTTGCTAAACTTTTATGCGGCTTACTTGTCCCAACGAGTGGACATATCTATATTGATGGTTGCGAATTAAAAGCTGAACTAGAAAACGAAGAAAACGATATGTTGCGTAGACGTATCGGAATTGTTTTCCAAAACCCCGATAACCAATTTGTTGGTGTAACGGTCAAAGATGATATTGCTTTTGGTTTAGAAAATAGACAAATTGAACGCAATGAAATAATTAAGCGCATTGATGAGTATTCTAGGCTAGTTGGTATGGATAAGTTTTTAGATCGTAGTCCGGAATCTTTATCTGGTGGTGAAAAGCAACGCGTTGCGATTGCGGGTATCCTTGCTTGTGATACTGATATTATTATCTTAGATGAAGCAACAAGTATGTTAGATCCAAAAGGGGTTAGAGAAGTATTAAGTGTTATTTCTAACTTAAAACATAAAAAAACTATTATTAATATCACTCATAACTTAAACGAAATGGTTTTAGCCGATAAAGTAATCGTTATGAATGAAGGCTTAATAACAGCTAGCGGTGATGTTAAGACAATATTAGAAAACGAAGAGTTATTAAAAGAAGCTAATTTAGTAATTCCTGATACGATTAAGTTACTTAATATGATCAGAGATTCTAAAATTAGTGAAGATGTGGAGGATGAAGTATGTCAGTTAATCTTTCACAGGTAATTTTTTCGTATGATACATCAAGGAAAGCTAGGTTAAGTGGTGAATACTACTTAAAAGTTGATAACTTAAACATTAAAGATACTAACGAATTTATCGCAATAGTTGGTCATACAGGATCTGGTAAGTCAACTTTAACTCATTTATTAAATAGATTACTTATTCCTCAAAAAGGAAAACTAGTCGTTGATGAAAAAGAAGTAACTAAAAGAACTAAATTATTACCAATTAGAAAAAAAGTAGGATTAGTTTTCCAATTTCCAGAATATCAGATATTTGAAGATACTGTTTTAAAAGATGTATCTTTTGGTCCGAAGAACTTTAAACTAGATAACCCAGAGACTTTAGCAATCGAAGCGATGGAAACATTAGGTATTGCTGACTTAAAGGATCGTAACCCATTTACTTTAAGCGGTGGGCAAATGCGTAAAGTCGCTATTGCGGGGATTCTTGCTAGTAAACCTGATATTTTAGTTTTAGATGAACCTACTGTTGGTCTAGATAGTGCTTCTAAAGAAGAGTTATTAGAATTCTTAAAGTATTTAAATGAAGTAAAACATATATCCATTGTTTTAATTACTCATGATATGGAAGTAGTAACTAAATATTGTAGGCGCGCTATTGTCCTTAAAAAAGGTAATATTTTATATGATGGGGATAGCCTAGAGTTATTTAGAGATGAAAAGTTAGTAGAAGATGCTCATCTAGATTATCCACATTTAACTAAAATAATGATTGAGTTAAAGAAAAAATATAATTTAGATATCGATCCATATAAATATGATGCAGCTAGTGCTTTTAGCGAATTAGAAAAAGCACTAATTGGAGGTAAACATGAATAGCGTAGTATTTGGTCAATATTACCACGCTAATTCGTGGTTACATCGCCTAGATCCAAGATGTAAACTAGTTAGTATGTTTATGTTAATGATCGGGGTCTTCTTCATTAGAAGGTTAGATGTATTAGCTTTACTCTTCGCTTTAGCAATTATTTTAGTAATTAGTAGTAAAGTGCCAATCATTAAATACTTAAAGAGTATTAAAATGATAGCAACCTTACTTATATTTACTTTTGTATTTCAAGTATTATTTAATAAAACAGGTAACGAATTATATACTTTTAATTTTACTTTGACTTATTTTAACTTAGCAGCGGGCATTTTACTTTTAGTATTATTCTTTGTTTTGGGAAGATTAGTCAAAAAATTAAGGCTACTTCAGTTTTTGGCTACTCTTGCGGGTGCTTTTAGTTTGCAGATGTTTTGGGTATATGGAGATGTAATTACGCCATATAGCATAACTATCCACGATGCAAGCTTAATAAATAGCGGTATTATTTTAGTTAGAGTATTAATTTTAGTATGTATGTCTAGTTGCTTAACACTATGTACTAAGCCAACTGATATTACACTAGGTCTAGATAAGATGTTTGCGCCTCTTAAAAAGCTACATTTAGATACATCAATCTTTACAATGATGATTTCGATTGCATTAAGATTTATTCCAACCCTAATTAATGAAGCTTTTAGGATTTTAAGAGCCCAAGCAAGTAGAGGAGTAGAGTTTAGCCAGGGCGGATTAATCAAAAAAATACGTCAAATGGTATCTTTACTAGTGCCAATGTTTGTAATAGCTTATAAAAAGGCAGCTGACCTAGCGCTAGCTATGGAAGCTAGAAGCTATATTCCAGGGCACGATAGAACTAGCCTATACTTATTAAAATATAAAGCTAGGGACTATATTGTATATGTATTTAGCTTATTATTACTTGCCGGGATGATCGTAGTGAGGTTTGTTTTATGAGATATAAGTGCACTGTAGCATATGATGGAACAAATTTTCACGGTTTTCAGGTGCAAAATGATTTAAGATGCGTTCAAAGCGAAATCGAAGCGGTTCTATTAGTAATAACTAAAAAGAAGACTAAGATTTACGGGGCGGGAAGGACTGATGCAGGCGTACATGCCTACGGTCAAGTCTTCCATTTCGACTTCGATGTAGTGATGAAGCCCGATTTTATGAAAAATGCGCTTAATTCGCGCTTACCAAAAGATATTCATATCTTAAAAGTAGAGCATGTGGATGAGGGGTTTCATGCCAGATTCAAAGCTTTAGCTAAAACTTATGAATATTTGCTGGATTTTGGGGAGACTGACCCCCTAAAAGTTAACTATAGATGGTATTATAAATATAAATTAAATGTGGATTTGCTTAAAGAGGCATCTAAAGTGTTCGTAGGTACCCATAATTTTAAGGCAATTACCAAAAATCATAAGTTAGAAAACACTACTAGAACCATATATTCGATCGATTTTGAGCAAGTTGGGACCTTACTTAAGATAAAATTTAGAGGTAACGGCTTCTTGCACAACCAAGTAAGGATAATGGTAGCGATGATGGTCGATGTTGCTAGGGGTAAAATCACAATTTTAGATCTTGAAAACGTCCTAAAATCACTGGATCGTAAGAAGGCCCCCAAAACTGCCCCTGCAAATGGCCTATATTTAATGGATATTGAGTACTAATTTTAGCTCCTTTACAAAGGAGCTTTTTTAAACTCCTTAAAAGGAGCTTTTAGGGGGTCGAAAAATAGGCCCATTTTTAGATAACTAAAAATAGGCTAAAAATTGGACTAAAATTTAGCCATTTTTGTGAAAAATCCTAAAAATGGCCAAAAACCCAAAATTTGCGCTAGGTTCTCAAAAACCGTCAATCTTAAAACTTATTTGAAAAAAATCGAAAAAACGATTTAAAAACAAAAATTTGCGCTTTTCGGGGATAAAAAATAGCACTTTTAAAGATAAGGGTTATTTTTTAAAAGATAGATTTTATAAAAAGGATGTCATTCGAAAAAGTGCCTTTTTGAGCGTTTTTAATATATTGATATTATTTATAAAAAATAAGCCTTTTTTAGGAGCTTTTGGGGCTTAGTTTTTAATGCTATTTTTATACCCCCAAATTTAGGGGTATTTTTAAGGGCCTAAAAGGATAGTTTCCCCAAATCCAAAACTTATCCACATCACCCCTTTAAAAACATATCGTTTTTAGATAATTAAACTTAATAGGAGTTAAACATTTGGTGTTTTCACTAGTATTAATTTTTAATGATAAAATAAACGCGTACATTTTTTTGTTAATGGCTAAAAAATGTGCTATAATCTTGGTGGATAAAAAACATAATTTAAGCATTTAGGAGGGTAATTAATGAAAAAACTACTAAAATTTCTTCTTATATTCATATTAGTAATCATTCTTATTGCAGGAGGTATCGTAATTGGGGTTTATGTAAGCCTTGGAAACGATACAGATGACACACCAATTGGCCTATATAAGGCTGATGCTGATAAGTCTGAAGTCATATCGACTGTCTTATCAGAAGGTTTTGACCTTCACACAAAGAACTATATCGATATAACACTTAATGAAGAAGAATTAAATGTCTTAATTTTCTGTATTATTAGAGAAAAACTTAACGAAAACTACTTACCAGTAGCAAGCGATACAGCTGATTATACTGATTCTAAGAATTATATATGGGCATCTACCTTAGATTCGAGCGTTCCGCTAGTTGGTGGCAAAGGAATAATTATTAAAAGCTTATATGCAAAGATTAGCGATGGACAGTTAAAACTTTATATGCCAGCATTAATTGGTAAAAAAGCATCTTGTATTGAACTATATGTATCGTTTGAAGAAAGTGATGATGCATTCTTCTTAAAAATTGATACTTTAAAGGTTGGTAAAATCAATTATGCTGGTAAAGGATCGAAGAAGGTTCTTTCTTTAGCTACTAAAATGGGACTAAAAGAAACAGATTTAGAAGCAAAACTATCAACTGATGAATTAAAAGTTGATGTGGATTTACAAAATTTAAAGATTGGCGTTACTAAAGATAGCTTATCAGCATTCTTAACTAAAGTAATTACAGATAATATTGAATCACGAGAAACTACAAGAGCAACATTAGTATCACTAGCTGATATGATCACTAGTAAGGAAAACGATATTTTAGATTTAGGAGTATTTGTAAATCGTTTTGGCGTAAGATGTGACTTAGCTAAAGCGGATGTGGATGATAGTCAATTAATATTAAATCCTGAATATAGCGAATTTAATGAACCTTTATACATCACTACAGTTACACAAAACTTAGCTATTTCTAATATTGCATCTACTGATCCAAAGATTAATATTTCCGAAACCGATTTTAATGCGATGATATTTGCAAAGTCTAATGGCTATGCTAATTTCATGGCTGAATTTGAAATTCCAAACACTGATGCTTCAATTAGACTTGCCATAACTGGTATTGATGTAGATTTAAATGCTGATCGCGTATTAATTGATGTTATTTTGGATTTAAACGGTCTAAAAACACTAATTACTTTAGGTGGAAATGTTAGTGGTAATAATACTAATCAAATATCAATTACTTTAGACGATACAATTAAGATTGGTGAAGGATTAAGTGAAGCCACTAAATCATATATTTTAGCATCTAGCGACTTTATTAAAGAAATACTAGCTGAAAAGATTAGCGAAATCGAAATGATGGAATATGATGAAGCAACAAATAGCTTAATAATTAGTGGTGATAACTTTAACGAAATGTTAGAAGTTGAAGGTGGCGGAATCTTACCTATGCAAGTAAATAGACTATGCTTAACTGAAGATAGCTTAGATGTCTATGTAACTATTACTAATCCACTAATTACGGCTAGCCTTGACATCGTATCACATGCGGTAAGTGATTTCTTAGAATCAAGCGGCTTATCTGCAGCTGATTTTGATACGGCTGATCCGGCCGAAGAAGCAGCAGTTAATGAAGTATTAGCCCAAATTGCTGCTTCAGGAGATGCTATTAGCGCTGGTAATATTACTGAAGAAGATACAGCCAACTTAATTGAAGCAATTCAAGGCTTATCAGATGGTAATAAAGAAGTAATATTTAATTCAATTGAAGATAGTATGATATCTGATGATTTATTAAATCTATATGATTCACTATTTGGTAAATAAGATTAAAAAAGCAAGTCTAGAAATAGACTTGTTTTAAAATAATTAAAATATTTTTAAAAAAGTGTGACATTTTGGCCCTTCAAATCGTTTTATATGTGAAGGGCTAAAATGTATTTGGTAAGGAGGTCATATGAAGCAATTGACTGATTCAGAATTTACGCGCGTTTTTGATCAATACTTTAAAGAATTATTCAATATAGCATATGGCTATACGCATGATAGTTTTGAAGCTGAAGACATCGTGCAAGAAGTATTTATCAAGTTTTATCGAGCTCATAAAACTTTTAGCGATAATAGTGAAAAATATTGGTTAATTCGCATAACTATTAATAAATCACTAGATTTTTTTGCGCAAGAAGAAAAATACAAATATACTTACAAATAGCGAATACATTGATAGTCTTCCGGACACTTATATAAACGACGATAAAAACAAAGATATATATGAGTGTGTTAATTTGCTAAGTGAAAGTTATAAAACTATAATTATTCTTCATTATTTTGATAATTATAGCATTAAAGAGATAACTAGTATTTTAAAGATAAGCGAAAGTAACGTTACTACAAGGCTTAATAGAGCAAAAAATAAGTTAAAAGAAATTATTATTAAAAGGAGAGCAAGTGATGGAAGATAAAGAATTAGAAGAATTATTAAAACTTGATATTCCAAATATTGAAGGCAATAAAGATAAAGTGCTTGAAGCATGCAAAGCAAGAAATGTAGAATATAATAAAAAATTGACAAGACGTATTTATTATATACCTAGTTTTGTAGTACTTTTTATCATTACTATTTTAAGTATAGTGCTATTAATCAATAGAGAGTCAATAGATATATCTAAAATAAATAAAGCTATTAATAATTTAGAATATATTGATAACGATGAAGAAAAAATGATAGCGATAATGAATATAGAAAAAGATATTCAAAATGTTTCTGCTGATAAACAAGAAAAGATAAATATAGACAAGTTAACGTATGCAAACAATATTACGATTAATAATTTAAAAAATAGTGTTGAATGGAAAGATTGTTTAAATGATAATGATAACTATACATCCTTAGATAAGATTTTTAATATAAATGAAATAACAGATATCCGTATGATTAAAGGAAGATTTAGTTCAGTAATGTGGGAGTTTAATAAAGCTTTTTATAGTGATTTGTTATTAAAATTTGATTTACCTTACATTAATATAATTGATAAAGCGGATTCTTTCCATAATGAGTATAAAGATATTCTAAGTGGAGAATATAACAATGAATATACTTTTTATCTAAAAAGTGTTGATGATTCAAGAACAATACAAATACGAGTATATGATAGTGGATATGTTTTAATAAGCATAACAGAAAGAAATGGAACTGATGTTTATGATGTGGAATTGAAATCATTGTTTATTTCATTGATATCTCAAGGAAAAATAGATTATCTAGATAATTATATTAAAAAAGAATATGATATCAAACAAAGTTATGTAGATGCTTATCTAAGCGGCAACTATCCTGCTGGAAGAGTTTTAATACAAAAATATTATGGTAATTATAATGGATATGATGTTGTGCTAATCAAACTGGCAGATTATGGTGATACAGGGATGACAAAAGATGTCGTTATAGGAAATGTCACATTTCATTATTTATTTAGCAATAGAGAAATACTTTTATGGACTGGTAATATATTTTATAAATTAAGTGAAGCTTACGAAAAAGGGCTTGTAACGGAAGAGGATTTAACTTTAATAAGTGAATATCATAATAAAAATTAACTTGATGTGGAGAATACTAATATGAAAATTAAAGTTTTAATTGTAATTTATGTTTTTATTTAGCGCTTTGATAATTAATAGCAATGCCGCATCATACAGTGAGCATACAACACTTAACACAAACATTGATGGCGATTTTGATGATGATTGCGTAGTGGTTATTCTAGACCAATCTATTAGTGAAGTAATACATTTATTCCTTGCATAGTAAAGCGAAAAGATGATTATAAAATAGATAATTATTAATATAAAAGAGACAATTTAATTGTCTCTTTTTTAAAAGTATTGAGAAATTTGCTAATTTATGCGATAATGCAAATATAGAAATATATTAAAAGAATGGTGGCTATTATGAAAGGTTTGTTTATCACATTTGAAGGTGGCGAAGGTAGTGGAAAGACTACTTTAATTAATAAAGTATATGATAAGTTATTAGCTAGTGGCAAAAAAGTATATAAGACTAGAGAACCTGGTGGGGTTGAAATAGCTGAACAAATTAGAAGTGTTATTTTAAATGTCAATAATACGAAAATGGATAAAAGAACTGAAGCTCTCTTATATGCAGCTAGCAGAAGACAACATTTAATTGAAGTAGTTATACCAAAACTTGAAGAAGGTTATATTGTACTATGTGACAGATATATTGACTCAAGTCTAGCTTATCAAGGATATGCTAGAGAAATTGGGATTGAGGAAGTATTAAATGTTAACCTCTTTGCTACAGACGGCTTGTTACCTGATAAAACAATATTTGTGGATGTGACACCTGAAGTTGGACTTGCCCGTATTAAAGATAATAACCGCAATCAAAATAGATTAGATTTAGAAAAGATGAATTTTCATAAGATGGTATATGATGGCTATAAGAAGTTATGCGATATGTTTCCAGATCGCTTTATAAGTATTGATGGCAATAAAGATCGCGAACTAGTCCTAGATGATTGTATGAAAATCATCAATGATTTAATTAAGTAGGTATATTATGAGTTTTGAAGATTTAAAGAAATATCAACCAGCGGTTGTAAAACTGCTTGATAATAGTTTTAAAAAAGATAGGCTCGTACCAATCTATTTATTTGCGGGGCCTAGAGGTACTTTTAAAAAAGATGCGGCTAGATATTTAGCTAGCTTAATACTTTGCGAAATAAGTGGGGCTTGTGGGCAGTGCAACCAATGCTTAAAAGTAGCTAATGGTACAAATCCCAACTTAACTATTATTAAACCAGCTGGTGAATATATTAAGAAAGAACAAATCATTGATTTACAAAATGATTTTGGCTTAACTAGTGAAACTAAAAAGATATTTATTATCTATGAAGCAGATAAACTTACTTCAAGTTCAGCTAATTCGCTTTTAAAGTTTTTAGAAGAAATGAATGAAAACACTTATGGAGTATTAATTACCGAAAATGCGAACCGTATATTATCGACTGTTAAATCAAGATGCCAAGTTATTAACTTTGCACCGATTAATAGATTAGAAATATTAGGGGATTTAGAAGATAGAGGTATAAATACTGAAGCCAGTCATATTATTGCGTCTCTTACTTATAATATAGAAGAAGCGCGTAAGATGACTAATGATAATATGATTACTAAAATGATAGAGCTTGCCATTGATGTAACTTTATCATTTGAAGCAAGAGATCATAATGGTATTCTTATTATGTTTACAAAAGGTAAATTCTTAATTGAGGAAACGCTAAAGAGTTATCATATGATGTTTTTTGATATGTTAACGGCAGCGCAAAACGATAAAATTAAAATATTAATTAATCAAGATGTTGATCTTGATAAATTAGTATTTTGCGAAACGTTAGCTAAGAATAGACCTAGTCTAAAGATAGAGCAAGAAATTGCTATTTTAGAGTTATTATTAGAGTTTAAAGAAAGACTTACATATAATGTGAATAAAGATTTATTATATGCACAGTTGTTTACAGAAATTAAGAGGTGTTAATCTTGAAAAAAGTTGTAGGCGTTGGTTTTAAAGACGGCGGTAAAATATATTGGTTTAATCCCGATCCTTTTAAATTAAAAGTAGGATCAATGGTAGTAGTAGAAACTGTTAGGGGATTAGAACTAGGTAAAGTCGTAAAACCAATTCAAGAAATAGAAGATGAAAAATTAGAAAAAGAATTAAAAGATGTAGTTAGACCAGCTACCGAAAAAGATATCCGTAACTTTATTGCTAATGAAGCTAAAGCGGAAGAAGATTTACCAATTATTAAAAATATTATTGAAGAACATAAACTTGATATGAAAGTAGTTGGTATAGAATATACTCTAGATGGTACAAAACTACTTATTTATTATAACGCGGAAGGTAGAGTTGACTTTAGAGAGCTAGTTAAAAGCTTAGCAGCTGTAATGAGAGTTAGAATCGAGTTACGTCAAATTGGCCAACGTGAAGGTGCTAAAATGATGGGTGGCATTGGTATCTGCGGAAGAGAGCTATGCTGCGCTAAACATTTAAGAGAATTTGATTTAGTAACGATGAAAATGGCTAAAGATCAAAACATGAGCTTAACGGCTAGTAAGATTACAGGGCTTTGTGGAAAACTAATGTGCTGCATTGGTTATGAAGAGGGCGTATACGCAGAAGCTAGAAAGAGATTACCTGATATTGGTGATATCGTAGATACTCCATCTTGCAAAGGTTGCGAAGTTGTAAATGTTGATTTCTTAAGAGAAATAATATCAGTTAAGAAAGATGATAATATTGAAAAATGTCCAGCTAGTGACATTAAAAATGTTATTTCTAAGAGTAAGAAAAGAGATAAAAATAATGATGTAATTAGTGATGAATTAAAGGATTTAGAATAATGGAAGTAATCCATGATTTATTAGGTTATGATGGGCTAAAGATATATCAAGATAGTGATGCTTTTAGCTTTTCTATTGATAGCTTACTACTTGCTTCATTTATTAATACTAATAATGCAAAAAGTATAATTGATTTATGCACAGGTAATGCGCCCATTCCTTTATTTTTAACACTAAAAAGTGATGCGAATATTATTGGTATTGAGATTCAAGAATATATAGCTAGTCTTGCTAAGAAAAGTGTAGAAATAAATATTATTAAAAATATTGAAATCATCAATGCTAATTTAATAAATATTTATAAAGTAGTTGGCAATGATAAATTTGATATTGTTAGTTGTAATCCGCCTTACTTCAAAGTAAGTGAGGATTCACACTTAAATAAAAATGATTATTTAAGTATTGCTCGTCACGAACTAAAATGTAACTTTTTAGATATCGTAAAGGAAGCAAGTAGATTACTTGTAGATGGGGGCAGCTTTTATTTCATTCATCGATGCGAAAGAATCCAAGAAATATTAACCTTATTAAAACAAAATAATTTTGGGGTTAAAAGAATGCGATTTGTTTATCCTAAAATAGGTGATAACGCCTTACTTGTTTTAGTTGAAGCTAAAAAGAATAAAGCCGATGATGTGAAAGTTGAGGAACCACTTTATATTTATTTAGATAATAGTAAAAATATTTATACAAACGAAGTATTAAGTATTTTTAATTATAAAAAAGTATGATATAATCTAATTAGATGGAGGTAATGTTATGTTACTAAGTTTATTAACAAGAGAAGAAAAGAAATACTTTATCGATTTATTAAATCGTGTTGTTTTAGTTGATGGAAAAGCAACTGAAACAGAACAAAAGATTTTTAATCGTTTAAAATATGAATTAGGTGAAAGTTTTAATAGTTATAAATTATCTACTTTATCAATTGATAAATTGATCAATTATTTCGCTAAGAAAAATGATTCCACAAAACGCCTTGTTTATATGAATGTTGTTGCTCTTACATTAAATGATGAATTATATTCAGTAGAAGAACATTTATTAATCGAAAAGATTCAAGAAGCATTTGGAATTAGTGAAAAGAAAAAGAAAGAACTAATGAAACTAGTTTACGCAGAACGTGATTTGCGTGAAAATGCAAAACGATTAATTTCTGAATAAAAGTATTAAAAAGTCTTTCTTCGGAAAGACTTTTTTAGGAGGTATTTATGTTACATGATCAACATATGCATTCACATTACTCGGAAGATTCTAATGAAAATTTAAAAGCATATTTAGATATAGCAAATAGACAAGGTATAAAATACTTTATGACTTGTGAACATGTGGATTACGATCCACCAACTTTTAAAAAAAGTTGGATCGCTGATTTTGATGCTTTACGAAAAGAATGTAAAACTTTAATACCGCTATATCCAAATATAACTTTTTTATATGGAATAGAATTAGGTTATAGAGAAGATCACTATTTAGATATGATAAATATGCTAAGGTATCATAAATTTGATTTAGTGCAATTGAGTGCTCATGATGATGGAATACATGATTATTATTTAAAAGAATCATTTATGGATACTTATAATGATTTATGTAGTTACTTTGATCAAGTATTTAAAGCGATATCTAATTTTAGTGACTTTGATGTTTTAAGCCATTTTGATTATGGCTTTAAAACAGCTAGGATGGTAAATCCTAGCGAAGATATTAAATTATATGAAGATAAGTTGATCAAGATATTTAATAAGTTGATTAATGATAATAAAGCATTAGAAATTAATTCTAAAGTTCAAAATACAATTAATGATGATGAATACTTAAAGTATATTCTTAATCTATATTATAGTTTAGGTGGTAGAAAATTAACTTTATCAAGCGATGCGCATAAAGTTGAAAATTATCGCCTTAATTTTGATAAATATATAGCGATGATCAAAGATGCTGGTTTTAAGTATCTATGTTACTTTGTTGATAGATGCGAGCATCATTATGAATTATAAGCACCCCTAGGGTGTTTTTATTGTGCTTGACATTCTCCAATAACTCCATTATAATTGGAGTATGTGGAGGAATAATTATGATTAAGACAATTGATACATTAAAGTATGAATATCGTAATTATAATAATATTTACGAAAAAATTAAAAGAGAAGTAAATAGTGGTAATTTGTTTTGTGTGCAAAGAGGAATATATGAAACAAATAAATCAGCTAATAAGTTTGCATTAGCAAATGTGATTGTTTATCCATCGTATATATCGTTTGAAAGTGCATTGTCGTATTATGATATGATTCCTGAAAGAGTATATCTAACAATGTCAGCTACTTTTAGAAAGAACAAGACAAAAGAATTTATAAATGATTTTGGTGATTTCTATTATGAAGATATAAACGAAGATGCCTATCCATATGGAGTTGATGTTATCCAGCTCGAAGGTTATTCGATAATGATAGCTTCCCGTGAAAAAGCATTGCTTGATACACTTTCAAAAATAAACATAGATGAAAACGAAGAAACAATGGAAGAACTGTTATTCGATGATTTGCGAATTGATGAAATCGAATTCGATAATTTGGACAAGGAAAAGTTAATTGAATTGTCGTATCATTATAAAAGTAAGACTGTAAAAAACCTTAGGAATTTTTTAGGAGTAAAGAATGATTAATAATTATATTTTACAATCACTTAATATTAATAAAGTGAGTAATATTGAAGAATTGGAAAATGTTTTAAGAGAACTTATTCAAGAAATATCATTGTGCGCATTGGCTAGAAAGGGATTATTTAACAAAGTTGCTTTTTATGGTGGAACATGTTTGAGAATATTTTATCGCCTAGGTCGTTTCTCTGAAGATTTAGATTTTAATGTCATAAAAGATAATGTGGAATTTAACTGGGATGATTATATTGGGAGTTGTAAAGATGCAATAGAATCATTTGGATTAAGCACTACAATTCATAAAAAAGAAGGCTATGATGATGGAGAAATAAGGCGCAGAATTATAAAGGTACGTTATTACGAATTAGCGAAAGAATATTTAGGCGATGTCCAAATGAATAAAGAACAATCACTTTCAGTTAAGTTAGAAGTTAGTATGCAATATACACATGGTGCCAGCTATGATGTTAAAACACTAGTCTCTCCTAATTTTGCAAGCGTATTATGTTACGATTTCAATTCGTTGTTTGCTGGCAAATTATGTGCTTTGTTAACGAGAGGCTGGGCACATCGTGTTAAAGGTAGAGACTTTTATGATTATATGTTCTATCTAAATAATAAAGCTAAATTAAACATCGTATATTTTAAAAACAAATTAGAAAAATCATTAGGCGGAAAAATAAATAATATTTCTTTAGATTACATCAAGGAAATGTTAAGAGATAAATTTAAATCCACTGATTTTGAATCAGTAAGAAGAGACATTAAACCGTTTGTCAATGATAAACATATATTAGATGCGATGACACTGGAAACTTTTATGAATTCAGTAGATTCGCTAGAATATTAATAGAAAATAGTTAGCACAATCGTGCTAACTATTTTTTCTTAACAATTATATATACGTGTGATATAATCGATATGGTAATTATATTGATTATCAATAAATTTATTAATTATTATTAATGGGGGAAAAATTAAATGGCAAACAAAGTTTTTCAATCTATGGATGGTAACCAAGCTGCCGCATGGGCTGCTTATGCATTTACTGAAGTAGCTGGTATTTATCCTATTACTCCTTCTACTCCAATGCCTGAAAACATTGATGATTGGGCAAGTAAAGGAAAACTAAACTTATTTGGAAATCCAGTTAAGGTTGTAGAAATGCAATCAGAAGCTGGTGCTGCTGGAACTGTACACGGTTCACTTCAAGCTGGTGCTTTAACTACTACATTCACAGCTAGCCAAGGACTTTTATTAAAGATTCCTAACATGTATAAAATCGCTGGTGAATTACTTCCAGGTGTTATGCATGTATCAGCACGTGCTTTAGCTGTTCAAGCATTATCAATCTTTGGCGATCATCAAGACGTTATGGCATGTCGTCAAACTGGTTTTGCAATGTTGGTTACATCAAGCGTTCAAGAAGTTATGGACTTAGCAGGTGTTGCTCACCTTGCAGCAATCGAAGCAAGCGTTCCATTCATGCATTTCTTTGATGGTTTTAGAACATCACATGAAATCCAAAAAGTTGAAGTAATGGATTATGAAGTATATAAGAATTTACTAAATTGGGAAAAAGTAAAAGAATTCAAAGCTAGATGCTTAAATCCTAACCACCCTGTAACTCGTGGTACTGCTCAAAACGATGACGTTTACTTCCAAGCTAGAGAAGCTCAAAACAAATATTATGATGCTGTTCCTGATATTGTTGCTAAGTATATGGCTGAAATCTCTAAAGTAACAGGTAGAGATTATGCTCCATTTACTTATTATGGCGATAAAGAAGCTACTGATATTATCATTGCAATGGGATCAGTTAATGAATGTATTAAAGAAGTAGTTGATTACTTAAATGAAAAAGAAGGCCGTCATGTAGGTGCAATCAATGTCCATCTATATCGTCCATTCTCAGTTAAGTATTTAATGGATGTATTGCCTGCTAGCGTTAAAAGAATTGCTGTACTTGATCGTACTAAAGAACAAGGTGCTCTAGGCGAACCATTATTCTTAGATGTTAGAGCAGCATTCTATGGTGTTAAGAATGCCCCAATGATTATTGGTGGTAGATATGGCTTGTCTAGTAAAGATACAACACCTGGTCAAATCATTGCCGTATATGATAACTTAGCTAAAGGCAAGAAAGCCTTAGAACACTTCACTATTGGTATCAATGATGATGTAACTCATTTAAGCTTACCAGTTAAGAAGGAAGTTAACACAGCTGGTGATGGTGCTACTCAATTAATATTCTACGGTTTAGGTTCAGATGGTACAGTTGGTGCTAACAAGAACTCAATCAAGATTATTGGTGATAACACTGATAACTATGCTCAAGCATATTTCGCATATGACTCTAAGAAGTCTGGTGGAGTTACTAGAAGCCATTTACGTTTCTCTCCAAACCCTATTAGATCTACATATTTAGTAACTGAAGCTGACTTCATCAGTTGTAGTATGGATGTATATATTGAAAAATATGATATGATCTCTAACTTAAAAGATCATGGTACATTCTTAATCAATACTACTTTATCTGAAGAAGAATTAATTAAGATTATCCCTGATGGTGTAAAAGCACAACTTGCTCAAAAGCATGCTAAGTTCTATATGATCGATGCAGTTAGCCTTGCTCGTAAGATTGGTTTAGGCGGAAGAACTAATACAATTTTACAATCTGCATTCTTCAAATTAAATGAACAAATTATGCCATATGAACATGCAAAAGAATTAATGAAGAAAGCAGCATATAAGTCTTACATTAAGAAAGGCGAAAATGTTGTTAACATGAACTATCAAGCAATCGATTCTGGTGCTGATGGACTTCGCGAAGTTAAAGTTGATCCAGCATGGGCTAACTTAAAAGCTAAGAAAGCTAAAGTTGATAAAAACTTACCTGAATTCATTAATCGTATTGCAAAACCTATTAACGCTGTTAAAGGTTATGATTTACCAGTAAGCGCATTTGATGGTTTCGAAGATGGTACAATGATTGCAGGTACTGCTGCATTCGAAAAGAGAGCTATCTCTACATTCGTACCAGTTTGGGATCCTAAAAACTGTATCCAATGTAATCAATGTTCATTCGCATGTCCTCATGCAGTTATTAGACCATTCTTATTAACAGAAGATGAAGTAGCTAACGCTCCTAAGAAAGCTAAATATTTAGATGCAATGGGCAAAGGCTTAGAAGGCTTAAAATATACAATGCAAATCTCAGTTGATGATTGTACAGGATGTGAAGTTTGTGTTAACACTTGTCCAGGTAGAATCGATAAGAAGACTGGTGAAAAAGTTAAAGCATTAAAGATGGTTAACATTAACGAATTAATCGCTAATAAGACTGATAAATTAAGTGAATACTTCTTCAATGAAGTTTCTTATAAGGATAATTTAGTTGACAAGATGGCTAATCCAAAGAATTCACAATTCGCTCAACCATTATTTGAATTCAGTGGCGCTTGTGGAGGCTGCGGTGAAACTCCATACATTAAGTTAATCACTCAATTATTTGGTGATAGAATGGTTGTAGCTAATGCTACAGGTTGTTCTTCAATTTATAGCGGTAGCTTCCCATCTAGTCCATTCACTACAAATAAAGAAGGATTTGGTCCAGCATGGGCTAACTCATTATTTGAAGATAACGCAGAATTCGGTTTTGGTATGAAAGTAGCAAACGAAGTTATGCGTAACAAAGTTGCTCACGCATTCACTCAAATGTTAGAATGCGAAAAAGCACCTGCTAAAGCTAAAGAGTTAGCACAAGAATGGTTAGATAATAGATATGATGGTGAAATCACTAAACGTATCGCTAAAGAAATCGTTCCAATCGCAGAAGGCATGACTTGTGATTGCGCTAAAGAATTATTAGAAAATAAAGATTATATCGTTAAGACTAGCCAATGGATCTTTGGTGGGGACGGCTGGGCATACGATATTGGTTACGGTGGACTTGACCATGTAATCGCTAATAATGAAGATGTTAATATTTTAGTAGTAGATACTGAAGTATATTCTAATACAGGTGGTCAATCTTCTAAATCAAGCCCTACAGCATCAATTGCTAAGTTCACGGCTTCAGGTAAGACTGGTAAGAAGAAAGACTTAGCTGCTATTGCTATGAGTTATGGCCATGTATACGTAGCTGCTATTTCACATGGAGCTAGTCAAGCACAAATGCTTAAAGCTATTAAAGAAGCAGAAAGCTATCATGGACCAAGTATTATCATCGCTTATGCTCCATGTATCAACCATGGTCTAAAACGTGGTATGGGCAAAGCTCAAGAACAAGCAAAACTTGCTGTAGATTGTGGATACTGGGTAACATTTAGATATGACCCAAGACTAGCTGAACAAGGCAAGAACCCAATGCAAATAGATTCTAAAGAACCTAATTGGGATTTATACAGAGATCATCTAATGACTGAAAATAGATATGCACAACTTTCTATGTTCAACCCTGCTAGAGCTGAAGAATTATTAACATTAAATAAAGCTGAAGCTCAAAGAAGATATAAGATGTACAAACGTTATGCAGCTATGGATTATTCATTAGAAGAATAATTAATAAAGTCCGCATCAATTGATGCGGGCTTTTAAATTGATTTTAAATAGTAAATAATCTATAATGATTATATAGGTAGGTATAAATATGGAAGAATTAAAATTAATGTATGAATGTTTTAGAAAAGCATTTAGCGAATTTGATTTAAGTTATGATACATTTAAAGATAAATTATCTTGGGGTAAAAATACATATCTAACTAGATATGATAAAAATAAGCTAATTGGTTTTGCAATTGTTCGTGATGATAATTTATGTTGTTTATGTGTAGATCCAGTTTATCAAAATAAAGGATATGGAACTAGCTTATTAAAAGAAGCTGAAAAGAAAGTTTTAGACAATGGTTTTAATAAGATTAATCTAGGCGGAGGATTCTTTTTAGCTTGTCCTTTAAGAGGTAAAGCAATAGATGATAATTTTTTTAGCCATCGTGGATACATTGGCAAACGTACATGTTATGAAATGATGATGAGATTAGATGAGTATGATGTAAATAATCAACCAATTAATTATCAATTAGATAATGTAGTATTCAAATATAATGATCATGCATTTGAAGAAGTATTAAGCGCTGTAGCTAAAGTTCAACCTAATTGGGTTAAATTCTTCCACGAAGATAGACATTGCTTTATCGCAGAGAAGAAAGGCAAAGTAGTAGGTTTTTGTAATACATCATTTAATGATCCGACACTAGTTAGTGCCGAAGGTGAAAAGGTTGGAAACGTTGGTTGCGTTGGGGTAATCCCAAGCGCAAGAAAAGGTGGTATTGGCCTAGCCATGGTCGCTTATGCTACAAACGAATTAAAGAAGCGTAAATGTACAATTAGCCATATCCACTATACTGATTTAGAAAGATGGTATTCAAAGCTAGGCTATAAGACATATATTAATTATTGGTTTGGTTATAAAAAATTATAGAAGTTAAAAACACTAATAAATTTTATTAGTGTTTTTTACATCTTAAATATATAATTAATTTATTGAAGGTATTAATTATGAACAAAGACTACAAGACGACTGACATGAGTTTGGGTCATCCAATTAAGATAATACTACTATTTGCGGTTCCACTACTCATTGGTGCCCTTTTCCAACAAGTCTATAATGTAGTTGATACAATGATAGCAGGGCACCTAATCGGAGATGAAGCCATATCAGCGATTGGTTCAACTAGTTCACTGTATGCGCTAATTGTTAATTTAGCGCTAGGACTAAATACCGGTTACTCTGTATTAATGAGTAGAGCATTTGGGGCCAAAGATGATAATTTATTAAAACGTAAAATTGCTTTTTCGTTTGTATTTAATATTGCCTTAGGTATTGTATTAACAATTGTATCATTGTTAATACTAAAACCATTGCTTAGAATGATTAATGTACCGGATAATATCTTTAATGATTCATATAAATATATCGTAATCATTATTGCATTCATGTTAGCAACTATTATTTATAATATGTTTGCTTCAATTTTAAGAGCTTTAGGTAATAGTAGAGTACCGCTATATTTTCTAATAATATCTTGTATCATCAATTTAGCTAGCGATATTATTTTAGTTAAAGTATTTGGGGCAGGAGTTGAGGGTTTAGCTTTTGCCACTGCGATTGCGCAAACAATTTCTGCTATTACAGTATCGATATATTTCTTTATTAAATATAAAGAATTTATTCCCAAAAAAGAACATTTCTGTTTTGATAAGAAATTAACATACGATATGATCACGCTAGGCCTTTCATATATGGCGCTAAACTGTGTTGTGACTTTAGGAAGTGTCTTTTTCCAAAGTGCCATAAACTCACTAGGTGATAAGATGATAACTGCCTGGTCGGCATCACGTAAAGCAATTGGCGCTTTAATGCAGCCTCTATCGTGTTTAGCAGCAGCGCTTGCTACCTTTACATCACAAAACTATGGGGCTAGAAAAATTGATAGAATTAAATATGCCTTTAAATGGATTATTATCATTGAAGTAATTGCCAGCTTTATATTTATTGGTTTAGGCTTTTTATTTGGAAAAGATGCAATTTATCTAATTAGTGGAACTACTGATGAAGATATATTAGAAAATGGATATATTAGTATTATTTGTCACTTTGTAATGTATCCGCCACTTGCTATACTATTCTGCGTTAGAAATGGTATGCAAGCACTAGGCCATAAGATTATTCCTGTATCTAGTAGCGTTGGGGAACTGATAATTAAAATTATCGCAACATACGTAGTGATACCTAAAGTTGGATTTATTGGTGTATGCTTAACCGAACCAGTAATTTGGTTAATATTTGGCATTTATATTCTAATTGCTTTAATAATTGAAATTAAAAAGAAAATGATTTTAAACGTTATAGAATAATGTATAATT
Source organism: Bacilli bacterium (assembly GCA_017962745.1). Lineage (GTDB taxonomy): Bacteria > Bacillota_I > Bacilli_A > ML615J-28 > CAG-698 > RGIG8164. Next base: position 2,688 of record JAGCUR010000019.1, on the reverse strand, counting down.
TAGATGGGAGGATAAATTATGGATAACTGTATTTTTTGTAAAATAATTAAGGGGGATATTCCTTCATATAAATTATATGAAGATGAATATACATATGCATTTATGGATATAGCTAATGATATTGATGGCCATATTTTAGTTATACCTAAAAAACATGTAACTAATGTTTTAGATTGTGATAATGCTACACTTCACCATGTAGCTGATACTACCAAATTAATATCTAATTTATTAGTAGAGAAATGTGGATACGATGGCGTTAATGTTTTAAATGCAAGTGGTGAGTGTGCAGGCCAAACTGTATTTCACTTACATTTCCATATTATTCCAAAGAAGAATAATGATGGTATCAGCGCATGGCCAAAGCTACCTGGTGGCACAGGCGTAGAAGCTACATATAAAAAACTTAAAGAAATGTTAGATAAATAATAGATATAAAACCTTGCTGTTGAGGACATTTTATGAGTAGAAAAAATAATAAAAGCGGTGTACCAATTTTTATTTTATTTATCGCACTTGCAGTAGTGATGTATATATTATTAAAACCAATCTATAACGCAATTGGTGTCCCAGAAGATAAAAGAGTCGGTGTCACTGTTGTAATTTCATTTATCGTTTTAATTGGTCTTGCAATTCTTATAATATATATGTCTAGTGCTAGGCATAAAGGCAAAAAGGGCGAGAAAAGTGTTGCACGTATGCTTAACTGGTATACTGATCACTATGGCGGTTTTGTAATTAATGATATTATCATACCTGGAGAAAATACTAAGACTTCACAAATCGACCACATCTTACTAACTGGTAGCGGTATATGGGTAATCGAGACTAAAAATTATTCGGGTAGAATTTATGGCTCCGAATATGATTACGAGTGGACACAAGTATTAAATTACGGAAGAACTAAAAAAAGATTTTATAATCCAATAAAACAAAACGAAACCCATGTAAATAATCTTAAGAATTTACTTGTGGATAAAAAGTATATTTATTCATGCGTTGTATTGACGCAAGATAATATGCAAACATTTTGTAGAGGGGTATATAGCGTTCGTTCGCTAAAGCAGTATCTAGTGAGAGTTCATAATGATTCAAAGTATTCGCTATATGAATTAAATAAGATATATGCAAAAATAATGAATTGTAAAAACACTACATCACAATCAACTAAAGAGCATATCAGAAACATTAGAGATAGTAGATATTAAAAAGCGCAAGTTACTTGCGCTTTTTTTTGTTATGTACAAACTTTGCATTAATACATATTTTTGATATAATCTAAATGAGGTAAATAATAATGAGTGAAGCATTTTTAGGAAAAGAAGAAGAATTAAAAAGTAAGATTAGTCTAGAATCAAATTCTAGAGGAATTAAAGTTGTTAGCATTGATCATTATATCGAAGATATTCATAGACGTTTTAAACGTATTATGAAAGAAGTAACTAATGAAGTTGAAGCTAAAGCATTATTTTTAGACTTTTTAGAAGTTAAGAAGAATGTGGACGAAGTATATATGCCATCAGGAGATATGGATGAATATACTTTAGAAAAGATTAATCATGCTAATGAATTGTTATGTGAAATATATGGGTTAATCTTATCTAAATCACCAACTATTTATACATCACAAATTCAATACTTTGCTTATAATAGTTTATTTGATAATGCAGATCATATGATATTTTATCGATATCTATTTAATGTAGTGAAAGATAATTTTGAAGTAGCAAGATATACAGTAGGTGTATTTAAAGAAATCATATTTGTACATTACGATTTAGATGTTAATGGTGTTATTAAAGATAATGTTACTGAGATTATTGAGATGCTAGTTAAGCTATGTAATGATGCAAACCTTGATGTTAATGAAGAATTAGAAGGATTAATTGACTAATGAAAGATGTAGTAACAGACTTCAAGAAATTCATTAACAAAGGTAATGTAATTGACTTAGCTGCTGGTATTATTATCGGTACAGCTTTTACGGCTATTGTTAATTCACTAGTTAATGATATTGTAATGCCACTAATCAGTAGATTAATTAATTTTGATCTAACGACAGCAAAAGTAATTTTAAGAGATGAAGTACTAGATGAAGAAGGCGAAATCATCACTAAAGCAATTACGCTAAATTATGGTGCCTTTATTCAAAACGTAGTCAATTTCTTTATTATTGCAGTTGCGATTTATGTAGCGGTTAAAACAATTAAATTTATTAAACAAGGCTATATTCGTAGTGAAATAAAATATATTAAGAAATTAAAAGCAAAGCATCCTGAATTGTTTGATGAAGAAGATGAACCGGGCACTTTATTATATGAAAAACTAAAGAAGAATCATCCTGAATATTTTAAGACAGAAATTGCTCAAGAAATTGAAGCGAAGAAAGCAAAAGAAAAAAGAGAATTATCTCCTCAAGAAATTAACAATGAATTATTACTTAGACTAAATGAAAATTTAGAAAGAGTGTATGGTGTATCTAACGCCGAAGAAGATGAAATTAGAGATATTGTTAATGAGGAAAAAGAAAAAGAAATCAAGGAATAATGAAATAGTAAAGAAAAAGTAGACACAAAAAGATCAATTAATAACCCCATTCAGTTCTATATTGAATGGGGCTTTTGTACCCTAGGGTACAAGCCAGCCTCTCATTATTAAAGTAAGCAATATAATCATCTATTGCTTTAT
>JAGCUR010000002.1 GCA_017962745.1 Bacilli bacterium | reverse complement strand
CCTTTTTGTTATAATTAAGCGTCAACCAATTACAAAAAGGAGGTCTTCATGAACAATGATATCATAAAATTGTTGAATTTAGAATCTTATAACATTGATTTAGATAAATCTATTTTAATAAAAAATGAAAATGGTATTGAATACGTCATAGTTTTAAATAAAACTGACGTCTCTTGTCCTAAATGCGGATGCATAGAGTGTACAATTCACGACTATCGAATTAAATCTATAAAGCACTCGCTATTAATTAATATGCCGTGTATTTTAAAATATAAAGCTCGAAGATTTATTTGTAAAAGCTGTGGATGTCAGTTTTATGAGCATAATCCATTTTGCCAAAAAGATGAAAAAGTATCTCTTCAAACTGATTTATTAGTTCTAGAACAACTAAGAAGCCATACTGTAACTTTTTCTAATGTCGCTAAAATGTTTTCCATATCTACTGCTTCTGTAATGAACATCTTTGATAAATATGTTAGATGCTCAAGGTTAAAACTGCCAAGTATTATTTCTATTGATGAAATATACACTAAAAATATGAAAAGAGATAAGTATGTTTGTGTATTACTTGATTTCGAATCCGGGAAGATTGTGGAAATGTATCCATCAAGACACTACTATGTTTTATTAGAAAATCTTCAAAGAATTCCTAAAATTGAGCGAAATAGTGTTAATTATTTCATTATGGACATGTGGGATCCATATAAAAGGATTGCAAATGACTTGTTCCCTAATGCTAAAATAGCTGTTGATTCATTTCATGTACTACAACACTTAAATATGGCAGTCGATATGGTGAGATTAAGAACTATGAAAAAGTTTAATCAAGGGCATGCTAAATTAGAAAATGCTAATATGTATTATTATATGTTAAAGAAATTCCACTTCTTTTTTAAAACTCCCTTTGCTAAGTTAGATGAAGAAAAATTATGGCCAGTTAATAAACTAAAAACTAAGTGGGACAAATACACGATTCTTGGATATCTAAAATCAATAAGTTCAGAGTTAACACAAGCATATAATCTAGCAGAGAATTATAGAGACTTTAATTACTATTGCAATCTTAAAACATTTGATGAAGATTTTGATGACTTGGTAAATCAATTCTTTGATTCTAAAATACCTGAATTCTTTGAATTCACTAAAATGATAATTAGATGGAAAGATGAAATAAGAAACTCGTTCATATTTATAAATGGGAAAAGATTATCAAATGGAAAAATTGAAAGCTGTAATTCAAGGTTAAAAGTATTGCTAAAAGCTGCTAATGGCTATCAAAACTTTAACAGATATAGAAATAGGAGCATCTTTGTAATTAACAAAGATACTCCTATAAGAAACTATCACAAATAAAAAGATTATTGGTTGGCAAAAGGTCCATTTCCGTATTGGAAATGGACCTATTCTTAGACCCCCAGTTACTGAAGAGGCGTTTTGACCCCCAAGAAATTAAGAGGGATTATTTATCTGACCCCCAGTTATTTAAGAGCGCCGTTTAATTAATTAGCTTATTTTCTACTTGTTCTGCCTTTAGCCATATAAGCTTCTATTTCATCAACTTCTTTGATGATATCTTTACTTAATACTACTGGTCCGTCTTTAGTAACTAGCACGTCATCTTCAATTCTAATGCCGATACCTTCTTTTTCTAAATATAAACCTGGTTCTACAGTTATAATCATACCATCATCGATTGGAATATCACGGCTAGCTGGATCATGTGTATCAAGGCCAATAGGATGACCTACACTATGCCAATAATAATTGATTAGTTCGCTATCTTCTTTGATTAAACCAATTTCTTTTAATCCTTTAGCTAGTAAATCTCTTGCATACTTATAATAATCCGCAAATGATAAACCTGGTTTTAAATACTCAATACACTTTTTATTAGTATCTAGTACTATTTCATAGATTTGTTTTTGACGGTCAGTGAATTTACCATTAGCTGGGTAGGTACGTGAAATATCACTAATATAGAATTCATGTCTAGCTCCTAAATCAAATAAAACTAAATCACCATCTTTGATCTTAGTGTTATTGGCAGTGTAGTGAAGAATGGTAGCATTCTTACCACTAGCAACTATGGTAGTAAAGGCTGAATCTTTTTGACCATCATATTTAATATATGAATCAAAATAAGCTTCTGCTTGGTATTCATACATTCCTGGCTTTAAGTTTTGCATAATCACTTCAAGGGCACCCTTTGTAGTATCAATTGCTACTTGGTGTAAAGCTATTTCTTCTTTTGTTTTTACTCTTCTAAGTAAAATCAAATCATCATATGCATTTTTAATTACTAGGCCTGGATACCTTGCTTCTAATTCATCTTTTAATTTCATTGCGCTTGTAACATAGTTTACTAAATTCTTTTGTTCTAAATCTAAATAAACAGTTTTAATACCATTTAATTTATCGTTTAAAAGAATGTTTAAAGCGTGAATAAAATTAGGATGATAAAATACTTTGTCAATACCGCTAATCATACTAGCTTGATCTTTATAAAGCTTTTCGCCGACCCATTTAACTTTAACAGGATCGTTTTCTTCGATGAATAGCATTTCTTTTCTTTCTTTTCCGCTTTTTGCCATGATTAGCATAACGTTATCTTGGTTAATACCTGTGAAATAATAAAAGTTTTTATTAACTTCAAACAAGAATTGTTCATCAGCTGTTTTATCTTTTAATTCACCAGAATATAATACAATAACGCTATTATCATCCATCACCTCAAATAAGCGGTTACGGTTGTTACGATAAAACTTTTTATCCATTAGTCAATATCACCCACGATCTTCATTACTTTATTTTCTATATCTTTAACTTTTGCTTTTGCTTCATCCATTGAAGGAGCAACACAAGCAATATATACTTTCATCTTAGGTTCAGTTCCACTAGGTCTTAATACAAACCAAGAACCATCTTTCAAGAAGAATTTGATTACATTAGATACTGGTAAAGTTAAGTTAGATTCTTTTCCTTCTAAATAATCATATCTTTTACGTAGTTCGTAATCTTCCTTAGCTACAATATCAAAGCCTTCTGGATTATTTACTCTAAAATGATTTAGAATACGACCAATCTTCTTAGCTCCTTCTTCACCAGCTAAGCCAATATTTACTAATCCTTCTTGATGGTATCCATATTCTTTATATAAATCTTCTAATACATCTACAAGTGTCTTACCAATTGAATGATAGTAGTTGGCTGCCTCACTTATCATAGTAATAGCTTGAAGTGAATCTTTATCCCTTACGAAGTCACCAATTACATAACCATATGATTCTTCATAACCAAAGAAGAATTTAGTATCAGTTCCTTCGAGTAGAGTTGCTTGTTCACCAATATATTTAAAACCAGTTAGAGTTGAGAAGGTTTCAATACCGTGCTTTTCTGCAATCTCGGCACCTAATGATCCAGTTACGATGGTATTAAATAATTTAGCTTTCGGGAATGGTCTAAATTTACATAAATAGTTAATTAATACTGCTCCTGTTTGATTACCAGTTAAATATTTATATTCCCCATTATGTAGTACGGCAATACCAAGTCGATCCGCATCAGGGTCAGTTGCTATAACTAAATCTGCATTAGCTTCTTTTGCATATTTAATTGCTAATTCAAAAGCACTTGCATTTTCTGGATTTGGTGATTTAACAGTCGAGAAATCCCCATCAGGTACCATTTGCTCTTTAACAGCAACAAAGTCATATCCTAAATCTGTTAATAATTTAGATCCTAAATAACCACTAGTTCCATGAAGTGGTGTAAAGACAATCTTAATTTCTTTCTTTGCACCAGCTTTAACTTGAATGCCTTTAACAGCATTTAAGAATGCTTCATCAACTTCTTTACCGATTATTTCAATTAATCCTTCTTTTACCAATTCCTCATATGGTTTTGGATTAATATCAAAATAACCAGGAGCTTTATCAATTTCTTTAATTACTTCATCTACTAGATCAGGAACATATTGGCATCCTGTATGATCATAGATCTTATAACCATTATATTCAGGAGGATTATGACTAGCTGTAACAACTATACCACCAGTAGCATGAAGAAATCTTACTGCAAATGAAAGTTCTGGAGTCGGTGTGATCTTATCAAATAAGAACACTTTAATGCCAAGGCTTGCTAAAACTCTAGCTGAGTCTTTCGCAAAATCAAGTGATTTACGACGAGGATCATATGCTATTGCTACACTTGGTTTATCATAGTGAGCAAGTAATACTTTACCATAACCATAATTAGCTCTTCTTAGAGTATAGATATTCATTCTATTAGTTCCAGCACCAATTACGCCTCTCATACCACCAGTTCCAAAAGTGATGTCTGTGTAAAATGCATCATTCAACTGTTCTTCTGTATAAGAATTAAGTTGCTCTTTTAAATCTGCTTCTAGGTTTTTAGCTTCAAACCAAACTTTTGCTTTGTTATTCATCTTTTCCTCCTATATAATTTCTATCTATTGTTATTATAACATTATAATTATCGTTTACTTCTTTTACTTTAGAAGTAATTAAAGTATTTAATTCTTCATCTTTCTTATTATATACAGTAGGTACTACCACATCGAATAAGATATTTGAATGGGTTGGACCGTGAACTACTCTAAAATCATGAAACTTGAGTCTATCATCAATTTCATTTAGAATTTCTGCTACCATCGCTTTTAGTTTATTCGTTTCCGGATCATTAATTCTAACTGGATCCATATGAATTACTAAATTGATACCTTCAAGCATAAAATCATGTTCGATGTTATCGACTATATCGTGACTAACTAGCACATCAACATCCGCATCCACTTCCGCATGTGCAGTAATAAAAGTTTTAGCTTGGCCATAGGAATGAATTACTAAATCGTGAATTCCTAAGATTCCATCATATGATAAAATCTTTTTTTCTACCATCGCTACAAACTCTTTATCTGGTGCTTCACCGATTAGCGGGCTTGAAGTTTCAATTATTAATTTAATCGAATTGAAAATAATAAAGCCAGCTACTAATAATCCAATGTATCCATCAATTTGTAAATTCCAAATTTTAGCTACAATCAAGCTAACTAGTACTACGCTAGTAGATAAAATATCTGCTAAGCTATCTTTAGCTGTAGCTTTTAGGGCAGGTGAATCAATTAGTTTTGCACATTTATTATAAAAGATATTTTGCCATAACTTTACTAAGATTGATACGCTTAAAGCAATTATCGCAATTAAGAAATAATCTAAGTTAATATCGGTAGGGTTAATTATCTTTTCAATTGAAGTTTTAACGAGTAGCACCCCAATTATTAAAATAACTAGCGATACAATTAATCCATTAACATATTCGATTCTTTCATGGCCAAATGGGTGATCTTTATCAGCTGGTTTATTAGCTAGTTTAAAACCCACTAAGGTAATAATACTTGATCCACCATCGGTTAAGTTATTTATACCATCGGCCATAATTGAGATAGCACCGCTAATAATACCTACAATTATTTTAAAAGCACAAATTATTAAATTAGTAATAATACCGAAGATGGCGCATAACACGCCATATGCGCTTCTGACATTATTATCCTTTATGTTTTTGTAATCTTTGATAAATAATCTAGCTAGTAGTTTAACCATTTATATCACCTATACCATTATAACATAGTTACGCTCTTTTTTACACTATGAAAGCATTTAAAAAGAAATAAATTAAAAGGCACTACTTTCATAGCGCCTTTATTTTGTTATTTTTTATTATATTCGCAAGGAATAAATGCCTTGCTTCTATCTATATTTTCATTTGGGTTAATGAATATAAGTGTTCCATTTAGATATGCTTCCATATCAGCTTCTTCTAATACTATTATTCCATTAGGTAATACAAAACTACCATTAAGAGTATATGGATAGTTTCCTATTCCATCATGAATTAATCCACCAAAACTAGCAGGACCATTGCATAGTAAACATGGGGCAGTAAGTAATCCACTTTGGAAAGCATCTGGCGAAACAATATGGAAACTGGTAGTATATTCTCCACATGCACAATATGATTTATGCTCAGTTAAGTTTTTCCATACATAATGGTCATCATAACTATGGCAATTTATGCTTGTGTATATTGTCCCTGCTTGAGTATCACTTTGATATTTTACTCTTAGATAATAAGTACCACTTGATAATGTCTTTCTAAATTTAACTATACTGCTTGAATTATTTAAATCAGTATAACTCAATTGATTATAATTACCATCATATAATAATACATCTATTGGATAAGATGATGATACATTAAAATCATATTGAGTAGAACTAGAAACATTCAATTTATAAAAGCCATTATCATTAGTAAAATAGTCGTTATTTGCTAATGCTGTATGACTAATATTAATAGTAGTAATACTATTATTAAGAGTATATGGTGTAGCCACACGGTTAGTTAAAACATATTTAACTGCGCCATATGCATTTAATTTCTTAACATATTGATTTTCTAAACTGCCACCAGGACCAGTTGGCACTTGAATAACTATATCATCGGCCCCCTCTAATATAGCGGTTTTTAATTGAGATGCTTCCAAACTAGGATCGATGGATAACAACAGTGCAGCAACTCCTGCAACATGAGGGGCTGCACAAGAAGTCCCATCAAAATTTTTATAATGTGAATAATATAAGTAACCTGTAGTTGCACAGTCAACTGATAGTAGATCTGATTCTCCACCACCAGGTGCATAAATGTCTACAGCATTACCATAATTCGATGAACGTGTTTCATTCCATATGGATCTATTACCACTGCTATCAATAGCGCCAACAGAAATAATATTATTCAAATTAAAATCGTCTATATCTGCAAAACTATCCACATTTTGCCCATCGTTTCCTGCAGCCCAAATAATTAGCCCCTGGTAGTTTTGTATTTCATCTACAAGGCCGATGGCGGTTCCAAATCCATCTATACTCATATTTATTATTGGTATTTTATCATTACTATTCCAGTTATCATCCGCTTCGCTTATAGCTTCAGCAACATCAGAAGGATCATGAACCCACTCACTATTAAAATACTGTATTGTTTGTAATGGGACAAGCGAGATATGATAATTTATTCCAGTAACACCGCGATCATTATCTCCTTCTGCACCTATTATTCCGGCCACGCACGTACCATGTCCTGTAGGATCATCCGTAGTCGTAGCATTATTATTATAATAATCATAGCCAGTTACGACATTAGCATTCAAATCTTCGTGTGAAACGATACCGCTATCAATTATTCCTACACGTACAGCTCTTGTACCAGTAGTAAATTCCCATGCTTCATTCGCTTCAATTCCATAATCTCCATTTAATGCCCATTGCGAAAGAAAATAAGTATCACTTGGAGTTACAGAAGTAGGTAGAAGCCTATACTCTAAATCAACATAATATACTTCATCCAATGCCTCAAATTGGCGCGCGACATCAAATAACTCCTCTTTAGTTTCACAACTCAACCATACACGTATTTTTTGCCTTCTGGCAGAAACATTATATGGTCCAGCTTCTGGCTTAGATGGATCTAACGTTTTATCATCAAGCAAATATTCATCTGGAACCCTTTTTAGAGGTTCTATAGATGCCACTTTATCAATAGAAGTAAACTTTTCGTAAATATAATTTGAGACTCCTCTATATTGACTATATGCAGGCTTCAACTTCACATAAAGACTCGTTGTTATAAGACCATAGTATTCTATTTCGTAATTAATACTTCTAAATTTTTTATCAGAATCATCGTATGATAGATGATATTTGTATATGATTGCTAAATCAAAAATGGAGATGAGATTATTATCCCATGCTTCTTGTAATGTGTAACAAGCCTTACCGTCGGATACAAAGATTTCATTAAAGTCATAGCGATATTCGAAGGATAAGCCTGCAATTATATTCACTCTCGGCCAATAATCAATCGATTTTGGATCATTAATAGAGAACACTTTATAGCCATTATATTCACCATAATAATATCTTATTAATATACAATCATAATATTTAAGTGAACCGTTATTATAGTTTGGACAATACTTTTTTATATACGCTTTTCTTACTAAAATCGAATCATCTTCACTCAAAATTACTTGAGGCAACTCTTCATCTTCAATAACATCTTGTGAATTATTATTCTCGCATCCGCATATAAACAAACAAAAAATAATAATGATAATAATAAGTATTTTCTTCACTAGTATTTCTCCTTTTAAGTATAGTAACTAATATTATTAAATAGTATGCTATCTTTGTCTCATTATAACATACATTTTTTTATTAGAAAATACATATTAATGATAACAAAATATTCATTCGCAATATATAAATAAAAGGCACTAATATTTTAGTGCCTTTAATATATTATTATTTTACGATGCTTTCAGCATATCTTACGATATCGCCAACAGTTTGAATAGATTGAGCTACTTCATCACTGATTTTAATGTTATATTGTTCTTCTACAGCCATAATTAATTCTACAGCGTCTAATGAATCTGCGCCTAAATCATCAATTAATTTAGCATCCATAGTGATTTTTGATTCATCTTTGATATTTAATTCTTGAGCAATAATTTTTTTAATTTCTTCAAACATTTTTTAATCTCCTTATTTTATTATTTTGCTTCCACAAACTTTAATGCATTATGCATTAATTTCACACTAAATTCATTCACAACACTAGTTTCACCATCTAAACATAAAGCAATACCTTTAGGAGCGATTACTTTTACATCCTCGCCTGCTTCGTAGATGATGTAAGGTCTAACGACTTTGTTTTCTAAATGAGTGCCTGCTTTGTATGCACTAACTGCTTTACTAATCTTAAATAAAGATAATGCTTTGATCATGCAAAGTTGGAACTTGCCATCATCAATTTTCGCATCCGGTGCACATTTATAGCCACCCCCATAAATTTGCGCATTAGCAACAGCACAAAGTAGCATCTTACCATTATGGATTTCTTTACCATCTAAAATAATTTGGCAGCGGTTATTACGCTTAAATAAAATACTATATAAAACCGCATTTGAATAAGCATGTTTACCACCAATTATTTTTTTACGACGCAATTTATCCATTACGACACAAACAGATGCATCCATTCCGAAATTAGTAATGTTTATTGAATACCTATCATCGACTTTTAAAACATCAATTAATCTTGGTGTCCCTTTTACAACCTTTTCTAAATCTTTAAAGGCATCAGGGTTTTCAAAATATTTAACGAAGTCATTACCTGATCCGCATGGAAAACATGCTAACTCAATATCTTTAGTTAAATCTAAGCCATTTAGGACTTCGTTTAATGTTCCATCGCCGCCGCAAGCATAAAATCTAAGCTTACAACTTAGCTCTTCACAGAACTTTTTAGTAGCGGTTGTGGCATCACCTTTACCAGTTGTTAGGTGAACGATATAATCAAATGATTCCCCTAATTCTTGTTTTAAGCTTTCAACTTTTCTAATTATGTCATTAGAGCAATCAGATAAGCCTGCTGCAGGATTTACAATAAAAATGTGTTTCATAAAGTCTCTCCAATTAATTACTAATTAGATTATAATATTATTTTTGATTTGGGTCAATCATTGTTAATTGTAATCTTCCTTTTTGTAGGTCGACACCGATTACCCATACCTTAACGATTTCACCAACTTTAACGACATCTAGTGGATGTTTGATAAAGCCTTTTTTAATCTTAGAAATGTGAACTAAACCATCTTCATGGATACCACAGTCAACAAATACACCGAAGTCAACTACGTTTCTAACTGTTCCTTGAAGTTCCATACCTGGTTTTAAGTCTTCAAGATTTAGGCAGTCGCCTCTTAAAACTGGTTGAGCAATGTCATCACGTGGGTCACGAAGTGGAGCAACTAGTGAATCTAGAATATCGTTTAGTGTATATTCACCAGCACCAGTCTTTTCCATTAACATTTTGCGATCAGCTTTCTTAACAGCTTGTTTTAATTCATCTGAGCCAATCTTATCTTCGCCAAAACCTAATAATTCTAAAACTTGTTTAGCAACATTATAACTTTCAGGGTGAATTGAAGTCATATCAAGTTTTTCGCTTCCTTCAGGAATACGTAAGAAACCGATAGCCTGTTCTAATACTTTATCGCTTAAACCTTTAATCTTTAAATCTTCTCTAGTATCATATGGGCCGTGTTCATCGCGGTAAGCTACGATTAGTTTAGCTGTCTTAGTAGTTAAACCTGATACTCTTTGAAGTAAAGAAACTGAAGCACTATTAACATTTACACCAACGCTTGATACAGCACTTGATACAACATAATTAACAGATTCTTTAAGTTCTGCATCAGGTAAGTCATGTTGATACTGACCGACACCGATTGATTCAGCTGGAATCTTAATTAATTCAGCTAATGGATCTTGAATTCTACGGGCAATAGAAATTGCACTTCTTTCTTCAACGTTAAAGTCAGGGAATTCTTCTTTAGCAAGTGGACAAGCAGAATATACTGATGCACCAGCTTCACTAACGATAATGTACTTAACTGGTTTTTCCATTTGTTTAACAGTATCCGCAATGAAGGCTTCTGTTTCTCTACTAGCAGTACCATTACCCATAGCGATAACTTCAACGTTATATCTTAAGCATAAGTCTTTAACGATTGCTTGTGCTTCTTTATATAAATCCATATCAACAGCTGCATTAGGTGATTTTTGATGAGGATAAATCTTACTCTTTTCTAAGAATTTACCAGTAGCATCAACTACTGCTACTTTACAACCAGTTCTAAAGCCTGGGTCAACACCTAAAACGATCTTACCTTTCATTGGCGGAGTAAGCAGATAATGACGTAAGTTTTCTGAGAATACATGAATTGCTTGTTCTTCAGCTTTTTCTTTTAAGTCAGATCTAATTTCTCTTTCAATTGAAGGTTTGATTAAACGCTTATATGCATCTTCAATTGCCATCTTAATGTATTCAGCTGATGGTGAAGTAGCATCAACTACTGTACGTTTAGTAACGAAGTTGATTGCTCTTTCGCTATCTTCGCTAATACTAATCTTTAATACTTTTTCAGCTTCGCCACGATTCATGGCAAGTACTCTATGTAATTTGATTTCAGAAATAGGTTCTTGATAATCATAATACATTTCGTATACTTTCTTTTCGTCTTTAGCATCTTTCTTATATTCGCTAACGAACTTACCATTTCTTTCGACGAATTGTCTAATCCATTTACGGAATTTAGCGTTGTCAGATATCATTTCCGCAATAATATCCATTGCTCCTTGCATTGCATCCTTTACATTAGTAACTACGCTATCTTCTTTCTTTTGCTCTTCAGTAGGTTCTAATGTTACATATTTCATAGCTTCTTGAATTGGATCATCTGGATGACATTCAAGTAGCCAATTAGCAAGAGGTTCTAAACCTTTACGTTTAGCTTCAGTTGCTCTTGTCTTTTTCTTTTCTTTGTAAGGACGATATATATCTTCTAATTCGCTTAACTTAGTACAATTAACGATTTCATTTCTTAATTCTTCAGTTAATTTACCTTTTTCTTCGATAAGACGAATTACATCTTCTTTTCTTTCAGCTAGTTTTAAGCCGTATTCGTAAGCTTGTTGGATATCACGGATTTGGTCTTCATTTAAGTTGCCTGTTGCTTCCTTACGATAACGGGCAATGAATGGAACAGTTGCATCATCTGCAAGTAGTTTTAATACGGCATCGATTTGATAACGTTTTAAGCCTTGTTCTTCTTCAATCTTTTTTAATAATTGCTCAGTGATACTGGCATCTTTAATCTCAACTTTAACTTTCTTTTGTTCCTCAACGACGTTATATTCTTCTACAGATTCTTCTTTTGCTTCTTCTGCGTTTTCCATAACGCCATCTTTGATTTCATTTTCCATAAACTAAATTCCTCTTTCTTTCTAAATATAATTACACAATTAGATCGCCTTCTTTAATTAAATTAAAGCGGCGGAACACAAAATCTACAATATAAACTAAGATGATAGGTAGTACGATTAAGCCAAGCCCTACATTAAGGAGCCAAACTTGCGCACTAGATCCCATAGCACCTTCGTTTATAACGCCGAAAATTCCTACTAATCCACTTGTACCCATACCAGCTCCGCTTGGGACACATAATGTCTTAAAGACGCAAGTGGTAATAGGGCCAAGGATAGCACTAACAATAATTGTTGGTAACCAAATAATCGGTTTACGAACAATGTTTTTAAATTGTAACATACTAGTTCCAATGCCAATTGATATTACAGTACCGATCTTATTATCTTTTCTACTCATTACCGCAAATCCTAACATTTGTACGCAACATCCAACAACGGCAGCGCCACCGGCAAGACCAGTTATACCGAAGCTAGCAGCAATTGCAGCTGAAGAAATTGGGGCAGTTAGCGCCATTCCCATTAATACCGCAATGATAATACCCATTATAAATGGATGAAGTTCAGTTGCTTTATTAATGAAAGCACCAACTACTGTTGTAAGCCATGATACTGGCATACAAATTAGTAAAGTAATAATTAAGCTCGATACAATACTAAACAAAGGAACTATAATGATATCTACTGGTGTTTTCTTTCTTAAAACTAGTGGGATAAGTAGGCAAATTGCAATTACCACTACATAGACAGTAAGTGGATCACCAATCTTAAACCCAAAGTTAGTGTAATTGAAATGATCAATTACTCCATCCACCACACTCCAAGTACCACTCATGAATGTGGAAATGGCACCGGCAGCACCAATAGATATTAGTTTTAGACCATCAAACTTTAAACTTAAGCCAATTCCTAAACCAATACCAATACCAGTTAAGTTCTTAAGTAAGCTAGCTACGCTAGTTAATACTTGATAAACATAACTATCAGGATTAAAGAATCCGCCAATGGTACCAATAATGGTACCAATGATAAGCGTAGAGAATAACCCATACGCCATACCATTCATCGTTTTGATGATATAATCTAAAACCTTTTTACCTTTAGATTCTTTCTTTTCTTCTGTATTTTCCATTATTTATTAATTGTGCAATAGACATTAAATAAGATGTCTCTTACAGCCCTCTCTCTAATCATGTTGCGGTTTCCTTTGAAGTGTTTTTCAAATACGCTAACTATTTTTTTATATTTAATAGCATAACATACTTTA
This sequence comes from Bacilli bacterium, assembly GCA_017962745.1. GTDB lineage: Bacteria > Bacillota_I > Bacilli_A > ML615J-28 > CAG-698 > RGIG8164. The sequence goes on along the minus strand of JAGCUR010000002.1, from coordinate 137,602 downwards.
CCAACATCAGCTCCATCAGGACCCGCATAACCGGTAATAGCAACACACACATCGCTATTAGTTATTTTTTCTAACCCATTTACCATTTCTAGAGCAACTGGTTTAGAAACAACATCGCACTTTTTAATAGTATCTAGTGATACTCCTAATATTTTATTTTTAGCACTAGCAGCATAAGTAACAAAAGACTCATCGATTACATTGCTTGCGCCGCTTACGCTAGTAAGCATCTCGCTAAGCATACCACCTGTCATGCTTTCCGCAAAGCTAATCTTTAATCCTTTTGCTTTTAAAGACTTAACGACTACTTCTTCGATTGATTCGTTGTCTTTACTTACGATATTAGCACCAACTATTTTTTCAAATTTATCTTTAACTTCATTGAATTCATCAAGGTACTTAGCATCAGCTGTTAGTTGATATCTAATCTTACCATTTCCGCAGTAAGGAGCAACATTGACATTTACGCATGAAGCTACTAGTTCTTTTAAATCATTTTCTAAACTAGATTCACTTCTACCAACTACTGTATATTCTTTAATGATTAGTTCGCTACCATATTTTAATAAATATGGTTTAACACCCTCATTAAACATCGGTTGCATTTCATATGATGGACCAACTAAAGATATAATTACTTTACCATTTTGTTCTAAGATAAAGCCATCAGCCGTTCCTAGTTTATTATGAACGATGATTGCACCTTTAGGTTGATATACTTGCTTTAAGTTGCTATCAACTCTTGCTTCACCGAAATAGTTAAACATATCTTGCTTAGCTTCACTATTTTCCACAAGCTCTACACCAAAATATTTTGCTATTTCTTCTTTAGTAAAGTCATCATGAGTAGGACCAAGACCACCGGTAGTAATCATTATTTTAGAATTAGATGCCATAAATTCATCTAAGCATGCATCAATAGATGCTGCATCGTCGGCAACCGTTAATACCTTTACGACTTCAATTCCAATCTTTTCTAGTTCAATAGCTAGGAATGAAGCGTTAGTGTTAATTACTCTACCACTTAAAACTTCATTACCAACGCTTAATAAATAAGCAGTGTTTTTCATAACTACCTCTATAAATTAAATCTAAAGATTGTCATATCGCCATCTTGGAAGACATATTCTTTACCTTCCAAGCGGAACTTACCAGCTTCTTTAACTTTTTGTAAAGAACCATATTTAATGAAATCATCGTAAGCTACGATTTCCGCTTTGATAAAGCCTCTTTCAAAATCAGAATGAATTACACCTGCACATTGAGGTGCTTTCATACCCTTTTTGAATGTCCAAGATCTACATTCTTTTTCACCAGCAGTGAAGAATGTTTGAAGGCCTAATAAATCATATGTTTCTTTAACTAATAAATTTAAGCTAGTTTCACTAATACCTAAGTCAGCTAAAAACATTTCCTTATCTTCATCGCTTAATTTAGATAATTCTTCTTCAATCTTGGCACTAATGGCTACTACTTTATTATCTTCACCAATAGCTTTCTTTACTTCATTAATTAGTTTATCCGCATTAGCGATATCATCTTCCGAAATATTTAAAACATAAATCATTGGTTTCATCGTTAAGAAACTAAAGTTTCTAACTAAGCTTGCTTGTTCATCAGTTAGTTTAACGGAGCTTGCCATCTTGCCATCTTCTAAAGCTTGCTTAATTAACGTAAGTGCTTCGTATTCTGCTACGCTATCATGGTCAGCTTTCATCTTTGCTTTCTTTTCAATCTTTTCGATTCTCTTAGCAATAACATCTAAATCCGCAAAAGCTAATTCTAGATTAACGACTTCAATATCACCAACTGGATCAATGGCTCCATTTACATGAGCAACGTTATCATCTTTAAAGCATCTAACTACATGACAAATAGCATCTACTTCTCTAATATGAGCTAAAAACTGGTTACCTAAACCTTCACCATGGCTTGCTCCTTCTGCAAGTCCCGCAACATCTGTGAACTGGAATGATGTTCTAACTACATTTCTTGGCTTAACAATCTCCACAATGCGATCAAGTCTTTCATCAGGCACTTCTACTGCGCCAATGTTTGATTCTTGAGTAGTATATGGAAAAGCCGAAGTTGGTGCATCAAGCTTTGTTAATGCATTAAATAATGTTGTCTTCCCGACATTTGGAAGTCCTAAAATACCAGCAGTTAAACCCATAATTTACACCTCTTTTACTTATTAGATTATACTATAAAATGCCATTTTTATCAATAACAAACACGTCTATTTTGTTTATTAATTGCTTGACATAATATGCCTAATAGGCATATAATCAAAATAGAAGGCAGGTATGAAAAATGGATTTAAAAATCATTCGTAAAAATAGAGGGTTAACGCTAATTCAAGTAGCAAATATGACAGGACTATCCCAAAGTTTTCTAACTAGATTAGAAAATGGTGAGCGTAACTTGACAGTATCAACTGCTAAAAAACTAGCTTATGCATATGATGTTAGTGTTAACGAACTACTACGCAATGATACATTTGATGCTAATTCTATCGAAAGCATGAGATTACAAATCAATGCCATTGATCAAGAAATGGCAATGCTTTTTGAAAAAAGAATGAACTTAGCTAAACATATCGGTATTTATAAAGCTAAAAACAATTTAGCAATTACTGATGAAGCTAGAGAAGCTGACTTAGTTAAAAAGAATACCACTTATATTAGTGATAAAGAAATCAAAAAGTATTATCAAAAATTTATATCTACCACTATTAAACTATCAAAAGAATATCAAGTTAAAGTAACATCTGAATAAAATAAAAAAAGATAATTTACAAAAGTAAATTATCCTTTTTTTATATTATTTTGAAAGCAATAAATTATCATCTAAAACGATTGAACTATCATTATCGAATTTCTTTAATAATTGTTCAATTGTTAAGTTTTTCTTTTCTTCACCTTTAATGTCGAAGACAATATGACCACTATCAAACATGATTAGTCTATCACCATATTTGATGGCATCTCTCATATTGTGAGTAATCATTAAAGTAGTTAACTTGTTTTCTTCTACTACTCTACAAGTTAAATCTAGAACTTTTGAAGCAGTCTTAGGATCTAGCGCTGCAGTATGTTCATCAAGTAATAATAGTTTAGGCTTCTTTAAAGTAGCCATAACTAATGTTACTGCTTGACGCTGGCCGCCTGATAGTAAGCCTACTTTATGAGTCAATCTATCTTCTAAACCTAGATTTAAGCCACTTAAAGTTTTAATAAAGATTTCTTCGTTTTCTTTCTTGAAACCCCAACGAAGAGTTCTTTTTTCACCTCTTCTAATTGCTAACTCTAAGTTTTCCGAAATTGACATATTACCAGCTGTTCCCATCATTGGATCTTGGAATACTCTACCTAAGTATTTAGCGCGTTCGTATTCAGGTTTATTAGTCACATCAATACCATCAATGATAATTGATCCACTAGTTGGACTATATACACCACTAATCATATTCATTAGCGTTGACTTACCCGAACCATTTCCCCCAATGATCGTAACAAATTCACCATCTTCAATCGTTAAACTAATATTATCAAGAGCTAGTTTTTGAAATTCTGGTGCCTGATCTAAGTTAAAAATCTTTGTTAAGTTTTTAATCTCTAGCATCGCTTGCACCTCGCTTCTTGATAATTTGTTTAATGACTGGGAAGGCTAAGATAAATGCTATCAAAATCGCTACTACTAGATTTAGATAATGATCTACACCTAGTTTTATCGCAATCGCTTTTAGTAAGAAAAACAAGAATGACCCAACAATTATTGATATTAAAGCTAGTTTAAATGTTTTCTTACCAAATATTATTTCACCAATTATGATCGCCGCAAGACCAATAACAATTGCTCCTTTACCACTATCCACATTGGCAGTACCTGTGTTTTGGGCAAATAAAGCACCACTTAGGGCAACTAAACCATTAGAAATTGATAAGCCGATTATTATCATAACTGGTGTATTAATACCTTGAGCATTGGCCATTTTCTTATTATTTCCAGTTGCACGTAAACTCATACCAAATTCAGTACCAAATAAATAATAAATAGTTACATAACATACTAATACAAAAGCACCAGTTATTAAAATAACACTAATCTTACTTGATATAGCTTTAGTAAATGATTCCATACCAAAAGTATCATGGAATAATTTAAAGATACCATTGTTTGCGCCTTTGTAAACTGTATTATTTATGGCAAGACTTGCTAAACTTCCAGAAGTTTTACTAGCAAAGCCTAGTATTACTAAGTTAATAGATACTAAGGCTGTCATCGTAATAATTCCGGAAAGAATAGCAGGGATTTTTAATTTAGTATGAAGTAATCCCGTGATGGCTCCTGCTCCCAGACCACCAAATATAGCAATAATGGTTGCAATGATTGGCGGCACATTAACAAATATTAGCAGTGCCGCAATTGTTGCTCCGAGAGGGAATGTACCTTCAACGCTTAGATCCGCACAATCTAAGACACGATAAGATATATATACCCCGAGCACCATTATGCTCCATATCAGGCCCTGTTGAAGACCAGATACAAGTAAATTTATAACAATATCCATATAATATTCTTTCTATTCAATAACTCTATGTGCTTTAGCGATTAATGCTTCAGGAATTGAAATTCCAGCTTCTGTTGCTTTTGCTTTATTAATAACAAGTTCGAAGTTAGTTAATGTAGCTACAGCTAAATCACCAACTTTTGCTTCACCCTTTAATACTTTAACTGCCATTTCACCAGTTAATTTACCTAATTCTTTGTAGTTGATACCTAAAGTAACGATACCACCAGCATTAACTAATCCTTCTTCTCCACAAATAGTAATAACTTTGTTGTTATTGCAGATTGTTGCTACTGTATTCATGTTATCAGCTACGATATTATCTGTAGGGATGTACATAACATCTACTTTTTCATTTTCTACTAAATCTGTTACAGCGCTTTGTAAATCATTAACTGTAGAGATTTGTCTTTGAACTAAATTGAATCCTAACTCTCTACATTTTGCATCAGCTAAATTAGCTTGAACTAAAGAATTAGATTCGCTAGATGTAAATACCATACCAATTTTGTTAACTGTGATTCCAAGTTCTCTTGCTAATGCGATTTGATCAGCAACAGGATTCATATCACTAGTACCAGAGATATTTCCACCAGGTTTAGTAGCATTATCAATAATACCACTAGCAACTGGATCAGTTACAGCTGTAAATAAAATAGGAATATCACTACCTTGTTTTTCAGCTTCAGCTTTTAAAACTAAAGCAACTGGTGTAGCAATAGCAAATACGATATCATTATCTTGAATTGCTTGTTCAGCCATTGTAGCTAAATCTTCTTGCTTAGCTTGTGGATTATAGATGTTAATCTTAACATTTTTGCCATCTACAAATCCGCCTTTCTCTAATGCTTCTACAATACCTTCTCTAGCGCTATCTAGAGCACCAGCAGATACGTATTGAACGATACCAATTCTAAATTCAACTTTCTTACAACCTACCATGATAAACACCATGACCATAACAAATACTAGACTAAATAAACGTTTAATTGCTTTCATAATTATCCTCCTCTTAAGCAAATAAAAAAGTGTTACTACTAATAGAGTAATAACACTAAAATATCTAAAAATATATTACTGTTGTTACTCCGATTATTTATGTATCGTGTAACAACTTACCTCTTTTTGGCACTCCAAAAAGACCAAGCGAAAATTACACGATTTTCCTTGGGTAGTAATAATAGTAATAAGATTGTGCAAATGATCTAATTTTCATAATTTCCTTCCAATCTTACTTAAAGTATAATCTCCAAAAATTATACATGCAAGCATTTTTTTAAATTTTTATGAAAAAATCAAAGGAACTACCCCATATGCTATTATTCCTAAGACCGCCGATATCAAAATTAATAAGATCGGATGCATCTTCTTTTTAAATATTAACATCAGGGCGACTAATATTACGCTTATTACAACCGAAGCCCATCTAACGGATACAAATGTATCGCCATCAAATACAAATAATTCATTAACAGCTAAGTTTGCTACTACTGCTAAGATTAAACCAATTACGACTGCTTTAATACCATTTAAGACTGCTTTAACAGTTTTGCTACCAATTACTTTTTCATAAATCTTAAAGATAATAATGATAATGATAAATGATGGTAAAACCATACCAAGGGTAGCAACTAGCGAGCCTACCACGCCAAACTGTCTAAAGCCGATAAATGTGGCAACATTAATCGCGAATGGACCAGGAGTAGATTCCGAAATTGCTAAGAAGTTGGCAAGTTCCGCTTCACTAATCCAGCCTCTATTCATTACTTCACTTTCAATCATTGGAATCATGGCATAGCCACCACCAATGGTGAATAGACCGATTTTAAAGAATGTCCAGAAGACCAATAATAATTCTTTCATGATTGATCCTCCTTATTCTCTTCTTCAGTTTTCTTTTTTTCTTTCTTTTTCGCTATACTTGTAGCGATGATAAATTCTAAGCCGCCAACTAAACCACCAAATAATAATACATAAATTGATGATATTTGGGAAACTAGAATCGTAATAGCTAAGCCAATTAGTAATAAGATGTAAGTTAAATACCTCTTTTGAATTTTCTTATAAATCTTGATGGCCGCATTAAATATTAAAATAGCAACTGCACATCTAATACCCATAAATGCGTATGCCACATATTCTAACCCTAAAAACCAATCAATTACTAAAGAAAGTAGAATGATTATGATTAGGGATGGCAAGACTAAACCTAAAGTAGCGCAAGCAGCACCAAGTAGCTTACCTACTTTATAGCCGATGAAGGTAGCTGCATTGATACTAATTGGACCAGGAGTTGATTCCGAAATCGCTAAAATATCACCCATTTGATCTTCATCAACCCAGCCATGCTTCTCGACCGTTTCTTTAGTTATAAGCGGAAGCATTGCTAGTCCGCCTCCAAAAGTAAATAAGCCGACTTTAAAGAAAGTCCAAGTTAAATCTAAATACTTATTTAGTTTTCTTTTATTTTGTGTTTGTTCCATAATTATACCTATATAAGGATTATACCATAGTTTTAACCTTTTTAAAAGGCTAACCATTAATTGACTAAAACCCCTTAATTTGTTATAATCGTATAGAATTATATGTAATAGGTGATATTATGGAACAAGTTGATGCAAGAATAAGCAAATCAAAAGCTGAATTAAAAAAAGCTTTTTTAAAGCTTTTAAAAGATAATGCTTTTGATCGTATTAGCGTAATGCAAATATGCAAAGAAGCTAATATCACACGTGGAACATTTTATAAATACTATGAAGATAAATATGAATTATTATATGCTATTATCTTAGATACTAGAAAACGCATCTCCACAACATATCATGAAATGATTGATTCAAATCGTGCAGAAAATGATCCTGATGGTTGCTTAAAAGAATTAATCGAAATGATGATTGATTTATGTTTAGAGAATAAAGATATTTTAATAAATTTATATGCTGATCAAGATAATTCAATGATTGAATATATCTTAAAAACAGCCGTTGATAAATTTGTAAAGCATGTAATTGACCTATATTCATTAAAAGCCAATCTAAAATATCCATCTAGTTTAGTATCTGCTATTATTGTCGGTGGTACAATTAATTTAGTAAATGAATGGTTAACTAATGAAAATGATTATCCAAAACAAATGTTAATCGATTTAGTTATGGATATCTTCTCTACAGTTGGTACTAAAGAAGCAATATTTGTGGACAAGGAACAAATGAATTAGTAGGTGGAAGAGTACCCAAGCGGCTGAAGGGGGCGGTTTCGAAAACCGCTAGGTCCAAAAGATGCAGGGGTTCAAATCCCCTCTCTTCCGCCATCCAATAGATTTCAAGACTTTCAAAGAAAGTCTTTTTTATTTATGTTTTTTTGTTGAAAAAGTTCTATACTTTTAATTATCAGTTATTAATGTTATAATGTTTATGTATAGATTGCATTTTTTTAAAGGTGCAAAGATATTAAAAATAACATCCTAGTTATGTTATTAGAAAGGTTGGTTTTATGGTAAAAGAATATTTATTACAAAACTGGTCTCTGGTACTAATACTATTAGCATTTGCAATAGCTTTGCAAATTACGGTGTTCCTCGATAAGAAAAAGATTAGGCGTTTTAATGTTTTGATTGTGGTTCTTTTCTTGCTATCACTTGTAGTATTTGTTGAATTTGAATATGCCATTAATACCGACTACAAAATGCTGCGTGCGATTTTGATGGCAATTCGTTATAGTGCCACTCCTTTTATTATCTCGCAAGTCATCTATACGTTAGTAAAAAAGCAAACTTGGTATATCTTTATCCCGGCAATTATCTTAGCTATAATTGATATAATTTCAATATTTACAGGTATTGTCTTTAAGATTGAAGCAGATAATAGTTTCTCACGTGGATTCTTAGGTTACTTACCATTTATTGTAGCAGGACTGTACTGTGTGCCACTTGTTTATTTATTAATCAAGCGAAGCAATAAAAAGTGGATGGAGATAGCGCCAATTATCTTCTTATGTATCGCATTCATTTCTGAATTAGTGTTCCCATTTGTATTTGGCAGTGACTTCTCAAGAATCTTCTGCCCAACAATGGCGGTAGCATTATTCGTATACTACGTTTTTGAAATCTTGCAACATACTAAAAAAGATTCCTTAACTGGACTTTTGAATAGACATGCTTATCATACCGATACTTCTAGAGAACCCGAAGAAATCTCAGCCCTAATATCAATCGATATGAATGGCTTAAAAGATATTAACGATAATTTAGGCCATGCGGCAGGGGATGAAGCATTAGTAACTTTGGCCCTATGCTTCCGTAAAGCCCTAAAGGCTAGACAATTTGGCTACCGCATTGGTGGTGATGAATTCGTTGTTTTATGTAGAAAAACATCACTCGAGGAAGTACAAGCCTTAATTAAGAGAATTGAAGCTAATATCGCTGAAACTGAATATAAGTGTGCGATTGGTTATAGTTATTCTGAAGATGGCAAAAAGCCAATCGAAGAAATGCTTAAAGAATCAGATATGATGATGTATGCTGCTAAAGATCGCTATTATGTAGAAAGTGGACTAGATAGACGTCATCGATAATCTAACTTAAGATTTATAATATAAAATAGCTGATAAAATTATTAGCTATTTTTTTTACGATTCTCCATTATAGAAATTGGGCCTCACATATGATATAATCGTATTAACTGAAAAAAAGAGGTATTTTATATGGATGAAAAAATAAGAGAAAAAGAAATAGTCAAGACTAGTTTTGTCGGTATAATTGCTAACATTATGCTAGTTGGCTTTAAAGCATTTGTTGGTTTTATCGCCGGATCGATTTCAATTGTAATGGATGCGTTAAATAACTTAACCGATGCTTTATCAAGTATCATTACAATTGTTGGGACTAAACTAGCCAGTAAAAGGCCTAATAAAAAACATCCATATGGATATGGTAGAATTGAATACATCACTTCTACTTTAATTGCTGCTTTAATATTATTTGCTGGTGGAGCCGCAATTTATGAATCAATTAAATCAATTATTGATTATTTCCAAAATGGCACGATGCCACAATTTGAAGTTTATTCAATTATAATTATTGCTGCTGCTATTTTAGTAAAGATTGGTATAGGTCTATATTTTAGAGCAAAAGCTAAAAAGATTGACTCTGATGCCCTTGATGCATCAGGTAAAGATGCTTTATTTGATTCTATTCTATCTACTTCTACTTTAGTTGGTATGATCGTAGCTAAATTCTTTGGTATTTATATTGAAGGTTATTTAGGTATAATCATCGGCCTATTCATCATTAAGACTGGCATTGAAGTATTAAAAGAGTCTTTATCTTCAATCATTGGTGATAGATTTGATAAAGAAATAGTAGCTAGTATTAAAAAAGATATTAACCAAATCGATGGTGTTTTAGGGTCATTCGACTTAATCTTAAATAGTTATGGCTATAACAAGAGCATTGGTTCTGTTCATATCGGTGTAAAAGATAATTTAACTGCGAAAGAAATTCAAGAAATTGAAAGACAAATTACTTATTTAATGTATGTAAAATATAATACGATTATGACAGTAGGAGTTTACGCCGAAAACATTAGTGATGAAGAATCAAGAAATGTATATGCGGGAATCCTAGATATCATTAAAGAATATAAGTATGTATTACAAATTCATGGTTTTTATTATGACAAGCAAAAGAAATTAATTAATTATGATTTAGTTATTTCATTTGATGATGAAAAGCCATTAGCGACAATTGAAGAAATCAAAGAAAAGACAATGAATAAAAATCCAGGCTTTGAAGTTATTATTAATTATGACCAAGATTTCACTTTATCATAATGAATATAAACTTTGTAATTAAGATACGAAAAAGAATTAGGTGAAATGATTGATGAATAAAGTATATATCCATGACCCAAAGTTAGCTTATCCAAATAAAGAATTTGTGCATATGATTAAAAATGAAAAGTATCATGATTATACATATGATGCAGATTTCCCATACCGCTTAAGAGGCTTTAAGTGTATGTTCATCCGCTTTTGGATTAAAGTAGTGATGATAATCCTCGTTAAACCGGTATGTGCTATTAGATATTCGCTAAAAATAAAAGGTAAAAAACACATAAAAGAATATTTTAAACTAACTGATTCAAAAGGTATGATTAGTATTTCTAATCATACAACTGAATGGGATTCAATATTTGTATTACTTACAAGATATTTTAAATTCACGGAATTTCCGATTTGGCAAGAAGGTGCAGAATCAAAATCAGGTATGTTATACCGTGAAGTTGGTGGTATTCCAATGCCAGTTACATCAAGTCACGGAATGGCTTATGCATATAAAGCCATGCGCGATGTAGTAAAAGAGAATAAATGGCTTCATGTATTCCCTGAAGCTGCGTGTTGGGCCTTTTACCCAGCTGTTAGAACGTTCCAGAACGGGTCGTTTAAACTAGCTTATGAATTAAATAAACCCATTTTACCAATGGCAGTAACTTATAGGGCGCCAAAAGGTATTTATAAATTATTTAAAAAAGGGCCTAATGCTACGATTAGTATTGGGGAACCACTTACTGCTAACTACGAATTAGATAAAAAAGAAGCCATTGAAGATTTAATGGCTAGATCAAGATTAGCAGTTATGAACTTAATGGGAATTAGTGATGAAAAAGAAAACGATAGAATTAGAAATAGCTTAAAAACATACGAAGCATAAAAAAAGTGAAAGGAAATCCTTTCACTTTTTTATCTTTTGAATCTAGAAAACATTAGTAAGCATAATACTACTACTGCTACACATACACCAGCACCAATATATGCTATTACTGGTTCTAAGTAATTAGCAATCATTGAGCCAATAAATACTACTGCACCAGCTAATGCAATACTTGATAATAAACAAAGTAATGTTAGTTTAGCATTAGATGATTTAGAATGAGATCTTTCTAAAGATGATTTATCATTACGATTCATACCTTACCTCCTATGCTAAAATGAAGACGACTAGTGCTGCAATAGTAACCACTTGCATTAGCATACTAAAATAAATGACCATTGAGAAATACTTTTTATCAGTTTTATGATGAGCAAGGATTCTTCCTAAGAAGGCTCCAACTGATCCAAAGAATACTGCTAAAAACAATAATGTTTTTTCTTTAGTTCTTTCTTTTCCTTTTACTGCTAATTTCTTATCTCTAAAATAAGCAATTAAAGCAATTAATGAAAATAGAACAGTTAATCCTAAATAAATAATTAAATAAATTGTAGGTGTCATATTCATTTCCTTTCTAATTCATTTTACATCTATTTTTTAATAACTTCAATAAGTTTATCGTTATCATATACTAAATGATAGTTTTGGCATCTACCATGTTTAATATCATCAATGAATAATCTTAAATCTGGCACTATTCCATAATTTTTATCATCTAATATCCAATCAATATCTTTAAAATCCACAATTCCTTCACTAATCTTTATTGGGTAAATGGAAATGTCAAAATCTTTTGGTAAAGTGGATACATATACATAAATTAAATCATCATCATAATTCCAAGTAGAAATAGATATTAGTTTAGCATCATTAACAGTTATGCCACTTTCTTCTTTAATTTCACGGATGGCACCGCTAAGTGCCTCTTCTCCCGCTTCTACATGCCCCCCAACTCCGTTCCACATCCCCATGAATGGATATTTGTTACGGTTAATCATCAATATCTTATTATCTTTTTGTACAAAGCATAAAGTTACGATTGCCATATTTTTACCTCTATCTAAATTATAATATTAAATAAGATAATAAAAAAGTATTAATGATAAAATCATTAATACTTATTTTTATTATGGTAATAGATTATTTGCTGCTAAGTATTCTCTTACTGTTTGAATAGAAACAGCAAATCCCATATTATCTACATCATCACTTGCTATCTTTAAAGTGTTAATACCAATGACAGTTCCATTCATATCAAAAATTGGTCCGCCGCTATTACCACTATTGATAGCTGCATCATGTTGAATAAAGAGGGCTTTTTCGCCTTGCATTTTTCTATTTACATATGAAACTATTCCAAATGTAGCTGATGAGAAATAATCATATCCTGTAGGGTGTCCAATTGCCACTACAAATGATCCTGCTTTAACTGTATCAATATTACCAAGCGTTGCTGGTTTAATATCAATTGCATATGTAAATTCAATAACTGCTAAATCTAATGATTTATCACTTACTAAAACTGTCGCATCAATATCTTTTTCAATTGATTGAATGTAAATCTTAACTTGTTCGTTATCTTCAATTACGTGATGATTAGTTAATACTTTATATTTATATGTACCCTCAGTTGCAGTAGCTTCTTTAGCGTATACAAAGCCTGTTCCAATTGCTACTCTAACAAGGACATTTTCGGAATATAATCCACTTCCAACTTTTTGGTAAGCATAATTAGATACACCAACGATGCTTTCTAAGTTATTATCAATTACGTTAATTACATTTTCTGATAAAGAAGTGAAATCAAAATCACCACTTACTTGATAAATTGCATTAATGATAGTTGTTAACTCTTTAGTATCATCAACTACATACACTAATGTAGAGCCGCTAATCGAATCATCATCTTTGCAAGTAGCAATGATTGTACAAAGTCCGCCACTAACACCAGTTACTACACCATTTTCATCAACTCTAGCAATGCTAGGGTTACTGCTTGACCAATTGAAACCTGCTTTACTGCTAGAATTGTATAATGTGGCTTCTAGCGTTACTGTCTTTCCGATTTCTACTGTTTGACTACCAGTTACGCTTAATCTTGCAGTTTCAGCTCTAAGTAAAACTGTTACATCAACGCTTACGCTTTGTTCACCAACTGTTAATGTAATAGTAGTCTCACCTGCTGCTAGTGCTTCTAAAACACCATTTTCATCAATACTAGCAACATCAGTATTAGAACTAGACCAAGTAGCTTCACCTTCAAGGCCAATTTCACTAGCATTTGAATATAGTTTTAATACTTCCCCAACGTATATATCGCTCTTTGATACGCTAGAGCCAATGGCTAAAGTATTAGAACCGAATATATCACAGCCAGTTAGTCCCACTAGTGTAATACTAAACAATATGACAATTATAAATAATCTTCCTATTTTTTTCATATTCATACCTCTAGAATGTAACCTCTAACGTTACAAATTCTCCGTTACGATAAACAACAATCGTTGTTGTTTGACCACTATCGATAATAAAGTTACCAAGTTGAGCTCTTAATTGATATGAGTATCTCACTTCTACACCATTAAATGCGGTAACGATATCACCAGGAAGCATACCAGCTTTGTGACCTACACCACCTTCAGTAACTTCTGATACATAGAATCCAAATTCAATAATATCAGGAATAACAATTCCATCATCAGTTGCATAACCAGGGGTTGCAAACAAATCCGCATTAGCTAAGATTGTCTTAACATCCATAATCGATACACCAAGTATTGGTCGATTGATTGTTTCTCCTTTTTCTAGCTTAGCAATTAATGTTTTAACTAGATTAATTGGAATGGCAAATGATAAGTTTTCAACTCTAATACCACTAGAAGATGCAATCTTCTTAGTTGTATTAATACCAATTACTTCGCCTTTCATATTAATAATTGGGCTTCCGCAGTCCGCATTATTAATTGGTGCATCATGTTGAATATATTCTGCGTCCCAATCATTAGTACCATCGCCATCGGTATCATCTGAAATATATCTTTGTGGATGAGAAACAATACCAAATGTTAAAGTTCTAAAGAACTCTTTTCCTTCGGCTGTTCCAATTGATACGATGAATTCACCAGCTTGTACATCATCGCTATCACCTAATGTTGCCGTTGGGAAATAAACCGTAGATGTAAATGATATAACGGCAATATCAACTTTTGCATCATAGGCGATGATCTTAGCCCCAATTTCACTGCTTGCGCCGTAATATAAGCCAATATAATCATAATTAGTTGTTGTAGATGTAGCTGTTCTTTCATTATATGTAGTTTCAGCCACTACATGTCTATTTGTAACTACATAATATTCATAATTTAATACTGTGTTTGTATCAATAACTACTTCTTCAGTTTCTGTTCCATCATTTAGGTGAGCAATACGTTTATAAATTATTCCGCAGCCAACCGATGCTTCTTTCTTTTTATCACCATTTACCTGGTAGCCTGTTACCATAATGACTGATGATTCACTTTTTCTACCAACTGCTTCAAAAGCTTCGCTCAAATCAGATCCATCGATTGTAATGTTTTGTGTTTCTGTTTCAATATCATCTACTTCTGATACCATTACATAAATAGTTCCATATACATCGTTATAATCTTTAGATGTTGCTTTAAGTGTCACTAATCCTTTCGCAACCGCACTTGCTTTGCCATCTTCACCAACTGTTACTACCGCTTCATCGCTACTAGACCAAATTACATCTTTACTAGCACAATCTGGATAAACATTTGCTTCAAATGTATAAATATCCCCAACATGCATGCTATTAGTACCAATAATGGTAATATTACTTGCTTCATCTTTAACTAGTAGCGTATAAGTCTTTACAACTTCACCAGTTTCTCGATTGACCTTTTGAATCACTACATAGCCACTAGATAAGGCTGTAACGACGCCATTAGCTTCATCATATGAAGCAATAGCCTCATTAGTGCTCCTATATGTATATAAGCTATTAGATCTTAGGCCAAACTGTTCCCCTACATACACATGTTGAGCCATATCATAATGAATCGTTAGATTCTTTGGCCCCTTGCTTGCCGCAGCTGAAGCAAATAATAAAGCAAATATTAATAAGAAAATTGTTAAAAATTTCTTCATAATGCTATATCCTTAAATTTTAAATAATTTATAAGTGTTCTCTTCTACTTTCTTTTCTACTTCTTCAAAAATAATACCAGTTACTTCGCTAATCTTTTGTACTACTTCATAAATATAAGCAGGCTCATTAGTTTTTCCGCGATATGGAACTGGTGCCAAATAAGGTGCATCAGTTTCAGTTACGATATTATTAATACCAAGTTTTGCAACTGTTTCTCCTAAATGGCTATTCTTAAATGTTATTACACCACCAATGCCAAGATAATAGCCCAGCTTTACATATTCCTTAGCCATCTCGAAGCTACCCGAATAGCAATGAATTACGCCACATCCATTTCCATGCTCTTTAATGATATCAAAACAATCTTGATTGGCATCGCGGCAATGCACCGCAATCGGTAATCCTAGTTCTTTCGCAATATTAATTTGCTTAATAAACCATTCTTTTTGTAAATCATTATATGATTTATCCCAATAATAATCTAAGCCAATTTCTCCAATTGCTACAACTTTCTTGTCCTTAGCTAATTCATAAAGCCAGTCTAAGTTATCTTCTTCTTTTTGGACATCACTTGGATGAACACCAATTGAAGCATAAATGCCTTCATACGAATTTGCTAGCTTTACCGCTTCAATACTTGAAGCTTTGTTATAACCAATAACGATTATTTTGCTAATACCACGGCTTTTAGCTCTCGCAATTATCTCTTCTAGATTGTCTTGGAATGCTTCATCATTAAGATGGCAATGTGTGTCGATTAACATATCTCACCTACAATATATATTATCCACTTTTTTCTTAAACGATTCTTAATAATCCTAGTTTTATCCATTATACCATATTTCAATACTTTGTTTAACCATTCTTTGACTTTAATTAGATAATAAGATACAATGATATAAAGTAAAAGAAGGTGATAATGGTGTTTAAGTTTTTTCCAGAGATATTACCAGAAATAAATTTTGGGGAAATCTTAAGTCTAATCAACTACATAGTATTTGCAATTCTTGCTATCATTTACTTTCACCATAATCTTTTTTTGATATTATCAATCTTTTTCAAAAAGAAAAAATATCAAGAGGCAAGTACTAATCACTTTTATGCCTTTATCATTTCCGCTCGCAATGAAGAAAAAGTGATTGGTAACCTAATCGATAGTATTAAAGCCCAAGATTATCCGGCTGACTTATATAAAATATATGTGATTGCCGATAACTGCACCGATAATACTGCTAGTATTGCCAAAGAAAAAGGTGCTAATGTAATTGAAAGATTTAATACCGAATTAATTGGTAAAAGTTATGCCCTTGATGAAGTATTAAAGTATGCAATTAATGATGAAGAGCGTGTTGAAGCATTTATCGTATTTGATGCGGATAATTTAGTTGATAAATCATTCACAAAAGAAATGAATAAAGCCTTTGATGAAGGATACAAAATTGCTACTTCTTTTAGAAATTCTAAAAACTACGGATCTACTTGGGTAGCAAGTGGGGCTGGTATGACATTCTTTAGAGAATGTAGAGTAATGCACCGCATGCGTAGCAGATTTAAAATGACTACTTACGTATCGGGAACTGGCTTTATGGTTAGTAAAGATATTATTGAAGAAAATGGTGGTTGGGTTAACCACTTATTAATTGAGGATGTAGAGTTCTCAATCGATGAATATTTAAAAGGATATAAAGTAGCATATGTTGCTGATGCGATAATGTATGATGAACACCCTGAATCATTCAAAGATTCTTGGAGACAAAGAATGCGTTGGTGCAAAGGTAATCATCAATGCTTTAAAAAATTCCATTTTAAATTATTTAAAAATGGAATTAAGCACCCAAGTTATTCAAATATTGATTTATATGCCCATACTTTTCCAGCATCAATCCTAAGCGTTGGTTGGTTAGGATTTGTTTTACCACTATCATATGGAATATATGCATTAGTCGCTAATGTTAGTTTTCAAAAGTATTTTGAAGCAGCAGTTAGACCATTAATTGATAGTTTGATCTTCTGCGTGGCTTATACTATTTTAGTTGCAATTATTGTTAGCGTGCTTTGTTGGAAAGACATTAAGGCTAAACAAATTAAGAAAATATGGCATATCTTCACTTTCCCACTTTATGCCATAAGCTATTTATTAATTTCTTTTATATCAATATTTGTAAAGGTCCAGTGGAAACCAATTAAACATATTGAAGATATTAAAATTGAAGACATAAAATAAAACCTCAACAATACCCGTTGAGGTTTTATGCATTAAAAAAAGGCTAGTAAAATTTACTAGCCTTTAGTTTTGAATTATTCACCTAATTCAGCTTGTGCAGCAGCAATCCATGCAGCGTTAACATTGTACTTAGTAGCATCTAATGTTCTAGCCCAGAAGTAAACGTTAGTAAGTTTGCTTTCACGAACTCTTACACCGCTTAATTGTGCAGTATAGCCTTCAGGAAGTTGCCATTCATCATTAGTAGTGAATGTGTTGCATGGATGAATGTTCCAGAACTCAACATGGATTTCATTGCCAGGAGTAGAGAACATAATTCCAACATTTTCCTTAGTAGTATGATGTACTGAAGCACCTTTAGTGTCAGTATAACCATCATCTTGAGCTTCACCAGCTGTCCAAGCGATACCACCATCTTGAAGTGTTAAGTATTGGCAGTAAACTGTATTACCAGCATCATCAGTTAATCCGCTTGATAAATCGCTTAGGTAATCTTCCCATTCAGTTTCAGCTTCGATACAACCAACTTTACCATCAGCTTGTACTAAACCAGCATAATCGCCAGAATATAATGATAATGATAATGCACCTAAACCTTCAGAACCATATTTTTCAGTATAACCGAAAATCTTTTCATCATATGGCCAATAAGCAGTTTGACGTGATTGAGTAGTCATATTGTCATAATCTTTAGAATATGAAATAGGAATCTTAACGTCTTTACCAGACATATTGATGATAACCATATGATCCCAATTTTGATGATATCTGTCTAACATACTGAAGATCTTACCATCGCCATCAGCATCTGTGAAGTCACCGTTTGCATCTACATCATCAGGTCCGATAACCCATGTCATAGCTTCTACAGTATAGAATTGGAATCTAATGCCAGAATCTGGATCATCCCAATATAATGTAACTCCACCAAATCCACAGTTAACACCAACACCGAATTGCATGCTAATTGTAACTGGTTTAGTTTCATAAGCAGTATCTTCTTCTACGGCTGGTTGAACGATAATGTTCTTAGTTAAATCTTCACTAGCGCCCATTCTGATTTCATAGAATTGACCTTTTTGGTCGCCTTTGTACCAAACTTGTTGAGAACCAACTCTAGCATCGAATGCAGAGATTGTTTGTAATGAGTCCATTGCTTGGTAAACAGAATCGCTCTTTTGAACAGCTAATCTTGAGAATGAACCACCAATGTGTGAAGTCATTTCTTTTTGTGCAATACCAACGTTTAGTGGTACTTCGATAACTTCAGTTACACCATCGATTTGAACTGTAGCAGATAATGTTACTGGATGGTAACGTAAATATTGTTTTAATAGATTCCATTCAGAATCGAATAAACCTTCTTCACTGCATGACCAGTTAAGTGCAACAGCTGCTAAGTCGCCAGTAATACCAGTTTCTCCCATTGTTGCAGGAAGACCAGTTAATTGGTTAGAAGCACGATCAATCTTACCCCAAGGGAACCAACCAGTTCCACCAGCAATAGTTGCCTTTGTATAAGCAGCAACTTTGTTAGCAGATCTTGTAGATTCTGTGCAAGGGTAAACCATGATTTCGAATTTTACTTCTTCGATGAATGAGTTAGGATCTGTAAAGTCTTCATAGATTTCACCAGTAGCTTCATTAACTTGACCGATGTAATCGTTAGGACTTTGATATTTAACAGTTGCTGTTAAAGTAACTTTTGTGCCTTGAGTTGAATCTTTAGTAGTGTCATCTGTATAAACACCTTCAGCACTTAATAATTCAGGATGATCTGAAGCCCAAGAAATTCTTAAACCGAACATAGCATCAGCTAATGGTAACTTGATGTCTTTGCTTACATGTGCATCTGCAGCAGGTAAGTTAGCGCATACAACATCTCTGAAGTATTCGATCTTTTCAGTCTTTGTATAACCAACAGCATTGATGTTGAACTTTTCAGTTTCACCTTGAGAACCAGCCATAACTGTAGCAGTTAATTCAACTGCAGTCCAGTCTAATGGTCTAGTGTAAACTAATTTGAATACGTCATCTGTCTTATCATCTGTTGCTTCACCTTCAACGTAAACAACTTTTAATACGTCAGCAACATCTGAAGACCAAATAACTGCAACGTCAGCAGCTTTTTGAACAGCTAATGCTTTTTCAGCTACTTGATATGCATCTAAGTTTTCATTTTCGAATAATGCTCTGATCATTGCTTTTGTAGCAGCGATCTTTGTGAAGTCATTGTTTTCTGCATCTTTAACGATGTAAACTTCAAGCATTACAGTAGTAACAGCACCAGTAGGAACGTATGTAATTGTACATTCAAGTTTTTCTACAGTGTCTGCTCTATCGCTCATTAGCCATGTATCGTTTCTATAATTATTTCTATCATCTACTGTACCAGTTGATAAGCTTCTATATTGATATTTTAGAAGATCAGGTCTGTAGTTAGTAGGAAGAGCAAATTTTCTAGCACTTTCACTAAGAACGATGAATTCTAAGTTTTCTTTTACGAAACTTCCTGCTTCAGCTAGTAAAGCACCGATATCAGCTGGATGAACACGTAGTTTAATTTCAGCTTGAACATCAGGGTTTTTAACTGAAGTAGCAATGATTTTTACTTCACCTGCAGATACAGGAGTAACGAAACCTTGATCATCAACTGTTGCAATAGCAGGATTGCTTGATTCCCATGTAACAGATGTGTCAACGCCGTCTTGTTCTTCAATTCCAAGAACGATATCATCGCCATCAACACTTGTAGCTTTTTCAAGTGGAGCATCTTCAACTAAAATTGTAATTTCACTTGGAGCTCTTAAAACTGGTTTAGCAGGTTCTTTTTCACCGCAGGCAACTAGCATTATGCAAGCGATTACAAGAACTGCGAAAGCCATAAATCTTTTAACTTTTGTAAACATTGAAACCTCCTATTTTTCAATTAATTATTTACATATATATTGTATCTTTTTTTCTTAAGTAAAGTCAACAAAAAGGGCAAAAAAAAAGGTTCCAATCATAAAAAATGATTGAAGCCTTATAAATTTTACTTATAATTCAATTATTTAATGATGTTAACTACGTTACCAGCACCTACTGTACGTCCACCTTCACGAATAGAGAACTTAGTTCCTTGTTCGATTGCGATTGGGTGAATTAACTTAACGTTTAATAATGCGTTATCACCAGGCATAACCATTTCTACGCCGTCTTTTAATTCAATAACGCCTGTAACGTCAGTTGTACGGAAATAGAATTGAGGACGATAGTTAGTGAAGAATGGAGTATGACGTCCACCTTCTTCTTTGCTTAATACGTAAACTTGTGCATCGAATTCTGAATGAGGGTTAACGCTCTTTGGTTTACATAATACTTGTCCACGTTCTACATCTGTTCTTGCGATACCACGAAGTAATGTACCAATGTTATCACCAGCTTCAGCTTGGTCTAATAATTTACGGAACATTTCAACGCCTGTAACAACAGTAGTTTGAGTAGGTTTAATACCAACGATTTCAACTTGATCACCAACTTTAACAGTACCACGTTCAACACGTCCTGTAGCAACTGTTCCACGTCCTGAAATAGAGAATACGTCTTCAACAGGCATTAAGAATGGTTTATCAGTGTCACGTACTGGAGTAGGGATATATTCATCAACAACCTTCATTAAATCTAAGATATGTTGTTCTTCAACTGGATCGCCTTCACCAGCTTTTAATGCAGAACCACGAATGATTGGAGTATCGCCAGGGAAGCCATATTCTTCTAATAATTCGATAACTTCCATTTCAACTAATTCTAGTAATTCTTCATCATCAACTAGATCGCATTTGTTTAAGAATACGATTAAACGAGGAACACCAACTTGACGAGCAAGTAAGATGTGTTCACGAGTTTGAGCCATAGGGCCATCAGTTGCAGCGATAACTAGAATTGCACCATCAATTTGTGCAGCTCCAGTGATCATGTTCTTAACATAGTCAGCATGTCCTGGGCTGTCTACTTGTGCGTAATGTCTATTTGCTGTTTCATATTCTACGTGAGCAGTATTGATAGTTATACCACGAGCTTTTTCTTCTGGAGCACCATCAATTTGGTCGTATTTCATTTCTTTTGCGAAACCTTGCTTTGCTAAAACTTTAGTGATAGCAGCAGTTAAAGTAGTTTTTCCATGGTCAACATGGCCAATAGTACCAATGTTTACATGGGGTTTAGTACGTTCATATTTAGCTTTTGCCATTTAATTTTCCTCCCTTAAATATCATACATACTTAATTATATTTTATCTTATTTAAAATTGCAAGAGTTTAAAATTAAACAATTGCCAATTGTTTTCTATTATTAAGAACGAGCCTTAATAACTTCATCAGCAATACTCTTAGGACATTCTTTATACTTATTAAATTGCATAGTATAGTTTCCACGTCCTTGAGTATTACTTCTTAGAGCTGTTGCGTAACCGAACATATTAGATAGTGGAACTAAAGCTTTAACGCTTTGTACATGTCCATGACTATCTTGCCCTTCAATTGTTCCTCTTCTACTAGTTAAGTCACCAATTACGCTACCTAAATATTCATCAGGTACTAGTACTTCTACACTCATAATCGGTTCTAGTAAAATAGGTTGACACTTTTGAGCTGAGGCTTTAAATGCCATTGAAGCAGCGACTTCAAACGCAACAGAGCTTGAATCCACTTCATGATAACTACCGTCAAATAATGTAGCTTTGATATCAATTGTTGGATATCCAGCTAAGTTACCATTAGTTATTGCGGCCTCTAATCCTTTCTGTACAGCTGGAATGTATTCTCTAGGAACTACACCACCAACTATAGCATCAACAAACTCAAATCCTTTACCAGGATTTGGTTCGAATCTGATCCATACATCACCATATTGGCCATGACCACCAGATTGACGAACAAATTTACCTTGGACTTCGCCCATCGATTTAATTGTTTCACGATACGATACTTGTGGTTTACCAACATTGGCTTCTACTCTAAACTCACGTTTCATTCTGTCTACAATAATATCAAGGTGAAGTTCACCCATTCCTGAGATTATTGTTTGACCAGTTTCCATGTCGGTATGAGTTCTAAATGTTGGATCTTCTTCGGCTAGTTTTGCAAGTGCAACGCCCATCTTGTCTTGGTCACCTTTTGTTTTTGGCTCAATAGCAACCGAAATGACAGGTTCTGGGAAGACAATCTTTTCTAAGATTACTTTGTGGTTTTCGCTACATAATGTATCACCAGTAGTTGTATCTTTTAAACCAACTGCGGCAGCGATATCACCAGCATGAACTTCTTTAATCTCCGTACGATTGTTCGCATGCATTTGAAGAATACGGCCGATTCGTTCTTTTTTATCTTTTGTGGAATTATATACATAACTTCCACTTTCTAATGTGCCTGAATATACTCTAAAGAATGTTAACTTACCAACGAATGGGTCAGTCATTACTTTAAATGCTAAAGCAGCGAAGCCTTTATTATCATCAGCGATGATTTCAACTTCATCACCTCTCGCATTTGTTCCCATCATACTAGCAACATCTAGTGGTGATGGTAAGTAATCAACTACTGCATCAAGTACTAGCTTTAAGCCTTTATTTTTAAATGCGCTTCCGCAAAGCACAGGGAAGAATTCAACGCTTAAAGTAGCTTTTCTAATGGCATTTTTGAATAAGTCAATATCAATTTCACATCCATCTAAGTATTGCATTAATAGATCATCATCATAATCAGCAACCGCTGATATTAATTCATCCCTTTTAGCTAATGCTTCATCCATTAGATAATCAGGGATTGCGATTTCTGAAAAGTTCTCATCAGGATCGCCATTAAAATGATAAGCTTTCATACAAACTAGATCGATAATTCCAGTGAATGTTGCTTCAGAGCCAATCGGCATTTGAATAGGAAATGCTTTGGCACCTAATCTTTTACCTAAAGATGCAACTGAATAATTGAAATCAGCACCAGTTTTATCCATTTTATTAACTAAAACAATTCTTGGAACTTTATATTCAGTCGCTTGATGCCAAACAGTTTCTGTTTGAGGTTCAACCCCTGCTTGAGCATCCAATACTGTTACAGCACCATCTAGAACCCTCAAAGATCTAGATACTTCTACTGTAAAGTCTACATGGCCGGGAGTATCAATAATGTTAATACGATTACCTTTCCAATAAGCAGTTGTGGCAGCGGAAGTAATTGTAATTCCTCTTTCCTTTTCCTGCTCCATCCAGTCCATTTGGCTAGCTCCATCATGGGTTTCACCCATTTTATGAATTTTGCCTGCATGGAATAGAATTCTTTCAGTAACAGTTGTTTTTCCAGCATCGATATGAGCCATAATACCTATGTTTCGTACATTTGCTAATGCTATTTCACGAGGCATAAATCATATCTCCTTTTCTTAATATTTTTATTAGATGATTACCATTGATAATGTGCGAATGCTTTATTAGATTCAGCCATTCTATGAGTATCATCACGTTTCTTAACAGATGCGCCTAAACCTTGAGCTGCATCTAAGATCTCATTTGCTAAACGTTCTTCCATTGTCTTTTCCTTACGAAGTCTAGAATATTGAGTTAACCATCTTAAGGCTAAAGTCATCTTTCTTTCAGGTCTAACTTCGCATGGTACTTGGTAGTTAGCACCACCAATACGACGAGCACGAACTTCTAATTGAGGTGTAATATTTGCTAGTGCTTCATTGAATACATCTAGTGCAGGGCGACCAGTTTGTTTTTCGATTCTTTCAAAAGCACCGTATAAAATTTCTTGTGCAACACCTTTTTTACCGTCCAACATGATATTATTGATTAATCTAGTAACAATTGGACTATTATATATTGGATCTGGTAATACTTTTCTTTTTGGAACATGTCCTTTACGTGGCATAATGTTCCCTCCTTTCGTTAAAATATTTTATTGATTAATCTTCTCTTTTTGCACCGTATTTAGAACGGGCTTGTTTTCTGTTCTTAACACCAGTCGCATCTAATGTACCACGGATAACATGATAACGTACACCTGGAAGGTCTTTAACACGACCGCCACGAATTAAAACTACACTGTGTTCTTGAAGCAAATGACCAATTCCTGGAATATAAGCAGTTACTTCAATTCCATTAGATAAACGTACACGGCAATACTTACGTATAGCTGAGTTAGGCTTTTTAGGAGTCATAACAGTTACACGAGTACAAACACCACGCTTTTGAGGAGATTGGACATTAGTGTACTTCTTTTGTAAAGTATTGTAACCAATTCCTAAATGAGGTGATTTAGACTTTGAAGTCTTTGATTCACGTGAATTTCTAACTAATTGATTAATTGTAGGCATATTTTCTCCTTTCATATTAATAATCATAATTATTTGCCACATTTCCTGGCGTATCAATATTTCACAAGATAATGGTTTTGGAACCCCAAAACCATATCTTTCTAAATACCTATTGCATTATATTCTTTTTAATGCTTTTTGTCAACACTTTAATTTTATTCTTTAAATTTATCTGCTACATCTTTAATTGAATTCATAATGTAGGTTGGTTTATATTCCCATTTATTTAAATCATCAAGTGTAGTTTCACCGCTCAATACGCATATTTGATCAACACCGGCATTAATTCCAACCATTATATCAGTATATAGCCTATCACCAATGACTACTGCATCATCTTTAGCATAACCATATTTTTCTAAAAGCGCATCAATCATATAACTTCTAGGCTTGCCAATGACAAATGGCTTTCTACCAGTTGTTGCTTCAAACATATATATTAATGTTCCACAGTCTGGAATATATCTGCCATCTTCGATTGGACATCGTAGATCTGGGTTTGCTGCAATGTAGTCTACCCCATTTTCTAAATGCCAAGTAGCGCATCTTAACTTTTCATAAGTAAGTTCTGTATCAAAACCAATTACAACCACATCTACATGATCATAATATGGTCCTGTCTTTACATTATAATGTTTAGCTAACGCTAAATAGAAATCATTTGTACCAACTAGGTATACTACTGGATTATCATATTTCTTTAAATAATCGATTGTAGCATCAACGGAAGTATAAATATTTTCCATTTTACAAGGAATATTAAAACCTTTTAACTTGTTTAAATATGTATCATTGTTCTTTGAAGAGTTATTTGTTAAGAAAATATAATCAATATTTCTCTCAACTAATATCTCAAAAAACTCTTTGGCACCATCGATTAATTTAGATTCATGATAGATGGTTCCATCCATATCGAGGAAAAAGATCTTTTTTTCACTAATTTTCTTCATTCTTACTCCTATTTATTAAATAAATATTTCCTATTAAAAACAATAAATAATACTTATTTTTCTATTCATTACTATATTAGTATAATGCTTTAATCAAAAAAAAGCAAAAGAAAAGGTAATTACGCACGCGTAATTACCTATCATTTTAACCTAAAATAGCATTTTCATCTACTTCAGGATAGTCTTCATCATCATGATTTTCTTCATGATCGTGGTCATGTTCGCATCCACAATCACATTCTTCATCACAATGTTTTACAAGAGCATCCTCGTTAATTTCAATTGCACCAGTTCCGGCAGGAATTAATCCACCGATGATTAAGTTTTCTTTTAATCCTTCTAGTGGGTCTTTCTTACCACGGATAGCTGTTTCAGTTAAGATACGAGTTGTTTCTTGGAATGATGCAGCAGACAAGAATGAATCACTCTTTAGTGATGATCTTGTAATACCAAAGATTACTGGTTTAACAACTGGAGGTTGTTTACCATTAGCTAAGCAATCTTTATAGATTTCGTATAATTCAGCTTTAGATAGGTTAGCACCTGGTAATAAATCAGTATCACCTTCATTAACAACTACTACTTTTTGAAGCATTTGTTTAATGATGATTTCGATATGTTTATCGGCAATGCCTACACCTTGGCTGCTATATACTTTTTGTACTTCTAATAAGATATAGTTAGCTACTTCTACTACGTTAGTTACTCTTAATAATTCTTTTGGATGAATTAGACCTTCAGTAAGCTTATCGCCGGCTTTAACGCTATCACCAACTTTTACAAGTGGCACTTTACGGCTATCTGTCAAGTAAGACTTAATTTCTTTAATCCTATCTTGAGGAGCAGATGGGTCTGCATATTCATGACAAATCTTAATTAAGTAACGATGGTCTTTTTCTTCAGTAACTGATTCTATAACACCATCAGTTTCACTAATGATTGCTTTACCTTTTGGTTCTCTTGCTTCAAATAATTCTTGAATACGAGGTAAACCTTGAGTGATATCATCACCACCGGCAACACCACCTGAGTGGAATGTTCTCATTGTTAATTGGGTACCAGGTTCACCGATAGATTGAGCGGCAATAATACCTACAGTTTCGCCCTTTTCTACTACTTCACGAGTAGATAAGTCGGCACCGTAACATTTAACGCATACGCCGTTCTTGCATGTACATGTAAGTAAGCTACGAATGTTAACTTTCTTAATGCCTGCATCACAAATCTTACCAGCTAAGCTGTCACTAATGAATTCACCTTTCTTAACAATAACTTCACCAGTATTAGGATCAACTACATCTTCATTAGCGAATCTTCCGCAAATACGATCATATAATGATTCGATTTGTTTCTTTTCTTTTTCATTATATAATTCGTAAACATCGATACCTTGATCAGTTCCACAATCATCTTCTCTAACAACAACTTCTTGGCTAACGTCAACTAAACGTCTTGTTAAGTAACCAGATTCAGCTGTCTTTAAAGCTGTATCGGTAGAACCTTTTCTAGAACCATGGCTTGATGTGAAGAATTCGGCCATTGTTAAACCTTCACGGAATGAAGCTTTAATTGGGATATCACTTTCTTCACCATTAGGCTTAGCCATAATACCACGGATACCAGAAAGTTGTACGTAGTTATCAATATTACCACGGGCACCACTATCACCCATCAAATAGATGTGGTTATCAATGTAGTGCTTATTCATTTCTTTTTGAATATCTTTCTTTAATGATTCCTTAGTTTGTTTCCAAATTTCGATTGTATGACGGCTCTTTTCTTTAGCAGTCATTTCACCAATGTCATACCAATCATTAAGTTCAGCAATCTTAGCATCAGCTTCCGCAATCTTTTCTTTCTTTGTAGCAACATTTTCAATATCATATACTGAAACTGTGATACCAGAAACTGTAGAATACTTGAAGCCTAAATCTTTCATTCTATCTAGAACTTTAGATGTTTCTGCTAGCTTAAAGCGTTTAAATACTTCAGCGATTACAACACCTAAGAATTTCTTCTTGAATGGGTGAGGAATCAACCATTTTGTATCAAATGCTTCTCTTAATACTTTATCGCTTAATTTAGAATTAAACTTTGAAGCAAGTTTAATCTTAGCATCGCCATCTTTAAGTTTTTCAACTTCTTCAAATTGTTCGCTTGTTAAAGCTTTTCTAACTTCATCAAGAGCATCAATTTGATGTGATTCATCATACCAATAACTTAACCATTCTTTTAAGTTAGTTCCTTTAGGAACAAAGAAACGATCATTAACACCAACAGTTAAGTTCTTTTCGCTAGCTTCATTAACATATGGTAAATCTTCAAATTCTTGATTTGTTTCAATATTCATTACATGTTTAGGGAAAATAGTATTGAATATTAACTTACCGTATGTAGTACAAATGTACATATCTTTTTGTTTATCAGTAAATCTAGTGCTATCAAAACTACTTACTGGTAAGAATAATCTTGTGTGAAGTGAGATTTGATCATTTTCATAAGCTAGTTCTACTTCTTTAGCATCTTTAAATACACGGCCATTTCTTTCATCGTATACATCTTCAATTGTAAGATAATAGTTACCTAAAACCATATCTTGACCAGGTGTAACGATTGGTTTACCATCTTTTGGTGCTAAGATATTCTTTGAAGCTAACATTAATAATCTTGCTTCAGCTTGTGCTTCTTCAGATAGTGGTACATGGACAGCCATTTGGTCACCATCGAAGTCCGCATTGAAGGCTGTACATACTAGTGGGTGAAGACGAATTGCTTTTCCTTCAACTAGTTTAGGTTCGAATGCTTGGATACCAAGTCTATGTAAAGTTGGAGCACGGTTAAGTAGAACTGGATGTTCTACAATTACCTTTTCAACTTGTTCTATAGCATCTGGATGGCCTTCTTCAATCATTTCTTTAGCACGTTTAGAGCTAATACGATTGCCTCCAGTTTCAGGTAAAGTTGCATTCTTTGCCATTAACTTATTAATGATAAATGGTTTAAATAAAATTAATGCCATTTCACGTGGGATACCGCATTGATACATTTGTAGATCTGGACCTACAGCGATAACGCTACGACCAGAGTAGTCAACACGCTTACCTAATAAGTTTTGACGGAAACGTCCTTGCTTACCACGTAAAACATCAGATAAAGACTTAAGAGGACGGTTATTGCTTACAGCAACACGACGATTTCTCTTACTATTATCAATTAAAGCATCTACTGCTTCTTGGATAAGACGTTTTTCATTCTTAGTGATTTGTGAAGGAGAGAAGTTTTCAATTTCACGACGTAAACGATTATTACGAGTAATAATTCTACGATATAAATCGTTTAAGTCAGTCTTAGCATAACGGCCACCATCTAGTGGTACCATTGGACGTAAGTCTGGTGGTAACACTGGAATACGTGTCATAACCATCCATTCTGGTTTATTACCAGAACCTCTGAATGCTTCTACAACTTCTAATCGCTTGATAATTTGTTCTCTGCTTTGCTTTGGAGTCTTAGGTTTCTTTAATTCCGCATGTAATTCTTCACTTAATTTATCTAAATCTAAATCATGAAGCATGCACTTAATAGCTTCAGCTCCAGTTAAAGCTTTAAATTTATTGTAACCATATTCGATTTGGAAATGACGTAAATCTTGTTCAGTCAAGATTTGGTCTTTATGGAATACATGTCCAAGTTCACCTGGATCAACGATTACAAATGAAGCAGAATAAACGATATCTTCAATCTCTTTTGACTTTTTATGAAGAAGTAAGGCAATCTTACTTGGGCTATTTTTATAAAACCATGTATGAACAACTGGGCTAGCAAGTTCGATACGACCTAAACGTTCACGTCTAACTTTGCTTTCAGTTAATTCAACACCGCACTTTTCGCATCGTTTGCCTTTTTCAGTAGTTCTCTTGCTCTTTCCACAGTAACATTGATAATCTTTTTGTGGACCGAAAATTCTTTCGCAGAACAAGCCACCTGGTTCAGGTTTGAATGTACGATAGTTAATAGTTTCAGCGTTTTTAACTTCGCCGTATTCGCCACTCCATTCATAAATTTCTTCAGGAGATGCGATACCTATTTGCATATATTCATATTTTTTCATAGATACGCCCCCTCCTTATGCTCTGTTGCTCATAGCTTGACTGATTTCTTCAACCAAACTCTTGTTAGCAACATTTTCTTTTGTTTCATTATCAATTAATTTAACACTTAAGCCTAAGCATTGTAATTCTTTAACTAATACTCTAAATGCTTCAGGGACACCTGGTTCTGGAATAGGTTTGCCATCAACGATAGCTTTGCAAACTCTATTTCTACCAACGATATCATCTGATTTAATAGTTAACATTTCTCTTAGAGTGTAGGCTGCGCCATATGCTTCAAGGGCCCAAACTTCCATTTCACCGAATCTTTGACCACCGTTTTGAGCTTTACCACCCATAGGTTGTTGAGTAACTAGCGTATATGGGCCATCACTACGTGCATGTAGTTTATCGTCAACCATGTGGGCTAACTTGATCATATACATGACACCAACATTGATTCTGTTATCAAATGGTTTACCAGTTCTACCATCGATTAAAGTACACTTTCCATCAGGAGCCATGCCAGCTTCTTTCATGATTTCTGTTAAGTCTTCACTAGTAACACCATCGAATACTGGTGTAGCTACATGTAAACCTAACTTCTTAGCTGCCATACCTAAATGAACTTCTAATACTTGTCCGATATTTAAACGGCTTGGTACACCTTGTGGGTTAAGCATAATATCAACTGGAGTTCCATCTTCCATATATGGCATATCTTCAGGAGGTAATATACGTGAGATAACACCTTTATTACCATGACGACCTGACATCTTATCACCTTCAGAAATCTTACGTTTTTGAACGATAAAGATTCTTACTTTTTGGTTAACGCCAGCATCAAGTTCATCTCCGTTTTCACGGCTGAAGTAATCGATACGATGAACGATTCCACCGCCGCCATGAGGAACAACAAATGATGTATTCTTAACGTCTTTAGAGTTATCAGAGAATAATACTTGTCCTAATTTATCTTCAGGAGTAGGTTCAGTTTGACCTTTAGGTGTAACTTTACCAACAAGCACATCATTTTCTTTAACTTCTGCACCGATTCTAACGATACCATGTTCATCAAGATTAGCAATTGCATCTTTCTTAACATTGTCTAATTCACAAGTGATTTCTTCTTTACCAAGTTTAGTATCACGTGCTTCTACTTCATATTGTTCAATATGAATTGAAGTATATACGTCATCTTGAACTAATCTTTCACTCATGATTACAGCATCTTCGTAGTTATAACCATTCCAAGTCATAAAGGCGATTACAACGTTACGGCCTAATGCCATTTCACCACGGTCCATTGATGCACCATCGGCTAAAATGTCACCAGCTTTAACTCTTTCACCGCGACTAACGATTGGACGTTGGTTAACACAAGTTGATTGGTTAGAACGGCTGTATTTAATTAAATTGTATGTATTTAAAGATCCTTTGTCTTCTTGAACAATAATCTTTAATGCATCCGCATATGCTACAACACCATCGTTTTCACAAACAACAGCTACGCCTGAGTCTTTAGCAGCTTTAGCTTCGATACCGGTAGCTACGATTGGAGCTTCAGGTTTTAATAGTGGAATAGCTTGACGTTGCATGTTAGTACCCATTAGGGCACGGTTAGCATCGTCATGTTCTAGGAATGGAATACAAGCAGTTGATACTGCTACAATTTGTTTTGGAGAAACGTCCATTAAACCAATCTTGCTCTTTTCGCACACAACAGTTTCACCATTGTAACGAGCCATAATTGATTCATCAACGATTTCTAGTAATCCATCTTTCTTTGATTCGCTATTTTCATATTTATTAAGTGTTACGTTTGCTTGAGCGATATAATATTTTTCTTCTTTATCTGCTGTTAAATATAAAGGTTCTAAGTCAGTTCTAACAACTGCATGACCATCAATTTGTTCAACTCTTAAATATGGAGTTTCAATAAATCCATATTGGTTAGCTCTTGCATATGTTGCTATAGAGTTAATTAAACCGATGTTTTGACCTTCAGGTGTTTCAATTGGACAAATTCTTCCATAATGTGATACGTGAACGTCACGAACTTCGAATCCGGCTCTATCACGAGTTAGACCACCAGCACCTAAAGCTGAAATACGACGTTTATGAGTTAACTCAGATAATGGGTTAATTTGATCCATGAATTGTGAAAGTTGGCTTGAACTGAAGAAATCTTTGATTGTAGAAGTTAAAGTACGGTTGTTAATCAAGTTTTCTGGATTAACAGTCTTTGGATCAGCAATTGTAGACATACGATCACGTACGTTCTTTTCTAGTTTTGCTAAACCAACACGGAATTGATTTTGAAGTAGTTCACCGATTAGACGAAGACGTCTATTGCTTAAATGGTCAATGTCATCGCATGTACCTACACCAAAGTGTAAGTTCATGTAATAACTAGTTGATGCTAAGATATCAGATAAAGTGATATGGTTAGCTTCTTCTCTTTGATCATTACCAACAACTTTAATTTCTTTACCATTTTCTAATACAACAGTTACAGTATCTAAAATTACACTATTACCTTCTAGCATTTGCTCATAAGTAAATGTCTTTCTTAGAGCATCTCTGTTTTCATGTAATAGATCCACATTTTCTTTAGATACAGGACTACCAGCTTTAACTAATACTTTTTCAGTGATTTCACCAGTATCTGGATCAGTCTCAGTTACAGTGATATCATTTTTGAAAGTAACGTTATCTAAGTTTTCAGCGATGTAGTCAAGTCTTGCAAATATATCTAATTTCTTATTAACTTTATAACGACCTACACTAGCCAAATCATAACGTTTAGTATCAAATAGACGGCTTGCTAAAAAGTTACGTGCTCCATCAGGTGTACTCTTTTCCCCAGGACGTACACGGTCATATAACTTAGCTAAGGCATCATCTGTACCAAATGATTCGTCTTTGCCGAAAGTGTTTTGAAGATATTCACTATCACCAAACATTTCTTTGCAATCACGGTTCTTACTTAAACCAATTGCACGCAAAAAAGTAGTCAAAGGAATTTTCTTTGAACGGTCAACTTTTGCATACCAAATATCTTTATTGCCTAGTTCGTATTCAATCCATGCTCCACGAGTAGGAATTACTTGACCAGAATAGAACTTTTTACCGCTCTTCTTGTCAACTTCATTAGAAAAGAATACACCAGCAGAACGAATGATTTGTGTAACGATTACTCTTTCAGCACCATTAATGATAAATGTACCCCAAGGAGTCATCTTTGGATAATCGCCTAAGAAAATACGATTTTCTTTAATTTCTCCTGTTTCATTGTTTTTCAACATTACATCCACATTAAGTTTGCAAGAGTAATTCTTCGTGTTCTTCTTAGCTTCTTCAATAGAATACTCTGGATTATCAAAACTAAAATCGCCAAAATACAATTCTAATTTTCCATTGTGATCCTTAATTGGAGACACTTCAACGAACAAATCTTTCAAACCATTGCTAATGAAATCACTAAATGACTTAGTTTGGATTTCAATTAAATTTGGTAATTCTACATTTGTTTGCACACGTGAATAATTTCTTCTTACACGGTCTTTACCATAAACAACATCTTTGTAGCTCAATATTTTCACCCCTTAATCAAGCCACAATAACCCTAATTATATCATTAGGCATTATTATGCGTTTACCATTATATCATTTGTAAATCTAGCGTGTCAACAATATTTTTTTATTATTATGAAAATGTAAAACATTTTCATAAATTAAAAAACCTATCTATATTAATAGATAGGTTAATTATTTTATTATTCATGAACCTCAATCGGCCTGTAATCTTTGATTTCTGCCCCATTTAGTAAGCAATCAATCACCGCATCTACATTAGCTCTTTCATATCCATAAGCTGAAATGTAGCAAATATAACCAGTGATTCTGGAAATATCGATTGGTACAGTTAATGATACAAATATTGCGTTATCCGCAAAACTCATTCTTCTACGTAGTTCTGCACTACCAACTGCAAATATTACATAATCATAATCCCAACTAGCATCACCGATTTCTCTAGCACTCCACCAGTCATTTGGATCATATACTTGCCATGTTACATCAGTATATCCTTTTGCAAGTAGTTCTTCATAAACCACATATGCAAATGAATTACTATTTTCAACTTCTATTTCTATTCCTAAATCACTACTAGCTACAGATGAAGCTACTAATATTTTCTTAGATGTATCAAGTTCTGGGATATTACCAGCAAGTAAGGCTATGCTTTCTTTGGCTACGCGTTCATAAGTTGCATATTCATTTGAAGCATCATAATCAACCGCATCCCATGCTGGTTGATAACTATTGCCATCAAGTAAATCATATTTATATTTCTTTAAGATAATCTTTAATACTGCTTCATCAATTCTTGATTTTTCAATTTTACCAGCGGCGATAGCATCTAGTACAGCACTATAGTCTTCCGAAACATATTGATCACTCGAATAAGTTAACATATCAAGGCCAGCATTAATCGCCATAACAGCTACATTATCTTCTTCATCGCGGTAATCGCGGTTCATTAGATCCGTATCTAGATAATCACTAATGATTAAGCCATCATATTCAAGTCCTTCTTTAAGCATTGTAGTGATAATTGGATAAGATAAGGTAGCTGGATATGTAGTATCAAATACTGTAAATATTACGCTACTCGCTACAACAGCATCAAGTCCTCCTTCAAATGCTTCTAAGAATGGCATTAAATCTTCTTTCTTTAAAGCATCCATTGAATTGCCATTTGTTGGCATGGTATCCCATCTAGCTTCGCCCGTTCCTGGGAAGCTAATGCCAATTGGCATAATGCCGGCATAAGTATATCCATCCATTTCTTTCATCGCATACTTAGTAACTGTAGCCGGATCATCTAAATAACTATATTCTGAATCATCTTCTAGTAACATATTTGGACTTAAAGTTGCATTAAAACCAAAAGCTCTAAGTTCATTACCTAATCCATACGCTACATCATATGCATTAGCTTCATTATCAGTAGCTAGTACTGTAATACTTGATGGAATAGTAGCTAGACTATCTAATAATCGATATGTAGCACTATCTTTAGTATTGATAATAAATCCTGGAATGACATTATTTGTTAATATTTCAGTTTGAACTGAATTTACTAAATCAATTAATGCTTGATAATCTAAAACTTTGCTTGGATTTAGGATTACATTACCAATATTATTATTTCCAATTAGACGTTTAGTGTTATTAGACAAACTACCATTAATGCTAATGATAAACATTTCTCCTACTTTTTGTTCTAAAGTCATTCTTCCTAGAATCTCTTTAGCTTTTCCTAAGTATGGATCATCTTCTTTATCTTCTATTTCACCTACTACTTTAATTTTAATGCTAGCATCCTCTTTTCCGCAGCTTGCATAAATCGTGGCTTCCCCTGCACTAACTCCAGTTACGATTCCCTTAGAAACAGTAGCAACTTCTTTATCAGAACTACGCCAAATAACCGGTTCATTTGAGGAAGTCTTAACTTCTAAGGTAATTGTAGCACCTACTGCTACTGCACTAGGCCCACTAATTTCCATCTTTTGTTTAGTACAACCGGTAAATATTAAAATAGTAAATATCAATCCTATATATAATAAGAAAACTAGTCGTCTCATAATAGTACCTCTTAAAAAAATTATAACATAAAAAAAGAAATGTAAAAACAGAGTTTTACATTTCTTTTACACTTTTATAGATCATATACCCATTATTCTTATTAACTAAAGATACATTACCGAATGTTTTTTCCATTACTTTTTTAAGCGATTCAGCGCCTTGCTTCTTTTGAATGACAACATATACCATTCCGCCTTTATTTAAATGGCTAAAGCCTTCTTTAATTACCCCATGTACTATTTGTTTACCGGCTCTAATTGGCGGATTAGAGATGATGACATCAAACGACTCTTCAATTGCTTCATATAAACTGCTTTCAATCGTCTTCGCATTGTTTACACGATTTAACTCGATGTTTTTATTAGCTAGTTCTAGCGCATGAATATTTACATCGCTCATCAATACATTTGTATTAGCATATCCTTTAGCAACTAAAATACCGATTACGCCAACTCCTGTCCCTAAATCTAATACTTTCTTATTAGATAAGTCTTCTAGTGAATTAATTAGTAAGTTAGTGCCATAGTCTACTCTTTTTTTAGAGAAGACGGCATCGCTTGCGATAAATGTAAATTCTTTACCTTTGAATGTATAATTAAATTTATATTCACTTCCTGAATATAAATTATCATTAGTATAATAATGTGGCATAAATCCTCCTAAATAAAAGGCTAGATTAAAACCTAGCCTTTTTAATTATTTGCTTTTCTTATTTGAATTCAACAACAGCGCCAGCTTCTTCTAATTTAGCCTTTAATGAGTTTCCTTCATCTTCAGAAACGCCTTCTTTAATAGCTTTAGGAGCAGCATCAACTAAGTCTTTAGCTTCTTTTAATCCTAAACCTGTTAATTCACGAACTACTTTAATAACAGCAATCTTGTTAGGACCAACTTCTTTTAAGATTACATTAACTGTAGATGGACCTTCTTCAACAGCTTCGCCAGCTGCAGCTGCAACAGCAACAGGAGCGGCAGCAGTAACACCGAATTCTTCTTCGATAGCTTTTACTAATTCATTTAATTCTAATACTGTCATTTCTTTTAATGATGCGATAAATTCAGTTACATTAATTTTACTCATAATTTTAATTCCTCCCCTTAAATTTTAAGCATTTTGTTGATCTGCAACAGCCTTAATAGCGCAACCAAGATTGCGAATAGGTGCTTGTAGAACACTTAGTAACATAGATAACATACCGTTCTTGTCTGGTAGTGAAGATATAACTTTAAGATCTTCAACGTTGTAAACTGTACCATCAACAACACCGGCTTTGATTTCTAACTTTTTATTATTCTTTGCATATGCGTAGCAAACTTTTGCAGCAGCAAATGCATCACTTGAGAATGCAATTGCACTTGGGCCTTTAAATACTTCTGTTAACTCGTTATAACCTAATTCTTGGCATGCACGTGTTAAGATATTGTTTTTAATGACTTCAAGACGACAACCTTTCTCATACAATTGAGTTCTAAGTTCTGAAACTTCAGCAACTGTCAAACCAATGCAATTAACAACTACGATAGATTCGCAAGCTTTAACTTGACTTGCAACTTCATTAACTCTATCGACTTTTCTTTGTAAAGTTGCTTCTTTCATCTTGTCACCTCCATGAATTGATGTAAAAAATCCTCTTTGCCAACTAAGGTAAAGAGGAAGCACTTTTCAAATGCATGCATTAATAATTCTTATGAATCTTAATACATCCTTCTATACCTCGGTAGGGAATTAAGCCTCTTGGGCACCTACTGTCTACGGCAGATAATCTGTATTTCTATTTTTATTTATTTGTTATTTTTTATTATTATTTAAAATCTTAAATTGAGTCGATGGCAACTTTAATGCCAGGGCCCATAGTACTTGAAATTGTAATATCTTTAATGTAAGCACCTTTAACAGTTGAAGGTTTAGCTTTGATGATAACATTCATGATTGTACGAATGTTTTCAGCTAATTTTTCAGCTTCGAATGAAGATTTACCAACTAATGTTTGGATGTTACCAGTCTTATCAACACGGTATTCAACCTTACCTAGTTTAATTTCATTTACAGCTTTACCAACAGTCATTGTAACTGTACCAGTCTTTGCATTAGGCATTAAACCTTTAGGTCCTAAAATCTTACCTAACTTACCAAGTTCACCCATCATATCAGGTGAAGCAACGATAATGTCGAATTCGAACCAACCAGCTTTAATCTTTTCAAGATATTCATTATCACCAACGAAATCAGCACCAGCTTCTTTTGCTTCGTTAACTAAATTAGCGTTCTTTGTTAATACTAATACTTTACGAGTTTTACCAGTTCCATTTGGTAGAACAATTGCACCACGTAAATTTTGTTCAGCTTTACGTTGATCAAGATTCATGTTTAATGCAAGTTCGATTGTACTATCAAATTTAGTAACGCAAGTTTCTTTAACTAACTTAACAGCTTCATCTAGTGGATAACGTTTTGTAGAATCTACAAGTTTTGCAGCTTCTTGATATTTTTTACCATATTTTGCCATTTTTTTCCTCCTTGTGGTCTAACGGAAATTCCTCCCACCACCTAAACCCAATTGTCTAGGTCAAATAATTATTTTTATAATTATTTTGTTTAAGAAAACATCGTTAGAAATTTTTTGTTAATTAATCCTCAACAACAATTCCCATATTTCTTGCAGTACCTTCAATAATGTTCATACCTGCTTCTACTGTGTAAGCATTTAAGTCAGGTAATTTGATAGTAGCGATTTCACGTAATTGTTCACGTTTAATTGTTGCTACTTTAGTCTTCTTGGCATTTGAAGAACCGCTTTGAATTCCAGCTGCTTTCTTTAATAAGTCTGCTGCTGGTGGAGTCTTGACGATGAAACTAAAAGAACGGTCATCATAAACTGTAATGATTACTGGTAAGATGTTGCCAATTTGATCTTTTGTTTGATCATTGAATTGAGTACAAAATTGCATACCGTTGATACCTGCTTGACCTAGAACTGGTCCTACTGGAACAACCATTGCTGCCTTACCTGCTGGAACTTGCAATTTGATGACTTTTGTAACTTTCTTTGCAGCCACGAGACGCACCTCCTTTTTGTCCGTGTTGTGGTCATACAATAAGCATTTCGCTTATCTTCCACACAATATAATAATAAAAATAGATACGTGATTATTGCACGCTATTAGGAGTATACTATTTTTTCAAAAAAAAGTCAATAGTAAAATGTTATTTCTACCATTGACTTACTATTATTTATCCATTAAAGCCCATTTTATCTTCCTTAATAAGCTTAATCACTACATCTGCTATCTTAGCATCAAATTGAATACCTTTACCTTTTTCAAATTCCTCAATCATTCTTTCTTTTGAATAAGGTTCTTTATAAACTCTTCTTGTTGCCATAGCGTCGTAGCAGTCCGCACAACAAATAATTCGCGCGATGTATGGAATTTCTTCGCCCTTTAGTCCATCTGGATAACCACTACCATTATATTTTTCATGGTGGTATTTAGCTCCTTCTACGATATTAGGGATTGTAGAGATATCCTTTAAGATTTTAGCACCTTTAGTCGTATGACTCTTCATGATTGCAAATTCTTCATCAGTCAAGCGATCTGGTTTATTAAGGATCGCATCTGTAATACCAATTTTACCAATATCATGAAGTAAGGCAATATAATAAAGGTTAGCCAATTCATCTCCTTGCATGCCCAACTCTTGCGCAATCAGCTTTGAGAAATGACCAACACGGATTGAGTGACCATTCGTATAATTATCCTTCGCGTCAATTGTCCTCGCAATTGCTTCGATTGATTCAATCGTGATACTCTTTAACTCATTTTCTCTTTGCTTTGCTATTTTTGTACGATGGTGAATAATCAAGAAGTTGATTAAGATACCTAAAGCAATTACTAATAGTGCCACTAATACCCAGAACCATATTTGTTCGTAATAATGTTTTGCTTTGTTAATATGAATCTCAACTTGGTTACTCATTTGACCATATTCATCAAGAACATAAATATGGAATGTGTGTTCCCCACCAGAAATATTAGTATATGAAATAGTTGTTGTGTCTTCACCAACCACTACATAATCAGCATCAACACCATCTAATTTATAATAAATCGTATGACCTTTATTTGGTTTAAAACCAAATATCGATAAATTAAATTCGATACGATTCACATTTTTATCTAATGATAGATTAGTTCCATAATAATCTTTACCATCTAATCTAATCGAATTAATAGCAATCTTAGTAGGTTCTTTGACACCAACTGATGTATTAAAATCATATACAAAAACACCATTTGTCGATTGAAAATAATATTTTTGATTTTCTTGGTCATAAAATCCTGATGTATTTGCCTTAATGGTCTTTAATCCATTAGATGCATCATAAAAATCATAGCCTTCCAAAATATTTCCATCTAGTGAATTTACAATATATACTTGTGTCTCACTGCAAATAACATATTTATAACTTATATCACCTGAATTATTAGTCAGTTGTACTTTTGCTATCTCTACAATCGATCCACTAACAGCTGGAATGATAATTTCACGTTCTTGGTTTGTAGATGTATCAATGCAGAATAATCTACTATTAGAACTATAATAAAGATTATTTCCATCAACCAAAGTTTTTAAAGCACTTCCATTATCATCTGAGTGTCTACTTACTTCCGTTGCCGTTGAGAAATCATCACTCATAATGTATATACCTTCGGTTTTATTGAACATTACTTTACCATCAACAGTCTTAGTAATGTATAAAACACTTTTCTCACCGCGATAATTTACATCAAAACTAGTTCCATCAAAACGCATTACACCTTTTGCATAACCGATTATTAAATAATTATCAAAAGCTCTTAGGCAACGTATTGAATTTGTAACTGATATAATTGGTTCATTATAACTATTGTTAATATGATTCTCAATATAATCGATATCATATATTTTTATATTATTATTACTTGGATCATATTCAACAAGCCCAATATTGTTAGCAGCAAAGTAAATTTTGTTATTAAATTCCTCTACATCTCTAAAATCGTAACTAACGATGCCTTTTTCGCTAACATAATTATTGATAACAGGCATGATGATATTATCTTCGATTATTTGTTTTGCTTGCATATCATATAAATATATGCCTGATTTAGCCGCAACATATAAAATATTACCAATGCGTTCTACTGCATAAATATTACGATTACTATCTTGAGGAAGTTGTTGCCATACTTCATCATCATAGAACAAATCAACAAGCGCATTTTTGGTAATAATTGATACGCCTGAAGAACCGATATAATGTGATGCAACCCACAAGTTGCCCTCATAATCGACCATCAAATCCACAAGTTGTGATTTGTTTGATAAATTATCAGCTACACTTATTTTTCCTGTCGGCTCATCAATACAATATACGCCATCGTTTTCGCAAGCAACGAATATCGTTTTATCAACTTCTGAATATAATATTTTATTTACTTGGTCATTGATGTGATAATAATCATCTAATAACACGTTATTAACTAAATCATAGCGATAAACACCACCATCAAGAACACCAATTAGTAGAGTATCTTGGTAGATATGAATATCTAATACTTTATTGCTAACAAAGATACGTACTCCACTTGAAGAATAAACGCCATCTGGCCTTACATAATAATAAGCATTTCTAGCATTATCGAAAGCTGAATCAGTAACGCTATAATCTTTAGTTCCGCTAGCTACTGCCACTTCTTTAGTTTTTGTATTATAAATATATAAACCATCGCTTGAAGAAACATAAAGCAAATCATTTTCTTTGTCTAATTGAATGTCAGTAATAGCACCATATGTTAAGCCGGTATTAGAAAATTTGTTGTCTTCATATTTATAAATGGTTGTAGAAGTGGCGATATATAATGTATTGCCTTTCGATACAAGTTCTCTAACATTAATAATATCGTATTTCTTACCATCTTCTTCAAATT
Organism: Bacilli bacterium; assembly: GCA_017962745.1. Lineage (GTDB taxonomy): Bacteria > Bacillota_I > Bacilli_A > ML615J-28 > CAG-698 > RGIG8164. The sequence continues at coordinate 95,927 of JAGCUR010000002.1, read as the reverse complement.
CTTTATAAGTAACAAATTCTTTTGAGTCATATCTAATTAAGCCTGAGTATTGCGCGATCCAAACGAAACCATCTTCAGTTTGGCATAAAGCTTCTACTCCCGGAACTTCCAAATTGATTGGAATTTCCGTTTTATCGCTCAAATATGATTCCGCAGATACTTTAACTAAACTAAATGAAAGTACTATTGTCACTATTAAAAATAATGTAGTTAATAACTTTTTCATTTTTTATATCTCCATATTATCATTCTATCACAAACAAATTACAAATTACACAACAATGCATAAAAAAATGAGTTTAGTTAAGACTAAACTCAATTTTATTTGTTTTGTTTAACTTCTACGAATTCTAACTCGGTTGGTGTACTTCTTCCGAAGAAGTCGACTTCAACTTTAACGATTCCCTTTTCATAATCTACTTCAGCTACTTTTCCTGTTTGACCACCGAATGGACCTGATAAAATTGATACAACTTCACCGATTTCAAAGTGATATTTTTGTTCACCAGTGATTCCGCATTCTTTAAATACGGCTGCCATTTCGTGTTCAGGAACTGAAACTGGTTTTGCCCCACCACCGCTTGATCCTAAAAAACCAGTAACCATTGGGGTGTTACGAACCATAAACCATGTATCATCAGTTACTATCATATCGATGAATACATAACCTGGGTGAATAACGATTTTCTTTTCTTTGATTTCGCCGTTTTTCTTCTTTTCCACAACCGTTTTTTCGGGAATTAAAACATCAAAGATTTTATCGCCCATATTAAATGATTCTACACGGCTCATTATGTTTCTTTTAACAGCGTGTTCTACACCATTAAAGGTTTGAAGTATGTACCACGCTCTTTCGTTTTTTTCTTCCATTAACGTAGACCCTCAAGCCAGCTTACTAAAGCAGAGAATCCTGTATCAATAGCAGTATAGAATAATGCTAAAATAGCAACGAATAATAATACGATAATTGAATCATATAAGAATTGTTTACCAGTAGGCCATGTAACTCTCTTTACTTCTTCTACACTTGGTTTATAGAATGGCCATACAGCTAGTCCTAAAGATACAACGCCTAAACCAACTAAGATCCAAGCAAATACTTTTGGATAATCGCCTAAAACTGGAATTGAAGCATCGATTGTTAAAGTATTAACTAAAATTAATACACCAAGTACGATTGCTACAACTGCTAAGATTAAAAGAATTAAACCTTCAAAACGGTAATCCTTCATAAATACTTCAGCTAATCTATTCTTTTTCTTTTTTGCTGTTCCTTCGTTATTTTGTACAACAGGGTTTTCTTTTTTACTCATAATATTTCTCCTAATCATTTAGTTTCCTTATGAATCGTATGTTTATTACATTTTGGACAAAACTTCTTTACTTCTAATCTCTTAGGCGTATTAAGTTTATTTTTACTAACATAATAATTTCGCGATAAGCATTCTTCGCAAATTAATATAACTTTTTCGCGCATACTATTCACCTTAAAATTAACACTACAAAGCATTATACATAAGAAAACTGCATTTGTCAATCCATTTTATCAATTACAAAGGCTCTAGCCTTCTTTTTCGCTTGATATAAAGCATTATATACTTTCTTAATATCGATATTTAACTTATCCGCTATTTCTTTTGGGCTACTTCCATTTAAATAACGCATGGCAAGTACTTCTTTTTCTGATCTAGTTAAGATAGCAGATGGGATATTATTATCTTTTAACCATACATCATGATTTATGCTACTAGATAATACTTTATCGCTATAGTTAAAGCTATTACTAGAATCCCTCAAGATATCACTTTCAATTACGACTACTTTTTCATTTTCTTTCTTGACATTTCTAAGTAAAGTCATAATCCTTCTTGTTAATAATAATTCAAAATATCGCGTAAATGTTTTATTTAAAAATGGATTATATGTTTTTACTGCTAAATATAAAATGATTAATCCCTCTTGGTAAAAATCATCATATAACCCTCTAGCTACCTTAAAGTCATATAATTTCTTTTTAATCAAAGGATCATATTTATTAAATATCGTTCCTAGCGCTTCTTCGTCACCTTCATATATCAAATATAACAATTCATAATCGTTATATTGATTCATAAAGTAGCTTATTCCTTTCGATATTTATTTATTTCGTATAACATAATCGAAGCAGATACTGATGCATTAAGTGAATTTACATGCCCACTCATTGGTAAATACACTTTATAATCAGCTTGCTCTAAAACAAGTCTAGAAATTCCTTTGCCTTCCGAACCTACAATTAATACTACTGGCATATCATATTTTACCTTGGTATATTCAACTGCCCCTTCGGCTAGTTCTAATGCTACTACCCAATATCCTTTTTCTTTTAATATATTTAGAGTTTGGGTAAGATTAGCCACTTGGCATACCTTTACATATTCAATAGCCCCAGTTGATACTTTAGCTACCGTATCATTTAATGATACGCTTCTATTTTTCGGAATAATAATCCCATTTGCACTGGTAGCATCAGCAGTCCTTAGAATTGCTCCTAAATTATGGGGATCTTCTAGGCCATCAAGCATAATAATTAGCGGATATTTACAATTATTTTTATAATTAATAATATCTTCTAAGCTACTATAATTATATTCTGTAATTTCACCTACTATTCCTTGATGAGGCTTACCTTTACCGATTAAGTTATTAATTTCTACTTCGCTAACTTTTTTAACTAATACATTATTTTTCTTGGCTAAATTAATCCATTCATTATAGCCATCATAATTAATAACAAATAATTTATTAACCCTTTTAGCTAGCAATGCTTCTCTTAAAGCATTCTTTCCATAAATATAATTACTCATTTTAATTTTCTTCTATAACTTTTATCGCTAAATTAATAATCTCATTTAATCTAGCCATCTTACCTTCTAAATACAAATAACCAATTACTGCTTCAAATCCCGAAGCATGGATGTATTCAACTGTTTTATTTTTATAGTTATAGTTTCTTCCCCTTCTAAAGATATCTTTCTCCTCCTCATCAAGCTTATCCATGATAGCTAATATAATTTTATATTGCGCATCTCTAGATACATACTTCACACACTCATCATGTAATTTATATAAAGAAGTAATATCTTTTTTTAATACATATTCTCTAATGACTAGTTCGTAATAAGCATCACCAATAAATGCTAAATCACCACCACTAAGTAGTTTTGGATCCATTATAAAATAATACCTTTATTATTAATTTCAGCTCTTAGATTATCAGCTAAAGCAAAATCTTTATTAATTCTTGCTTCATTCCATTTACGAACTAAATCTAGTTCTTCTTCACTTAAAGCTTCAATATGCGGTTCAATTCCTAATACCCATAACATATTATAGAATAATGAATATAACTCTACTAATTCATCTTCAGTTAAGTTATTTTGTCTAGTAGCTACATTTACTTCTTTAATAACTTTATCTAAAGCAGTAATCGCATTCGAAATATTAAAGTCATCGCTTAAAGCATCAATAAATTCTTGATTTAGTTTTACATATTCGCACTTTTTAATATCCGCTTTAGGACTAACTAGACCATAACTAATTTGTAATTTTCTAAATAGTTGCATGTATGCTCTACTAATCTTATCATATTGGTTCTTACTAGCCTGAATTAGGTCAGCTTGGTAATTTACCATTTGACGGTAAGGTGCAGAAAGGAGCGCTAATCTATATACTCCATATCCTAAATCGGTTACAAGTTGGTCGGCATCAATGGTATTACCTAAAGATTTAGACATCTTAACGTTATCCATGCCAATCCAACCAGTATGGATCCAATAGTTCGCTAAGCCGTTATCGTAAGCCGCTAGGGCTTGAGCGCGCTCATTTTCGTGATGCGGGAATTTAAGATCCATGCCGCCACCATGAATATCGATTGGGCTACCTAATATTTTATTGATCATTACCACGCATTCCGTATGCCAACCAGGTCTACCATCGCTAAAGCATGTATGCCATTTAACACCTTCAGCTGTTTCTTTCCATAAATTGAAATCAAATGGATTATGTTTCTTATCGTTTTCATCAACTCTTGCACCGGCAATCAAGTCATCTAACTTTTGTCCGCTTAATGTGCCATAATCGCTAACACAATCTACATCAAAATAAACATCTCCATCCGCAATATAAGCTTTTTTCTTATCAACTAACACTTGAATAAACTTAACAATGTCATCCATAGTTTCCGTTACTCTAGGGTTAGCGTCATGAGGAAGGATATTTAATTTTTTATATGTGCCAAGTATTACTTTAATATAGCGATTAGCGATTTCTTCTTCGCTAACGCCTTCTTCTTTAGCTTTCTTAATAATCTTATCATCAATATCGGTAAAGTTAGATACATAAGTTACTTTGTATCCTAAATATTTAAAGAATCTAGCAACCACATCAAAAAAGATTATTGGTCTAGTATTACCGATATGCATGCCGTTATAAACTGTAGATCCACAGACATACATTTTAACTTCTTTTTCATTGATTGGTTTAAATTCTTCGACTTTACCCGTTAATGAATTATAAATTCTAATCATTTTTTCACCTCTAATGCATAACCATTATATCATTTTATCAATCATTTTCCAACGATTTACATATAACTTATAATGTTTAATAAAAAAGTTAAATAATGATTTTTAAAAACCATTATTTAACTTTCTTTTTACCTATTTTTTATTAACAGGAATAATAATACTCATTATTGTTCCTTTAGGGTTGTTGTGGTCGGCACTAATTTTACCATTACAAATATTAACTAGTGCTTTAGCAATGGCAAGGCCTAGTCCTCTACCACCAGTATCGCGGTTACGCGCTTTATCTTCGCGGTAGAAACGATCAAACATATGTGCTTTCGTCTCTTCGCTAATACCAATTCCGGTATCAATCACACTTAACGATAACTCGTCTTTTACTTTAGATAAGCGTACCGTAATCTTATCGCCTTCATCAGTATAACGAAGGGCATTATCAAGTAAGATTACTAAAATTTGATTGATTTTATCTTTATCAATACTAGCTACAATATGTTCACAATCAAAATCGATTGTCTTCCCGCTCATCGCCCCAATCTCCACAAACGGTTCAGCTGTTTGTAAAACGAGGTTATAGACATCAGTTTCTTGTAAGTCTAGATCAATCTTTTCTCTATCTGATCTTGATAAAGTAAGTAAATTATTAGTAAGTTTTGATAATCTAATAACTTCATTTAGCGATACCGCTAAATCATCGCTCACATCCATTACTGTTTTATCGGAATGTGACAAGACATTTTCTAGTTTACTCTGTATTATTGCTAGCGGGGTCCTCAGTTCGTGCGATGCATCGGATACGAAATTTGTTTGTTTTTCAAATGCTTCCATAATCGCTTTGATTACAAATCTACTCGCCCAAAATGATACAACTAGTGCTAAGACTAAAATCGCAATAACGCTAACTACATAAATTCTAACAACTCTTGCCCTAATTTGCAGTTCGCTATTGACGTCCATATAAAATATGACATTTGTAATATGGATTTGTGTTGGGGCTGAGCCTGGTGCACGCACTATATAAATCCAGTCTACATCGGTATTATAAGCAAGTAAATAAACATCGCCTCGATCTAAATCACTTGGTACATCTCCATCTACATAATAACTTGCTACGATTAATTCGAATTCATCTTTCTTTGGAGCTTCTTCTCTTTCAATGCCAAAGACACCGATGTTTACAGCAAGGTTTCCTGCATCATCATATAATTCCATTGTCATACGCTTATTGACTTCATTAATCATTCTATTATCAACTGACCCATCACGCACTTGCGATGCATTAATTAAGTCAAGCGATGTCTTAATTTCATTTTTTGCGCTTGACATTATGACATTGCTAATAATAAATGTCGTTGTTAAGGCGAGCATACAAAAAATCACCACATAACAAAGGATATTAGCAAGAATAAATGTCAATCTTTCATTTTTCGATACGGTTCTATAAAGTATCTTCTCGGGATTCTTGATTCTTTTCACTCCACATATAACCTACATTTCTTAAAGTCTTTAAATAACCATCATATCCGTATTCACGTAGTACTTTTCTTAAGTTACTTACATATACTTCAACTACGCTCCAAACAGTTTCCGAATCGATTCCCCAAACACGGTTAAATAGTTGTTCTTTTGGAATAATGATATCTTGATTACGAACTAAGTATTCTAAAATATCATAAGTCTTACCAACTATTTCTACTGGTTTTCCATCAATTGTAACAGTTTTGTGCGTAATATCAAATTCTAAATTTTTAAATTTAAGCTGCAATCCTTGGAAACTATTATTGCTTCTACGTAATAATGCTTCAACCCTTGCTAAAAATTCATCGCGGTAAAATGGTTTTGTTAAGTAATCATCAGCACCTAGATTTAGCCCTTTTACTTTATCGCGGACGCTATCACGTGCCGTTAACATCATAACGGGACTTTTACTCTTTTCTCTAATCGCTTTTAATACTGTAAACCCATCTGCCCCTGGTAGCATGATATCTAAGATTACTAAATCATAGATGTTGCTTTGTTCAAAAATATATAATGCTTCATCACCATCATAAACTGGTGTAACATCAGCCACTGTCTTTAACATTTCACACATTGCTTTACTTAAATGTTTATCATCTTCTACAAGTAAAATCTTCATATTTCTTACCTCACTATTCAAATTATACCATAGTTACTTAAATAAATCTTAATAAGGCAAAAAAAAGCAAGTACATATAAGTACTTGCAATTTTGTCTCCTTAACGTTTTGAATATTGAGGAGAACGTCTAGCAGCTTTAAGACCATATTTCTTACGTTCTTTAGCACGTGGATCACGTGTTACTAAACCAGCTGGTTTTAAAACTTTTCTATATTCTGGATTTACTTCTAATAATGCTCTTGTAATACCATGACGGATAGCACCAGCTTGACCAGTGATTCCGCCACCGCATACATTAACAATGATATCGTAACTAGTTTCTGTTGCTGTTAAAGTTAGAGGTTGTAAAACGTCTAATCGTACAGCTGCACTAGTTACATATTCAGTAAATGGTCTTCCGTTAACAGTAATTTTACCGCTACCTGGGATTAATCTAACGCGTGCTGTAGCACTCTTTCTACGACCTGTGCCTGCATATTGTACTTTTGCCATAACTAGCCTCCTATCCTCTTAATGTATAAACTTCTGGTTTTTGGGCTTGATGTGGATGATTTTCGCCACAATAAACGAAAAGTTTATGGTAAACAGCGTCACCTAATTTGTTATGAGGTAACATGCCTCTGATTGCCTTTTCAACGATCTTTTGAGGTTGTACTTCTAACATCTTTTTAGCTGTTCTTGTTCTTAAGCCACTATTGTAACCTGTGTGATGAATGTATAATTTATCATCCCATTTGTTACCAGTTAGGGCAACTTTTTCAGCGTTAACGATGATTACATAGTCACCGCAATCGCAGTTTGGTGTGAAGATAGGTTTCTTCTTTCCTCTAAGTAAGTCAGCAGCTTCAGTTGCTAATCTACCTAATACTTGGTCTTTTGCGTCAATTACATACCATTTACGTTCAATGTTTTGCGCACTTGGAACATACGTTCTATTATTCATAATTATTTTTCCTCCTAATTTATCATAAGTCGTGGATTACTTATTTTCTTTAGGGCAATTCTTTAAGCCATTTCAGACTTAAAGCGCGTGGTTATAAAATGTACCTTAACCATTATAATCGATTAAGGTACATTTGTCAATTGTTTTTTGTTTCCAAACAACAATTTCTATTTTTCTTTTAAAGGTTTAGCTGGGCTATATAAGTATCCTTGGAAATAATCAACGCCGATATTGTGTAAGATTTCTCTTTCTTCTTCGGTTTGAACAAACTCAGCAACAACTTTCATATCTAAGCTTTCGGCTAGTTTTGAAATAGATGCTATAATTTCACGGCAGTTAGATGAAGTTGTTAAGCCTTTAACTAGTCCGCCATCGATTTTGATGATTGAGAATAAGTCATACTTCAAATAATTGATTGAAGTTTGTCCCATTGAGAAGTCATCGATTGCTAAAACTAGGCCCGTATCAACGATTCTTCTTAAAGCATTTAAGTTATCATCATTAAATGGTAAATCTTCTTTTTCGGTAACTTCGATACAAATATTCTTATTAGCAAAATCGTATTCCTTATTTAATTCTTCGATTAAGTTAATAAAGTCTTCAGTAACAACTGTTGTACCAGTAATATTGATCGATACTTTAATGCCATCACCATATTTTTTATAAATGTCTTTTCTTTCTAGTAATACTCTTTCTAAAATGGCGATTTCTAAATCCTTAAGCATATTGCACTCAGTTACAAGCTTTACAACGATCGGTGGATAAACAACTCCATATGTTGGGTGAATCCAACGCATCAACGCTTCGACTCCGACGCACAAGCCATCATAGTCATATTGCGGCTGATAGTAAATATTCATATATTTATCTAGATCGTGACGAATTTCGGCGCTTAGTTCTTTCGCGAAGTCACCATACATATTATTTAAGTTAATGATTTCTTGATTTTGTAAGCTTTGTTCGTTAGCAATGAAGTAATTCTTGAAGTCTTCATAGTTCTTTTGACTTGCACTTGCGGATTGACGGTCCATAATCCTTACAAATGGGAAGTAAATGGCTATACCTACAAGCACATTAAATACTTGAAGGAGCGACCCAGCTACAGAGCCGGTTGCATAATAGCCACCCATAATGATTGGAGTAGTCCATTCAATTTCGGTAGCAATCATTGGTACAATGCCCGTAGCCAAAGCTAAATATGAAATTGAATAACATACAAGTGGAACTAGTAAGAATGGGATTAACATCAGTGGGTTAAAGATAATTGGCAAGCCAAATACCATTAGCTCGTTGATATTAAAGGCCATTGGGAAAGCAGCTGTTAAGCCAAGTCCTCGTCTTGCTCTATTTTTTGAGAAGATCAAGATGGCAATTAGTAAGCAAATTGTTGCTCCACAACCACCCATTAAAACGAAACAATCAAAGAATTGTTTTGTTAATACTTCGGTTGCGGCCCCTCCACTTTCAACTAATGCTTGGTTTACTGCTAAGTTTGGTACAAATACTTCTTGCATTACCCCTTCTAGTGCGTCAGATCCGTGTACACCAAAGAACCATAGAACAGAAGATAATAATACAAAGAAGAATCCTTTGAAGAAACCATCACTACCTACTGAAAACATTTTGTTTAAAGCAGCGATATATAAATCATGGAATGAATCCATATTAAAAATTCTTGTAAGTAAAGCATTTACTAAAGCAAATGATACAACAACGATCACAATTGGAAAGAGGGTTGACATCATCTTATTGAACACACGGTCAGCGCCACTCGTTAAGACTTGACGTCTACTCTTTAAAAGTTTACAAAAAGTTACATATAAAGCTGATGCCCCAAGACCTGAAATGATAGCAAGTAGCATCGATTTAGGACCCATGTTTCCTAAAATGAAACCTTCTGATAGTGATCCAGTTAAAATAAAGAACACAACGATCGATGCAAAGATGGCTCCGCCGTGAACGATATCGGTTTCTTCTCTTAATTTCATGTAAGATCTAGAAATTGAGAAAGCCATGTAAACCGATAACATTCCGAATGTAGCATTATAAATGAAATCGAGTAATGATAATATGAATCCCCCCGCAAAGTTTTCAATAAAACTTAAGTATGCTTTTACTGGGAATGTCTTTAAAATTAGAGCAAATGCCCCAATAATTAAGATTGGAATCATATTAACAAGTCCATCACGAATTGCGCGAACTAAGCGAAACTGTTGGGCCCTGATGGAAAAATTGAGTAATCTATTACCTTTATCCATATTTTCACCTTTATAAACTTTTATTTCCTTTACCATTATGAATCAAACAAATCAGTTTGTAAATATAAAACGTCGCAAAAAACGTTCCAAATGTTTGCACAATTGTTATTCCTAACGGATAAAGCACACCAAAGATCGTTGTTGCAAGCGTTAGCGGGAACATTCCATTATCATTTGAAATAAACATTAAGTTTGATCCAGTTATTAAATTAAAGATATAAGCGATTATGCAAAACGTAACAACAATTATGCTATAAGGAATTATATCTTTAATTACAGGGGTAAAATAACCTCTTATGACGATTAACAAACCAATTGCAACACTTGCACTATGGTAAAACAAAGTATGAAATGTTAAGCAGTGCAATAGCGGTTGCTCAGGTAGCGCACTAGTTGGCCAGATGACAAACATGGCTCCGGCTACTATGCCCCCATAAAACATAAATGATAAACCTAACTTTTCTAAAAACTTATTACCATAACCCGCTAGTCCTAAAGCCGGGATTAATAAGCTACAAAAATATAGTGGTACCCACTGGTTAAGGCCAGCATTTTCTCTAATCGTTAGGTTCCAAACGATTTTTAATATTTCTAATATGAAGACAATCCAAAATAGAATACGAATTGTCTTTTTAATTTTGATTTGATCAAAATGGCGGGTAAGGATTAAGAATAACACAATTAACGATATTCCAACTAATGTAAAGATCAAATGATCAATACTAAGCAGTCCCCTCACCGGTCCAATTCCATCATTTTGGAAAAACTTCATATTTACTCCTTTTAAATAATATCGAATGATTCTTTAATAGTCTTCTCTAGACAAACTAAAATCATGATTAAAACAACCATGTAGTTAATAAAATAATAACTTACATCGACTAGGCCATATAAACCAGAAGTTAGAAAACCAATCGCGATAAATATTTTTTCAATATTTGGTCTTAAGAACAAATTCAAATATTTTTGTGCCATATGGAAAGCAAGAGCTAGTAAGCCCACTAGTCCCATCGTATACATCGTATGGATGACAGTCGAGTGGCCCCACTGGTAACCGCCTGTAAAGCTATTATCGAAGAATGGTGCATATAATCCTTTACCAAAGAGCATATTATTTTTAAATTCTTCGATACAATGTTCGTAAATATCAGTACGGCCATTAAATGTGGTCAAGTTTAGATTACTAATGTTATTTTTAAAACCTTCGGCGTACACCACTAGGTTTTCATTTTTCGTATTTACAAACCACATTAAAACGACGGATGTAATCAAAACGAAGGCGCCCATCGAAATAATGTGTGGTAGATAAGTACTTCTTTCTTCACTAAGGCTTTTAATGATGCCAATAATTATAGTAGCGACTCCCCCGATAATTAATGCTGCAATAGCGCCTCTTGAGTAAGTTAGAATAATTGTCATAACTTGAGCATAACCCGTAAATACATAAAGGACTACTTTTGGTCCTTTTGACTTAACGGCAAGATAAGCACTAATTGGGAATGTCATTAACATAATAATGGCGATATTGTTACTTATTCCCCAACCAACACCGATATTTTTATAAATTAAGAAACTTAATGGATCTGCTGAATGGTTGATTGAGCAAACTACTTCTAAGCAAAGTAAGATACCTAAATAGTTTATTAAGTGGGCAAGCGTTCTAAACGGAACATCTAGCATGCTGACAAATAAAACATATATTGCAATTAAGCCAACAGCTGCAATTGAAGTAAATAATATTTGTTCACCTAAAAAAGTTTGTTTAGTGTTAATCCCACCCAAAACTAAAGCTACAGCAAGTAACGCTAACCCTGCAAAATTAGATCCAATCGTAAATTTTGGTTTAAATCTAATAATATGAATAATTAAACCAATGAATAATAAGGCACCAGCAATTATTAGAGCATATGGAATAGTTTGCGAAGTAAACGGCCTTGCGAAAACAAATGGTGTATAAGTAATCCATGGCACCACATAAAATAAGTCTTGGTATTTTATTAGTAAAAAGGCGCAAATTAAACCTATAATAGTTAGCTCGATACTTTCAATCGTGATTAAGTAACTACTAGCAACTCTACTTACTTTATCATATTGCAAGTAACATAAAAGCCAAAAAACAAATATTATGGCCATAACTATTAAGGAATAATATTTACTTTTCAATACTTTTTCCATAAGCATTTTTTCTCCTAACTAATTGATTATAACATATAAATATATATAAGTAAAAAAACAGAAACGAATAGTTTCTGTTTTTATGCAATTCGATTATGATTGAACCTTCCATCAACACGATTGATGGTCGTAAATGTCATAAAGGCATTAGGATCAATATCGTGAGCAATCTTACGATATTCTTCTACTTCATAACTTGAAGCGATGATTTCTAGTTCGGTTTTCTCGGTTAGCGAGTAACCACCAGTTACTTTATAAATCGTAATCCCATGGTTAAATCTATTAACTAATATATTTCTAATTTCATCTGGTTTAGTAGTTACAATTGAAATCTTAATGTATTTATAAATAGTATTAATCTTATCCATTACAACTACATATATAATTAGACGGATTGAAGTATATGCTACACACGCAATATCTTCTAAGAAGAAACCAGCGATTAAGATCGTAGCATTAATCACAAGTGATACTAAGGCAAAATTAGATTTCTTTTTGAAATGTAAGTATTGGGAAATGATTTCTACTCCACCAGCTGATCCACCACTTCTTAACATGATACCTGAAGATAATCCACCAATTAAGCCACCAATGATGGCAAGAAGCAATCTATCCTCCCCAAATGAAGCAAAAGGTGAAAAGCCAGTTTTATCTCTAACTATTTCAAAAACTAAAATTAATACCGACTGTAAAATTACACTTATACTAGTAAAGATAGAAAATCTTTTACTAACACCAATAAAACCAATTATTAAAAGTGGAACATTTAATACGAAGTATAAAATACCGACACTTATAATTAAGTTTTCATTGATTAATAAAAACAATTTATTAATTACTTGGGCAATACCTGTAATACCAGTAGCAAAGAAATTACCATATTCTAATATCCATACTACGCCCATCGCTTCTACTGTAGAGCCTATGATTGTTCCAAGGATAGCTTTAAAGTCACGGCTGTGAATAAGTTTTTTTAATCTATTTAGCGCCATTTTTATTCACTAATCCCGTACTTCTTATATTCTTCAGTTAAATCTAAACGTTTAAATAAAACGATAGGTTTTTCAATAACTGTATATTTGCTATTTTTCCCAAATGTTAGGCTAGCAAATGATTTATCAGTTACACCTAATTCTTCAAATATTGTATTTGTAGTATCAGGCATAAATGGTTGAAGCATAATTGTAACTAATCTTAAAGTTTCTAATAAATGATATAAACAATCATTTAATTCATTCTTTAAAGCTTCATCTTTAGCTAGTGCCCAAGGCGTAGTTAAGTCAATATATTTATTAGCAAAACCAACGATTTCAAAAATAGCATTAATACCATTTTGAAGTTGGAATGATTCCATATAATCTAAATATTTCTTAGTGTTTTCACTAATTATTTTTTCTAATTGTTCATTAGCATCTTTATTTAGACTAGTACTAGCGCATTTTTCAATCGTGCCACCAAAATACTTATTAACCATCGCAATACTTCTACTAACTAAGTTACCTAAGTCATTAGCTAAATAAACATTATATTGCTCGATAAAGCGTTCATATGTAAATAATCCATCTTCAGTTGTTGGCATTTCTTTACATAAATAAAATCTAAGTGGATCTAGGCCATATCTCTCCTTTACAGTTAAAGGATAAACAACATTTCCTTTAGATTTACTCATCTTACCACCGCTCATCATAATCCAGCCATGGGCATAAAGCCTAAATTTAATTGGTAAGCCTAAAGCCATTAACATAATTGGCCAGTAAATGGCGTGGAAACGCAAGATATCTTTACCAACCACATGAATTACTTGGTCACCTTCTAACCAGTATTTTTTAAAGTTAGCATCATTATTACTATTATATCCAAGGTATGTAATATAGTTAGCTAACGCATCAATCCAAACATAGATTACATGTTTTGGATTAGATGGGATTTGAATACCCCATTTATATGATGTTCTACTAACACATAAATCTTCTAAACCTTGTTTAATAAATGAAACTACTTCGTTTCTTCTTGTAACTGGCATTATAAAATCAGGATGTTCTTCAATATAATCTAGTAACTTCTTTTCGTATTTCTTTAATCTTAAGAAATATGATTCTTCTTTTACGATTCTCGTCTTCGCTCCACAATCAGGACAAGTCTCATCTGGTCCTAGTTGGGTTTTAGTAAAGAATGATTCACAAGCTACACAATAATTACCTTCGTATTCACCTAGATAAATATCATCTTGGGCTAACAATTGTTCAAATAACTTTTGCACAGCCTCTACATGGTAATCATAACTTGTTCTAATGAATCCATCATTAGAAATATTTAATTCTTGCCATAAGCTAGCAGTCTTATCTGCAATATTATCTACAAATGCTTGAGGTTCAAGGCCGGCTTTTTTAGCAGCTTCTTCGATCTTTTGACCATGTTCATCCATTCCAGTTAAATAAACTGTATCAAATCCCGCTAATCTCTTATAACGCGCAAGCGCGTCACATGCGATTGTGGAATAAGAATTACCGATATGAACTTCACCACTGGCATAATATATTGGTGTTGTAATGTAACATGTCTTTTTTTCCATATTTATCACCTAGAATAATTTCTTAAATGCTTCATATTTTTCTAATATACGTTCATCTGTACTAGCTAAAGCTTCTTCGATTGGTAAGCTTACAATCTTTCCACCACGGTGGCAAATGCAAACTCCACTGGCGCCATTTATTAATTCATCAACGGCTTTAACACCCATAAGTGATGCTAGAACTCGATCTCTTGCTGTTGGGCTTCCACCTCTTTGGATATGACCAAGTACGGTAGCACGCGCTGCAAACTGGGTATTTTCGGTAATAGTTTTAGCTAATTCATTAATATCTACTAAGTTTTCGGCTACGATTACGATTGCATGTTTTTTAACTAAACTTGCTTTTCTAATAATTGATAAAACTTCTTCTTCGTTATAACCAGTTTCTTTACTAATTACAACTTCAGCCCCAACGGCAAGGCCAGTCCAAACCGCGATATCCCCGCAGTTTCTACCCATTACTTCTACAACACTACATCTATGATGTGATGAAGATGTATCACGCAGTTTATCGACCGCATCAACTGCGGTATTAACAGCTGTATCAAAACCGATTGTAAAGTCCGTTCCAGCGATATCATTATCGATAGTTCCAGGGATACCTACTACTTTAATACCCATCTTGCTTAAAGATAGGGCACCGCGATAAGTTCCATCTCCACCAATCGCTACAAGTCCTTGAATGCCATATTCAGTTAAGTTTTCAATGGCAGCTAATCTTACTTCTTCATTTTTAAATTCAGGAAGTCTTGCTGTTCCTAAGAATGTGCCACCGCGGTCAAGCTTTTCCGAAACTGACTTTCTAGTCATTCTTTCAATCTTACCTTCGTACATCCCAAGGTAACCATTGTAAATGCCATAAACTTCTAGCCCTGCTTCAATTCCGCACCTAACAACCGCTCTTATTGCCGCATTCATTCCGGGAGCATCGCCACCACTAGTTAATACTGCAATTCTTTTAATCTTAGACTTCTTTTCCATCGCTTTCACCTTCTTATACAAAATTAAATGAAAATCGTAATCATTATATCAAAACTATCTAATAAAACAATTATAATTTTTTCAAATTAGTAAGATGATATCTTAAACTATCTTCTTTTTGATTAACCATTATCTCAAATAAATATATTTTATCACTAAATAAGCTACTTCTAATATTTACATAATCACTAGCAAAAATAGTAACATCGTGGCTAGCTGATGAATCACTAATTTTAATGAAAGCCATTAAGCCACCTTTGGAATTATATTCACTAATACTATCTACTTTTGCTATTACTAAGTTTTTACCAATCTTGACATCAATTAGTCTAGTAGCACCAACGCTTGCTGCTAGTTCTTTATATTTAATAAACTCATCATATTTTAGATTAAAACCTAAAGCATTTCTTTCATTTTCGGAGATTGTAGAAAGGTCGTATTCAATATTTGAATATGAAGTATCTTCGATCTTATCGCCTACTCTACTAAATAAACTCATCCTAATGATATTATCGTATTCTTCATTAGCCGCTTTTCTTGTAATATTAAATGAATCAAATGCCCCACTATTAGCAAGACTAATAACCATCTTTTTATTTAATAATTCTTTAGTACGAATAACAAAATCTTCATAATTTAAAAAGATGCCATTCTCTTTGATCTTTAAGATGTCTTTAGCAACGCCAGCTGATATTTCTTTTACCCCTTGTAAAGGATAATAAATATCATTACCTCTTACTTCAAAAACAGTTGATGAAACATTGATATCAGGCGGTAAAATATTATATCTTCTTTGTCTCAAAGATGAAAAATAATTATTAAGTGTGTCTTTATCAGACAAGCTTGCCTCCATCAATGTACTCATAAAGAATGGATAATAATGAGTTTTTAAATATGCCATTTGATAAGCAACAATTGAATATACTGCCGCATGGCTTCTATTAAAGCCATAATCACCAAATTTAACGATATAATCGTAAATTTTATTAGCATCATCTAGCATGTGCCCTTTATTAAAAGCTCCTTTTAAGAATGCTTCACGCATATTAAGTAACTCTTCTGCTTTTTTCTTTGATACTGCTCTTCTAAGTAAGTCTGCTTGACCTAAAGTAAAGCCAGCATATTTTTGGGCAATTAACAATATTTGTTCTTGGAAAATAACAATTCCATAAGTTGGTGCTAAGATATCATCAATTGAAGGATCAATTCCTTTATAACTTTGACCAAATTTACGTTTGATTAGAGTCGGGATCATATCCTGAGGGCCTGGACGATAAATCGCATTCGCAATAATCATATCTTCTAAACTACTAACTTTTAATTCTTTTAAAAGTTTACGCATACCGCTACTTTCAAATTGGAAAATACCATCCGTATCCCCACTTGCCATTAGCTTGAAGACATTTGGATCGTTATAACTGATTTTATATAAATCAATCTTCTTCCCCGTTTTCTCTTCCACATCCCTAACAATCTTTGTAATAGTATTTAAGTTAGATAAACTTAAAATATCCATCTTGACTAGGCCAATTGATTCGATATCGCTAGCTTCATACTCAGTTTGATAGACACCATCACTACCCCTAGATAGTGGTGTATATAAATCTAAGTCTTCATCACCAATTACAACCCCTGATGCATGAATCGAGATATTACGCGGCATATTTTCAATTTTACTAGCTAAGTAAAATAGATTCTTAATATCATCATTACCCATAATCATCTTCTTGATATCTATTACCCCTTGGGCAATCGAATCAAGACTTGGGCTATTATACTGCGGAATATAGTTATTAATTGTTTTTAATGTGGAATCCTTGATGCCCATTACTTTCGCTACATCACGGATCGCACTTCTTGGCTTAAATGTACCAAATGTACCGATATGGGCTACTTTTTTAGCCCCATATTTTTCAATTAAGTAGTGATATATTTTCTCTCTCGCATCATCCGGGAAGTCCACATCGATATCAGGCATACTGATACGTTCTGGATTTAAAAATCTTTCGAATAATAAATTATACTCAATTGGATCCGTATTAGTTATTCCTAAGACATAACTAACTAGGCTTCCAGCTGCCGAGCCTCTACCTGGTCCTACTAAGATATTATTAGTCTTGGCAAACCTTACATAATCATAAACGATTAAGAAATAATCGCAAAAGCCCATTTTGCTAATAACATCTAGTTCGTATAACAATCTATTTTTATAAACATTTATTTGTTCGTTATCTAGCTTCTTACTAGCTAACCTTTTATTTAGCCCGATCTTAGCAAGATCTGCTAAATATTCTTTACTATCGATATCACTTCCATCAGGTAGTACGTATTTAGGGAAATGATAACCATCTTTTTTAATTTCTAAATTACATAAATTACTAATCTCGCAACTTGCATCAAGTAGATCAGGGTAATTAATGTACATGAAATTAGCTAAATCATTATTTAAATAAAAACCATTTTCTTCTTTTTGGTTAAAGTTATATTGCGTATTGCCATTACCAATTTGGCTAATTTTTTTAACTACTTTATAAACTTCTAAATCTTCTTTTTCTAAATAACATGTTTTATGTAAAGCAACCATTTTAATGTTATTAGCGCGAGCTAATACATATAAGCCGCCAAACATTTCTTTTTCGGAGATGTTTTGAACCATTAATCCAATATAAAAATGTTCAAAGATCCCTTTAATAAATAATAAATTATCAACTAATTCTTTATTATTACTATCTTTTCTAAATTCTCTAAGAACTGCTGATTCACTTCCCGGTAAAATAGCAATTATGCCTTTAGCGTGTTTAGCTAAAACTGAATATTTATCAGCTCCAAAGCCTTCAAGATGAGCAATTGTTGCTAGGTGGCATAAATTAATATAGCCTTCATAATTATATGCATATAAAAGAATGACGTCTTGGGCCTCGTTCTTTGATGCTATATTTAAGGCCATACCAATAATTGGTTTAAGGTTATTCTTAATACATCCTAAGTAGAATTTATATGCGCCATACATATCGCTATCACAAATTGCTATTTCATTTAGCCCATTTGCTTTTGCATACTTAAAATAATCATCAAGCCTTATAGCTGATGATAAAATAGAATATTCAGTTTGGACATATAAATTTACAAATTCCATACCTTACCTCATAAATTAAGTATAACATAATTACTTATTTTTTTTAATCTTCTTTTTATATCTTGTAGTTAAGATAATAATACTTATTAAAATGCTAATGCAAGAAAATATGATAATTAATTTATAATTCTTAGTTTTGGCTAAATTAATATAATTATCACCTACTTCAATATAACTAATCCCTTTATTTTTATTTATCTTAAAAGCTAACTCTTCGATAAATTCTTGCTTGCTTTTAATCTCTACTTCTAGGTATAGGCTATCATCTACCATCCCTTCAAATACTTTTATTAAATCATAACTAGTTGATCCATTATATAAACCTAAATATAAATTAAAATTAGCACTATCTAAATTAGGTAGGTCAATATTTATATTACCTACTGGATAATAATAAATATTTTCAATCCCATCTTTTAATACTTTTAAAACAATTACTCTAATTAATTCATTCCCACTATTAATTATTAAATCAACTTCTACATCTTCATTATTAATATATGCATTAGTATCAATATCAATTATCCCATCAATAATCCCTAACACTTTAACAAAGTAATTAATTGGTATTTTATTACCAGCTTCATCTAGCGCATATCTAATTATATACCCATTATCACCTCTATAAACTAGCAAGTTAATATAGTATTTATCATTTTCGCTTATTACATCATATAACTTATCATTAACATAGACTGATTCTAATTTATCTGAAGATGAGATTTCTACTTTAATATATTCATTTTCTAAAACATATAAATCATAACTAGTATTGATATTATTAGTAAAACTAATTTGATTACTATCCACTCTAAAATGAATTGTTCTAGTTTCATTTGTCCCTTCTAAAACCAGTTCGTACTCTTTAGCTTCCACTAGCTCATGATTTTGGTAAATCATTTTACCATCAAGGTAGCCGGTCCCACTAAAAAACAAATGATAATTAGCAGGATAAATTCCTCCTTCCATAACATTTGCTTCCCTCTCCACAACACACTTACCGCATTTTTCAATCACTAAATCAGAGTACTTATAAAAATATGTAACATCGTAAGCCCCATATACTAATCTATCAAAATAAGGTTCATACATTGTATCTACTAGCATATATTTTCCATATAACCCATTCATTTCTTCAATCTGTCTATAATAACAATAATTTACTTCATCAAAAAATAACCCTTCTTCTAAAAAATCAAGTACATAAGGTTTACCTTCTTTTTTAAAATATAGAAAGTCACTAGCGCATACATAATCATATCCATCTATATCAAAACTATCTAACAGCTTCCCATCATCTAAATCAATCAAATATCCTTTATCTTCGCTTATAACCAAAAGCGAATAATTAAACGTTACATAACTAAAGATTGATTCAGATGGCAAATTTAGGCTTAAAACTAAAGAATAATCGCTATCATAACAATATATTTCATCTTTTGTACAAACTACTAAATTATTATTAACTTTTACTAAGTTAATAATCTTTTCTTGATATATTTCTCTTAAGATAATTTCACTATCTTCTAGTAATATTAAAAAGTAAGCCTCAGTTAATCCCCCATTTCCATATATTCCTTCGCTTAAATAATCTTTGCTACCAGTTAAGTATAACTTGTTATCGATATTATAAATTTTAGATATTTTTTCTTCTTTATTGCCTTTATAAATATTGATTTCCTCAATCTCTAAATCTAAGTTTAGCTTCATGGTGAAGCCATCTAGCAGGTAATGATCTAAATCGGCACATTTAGTTAGTAAATCTAGGTCAAAATTAGTTAAGCTATTTTCTTCTTTTATGGCCTCACTATTTAATAAATCTAAATCAATACCGCCATATAAATATAAATAATCAGCGGTTGTTAATAAATCTAGATAACTATAACAGTTAAATAGATTTATTGAGCTAATTAGATTACCGCTTAGAGAATATTTAGATAAAGTATAATTATCACCTTTAAATAAAATATAAATATTGTTATTTAAAATACCGATTGTTAAATCGGTATAATATGCAGCTTCATAAATTAGAATATCTTTATATTTTACTTTGTAACTATCATCATATAAATAAACCAGATCACCAGTTCTTTCATAAACCACTTCATCTATTTCGATAAAATACTTGCTATATTTTGGTGATAACAAGCTTATTCCCACCATTAAAGATAATATTAGCTTAACCATTATTTCCTACCTCTTATTTTAGTAACGGGTATGATAAAAGCTATAATTAGACTAGCAGATAGAATTATTAAGATAATCCCAACATCGCCCAGTTTATTATTATCTTCGGTGCTAGCGATATTTATATCCCTAATCGATAAGTCACTTACTTTATATTCTTCATAATCTAGATTAGTAATATCTACTGATTCTACTTCTATTAAGGGAGCACTTGTTGCTTCATTAATTATCTGTTTTACACTAAATTCAAGATAGGCTACTTCATTATCAGTCCCATAAACTTTAAGTAAATAAGCACCAACTTTTTCAATACTATAACCATTTTTGATCTCTAAATCATCTAAATATATGCGTCCATTTGCATATATTTTAGTCCCTAATTCATAAGCAGACCCACCCATAATAGAAGATTCTAGGGGCAAATAATAATCTATTTTTTTAATATAAAAGCTATTTCCCATCCTGAATTTAACTATTTTTTGGTTAGCGCCATATAGCTGATTTTCACTAAAAGTATCGCTAATTACATCACCTTCAACTAAAGAATTATTCAAAAATAGATTATCTTCTTTATTATTTAGATAATAATAATCATAAATAATAATATCTTTATCGCTTATCCCATATAAATAAATTACATTATCTACTACTTCAATATTGTTAATTTTGAAGTTTGTTTTTAATTCTGGATGAAACAAAAATTCACCATTTTCAATATTGATGGCACCTAGCATGCAAGGCGTATCTTCTTCTTTATCTTTGCCATTTACAAATAAAGAATGGTTCGAATAACTTATTATTTTAGTTACTAAATAATCATTATTGTTAATAAATAATTCTTGTTTAGCCCCTTTATTTAAATCTAGATCGAAGGCTGATATTGTTATTTTGTTGGTCGGAAGGCTAGCAGATGTAAACAAATAGATAGTATCGTTATTTAGGTTTATACCAAAATAACCATCATCATTATCAGTCTCAACATATTTTTCAATATGTAAATCTTTATCTAGTTTAACGATAAATTTAGATCCTGATAACTTCTTTAAAAAGTCCCCACTCCCAAATGGTTTAAAGACTACATATAAATAATCATCATTGTAAACCGAATCAATTATCTCATTTGAAGTATTATTTCCAAATGAAATATAATTTACTTCTTCAAAACTCAAGTAATTAATCTTTGCGATAAAGGCTGTTGAGATACCGCTGATTTTAGAAATGAAAGGGGACGTATTTGAAGATGAATTAAAGACTAAATAAATATAATCATCAGCGATTATAATATTTTGCGGTTTATCAAATGCATTACTAGCTACACTATATTCTCTTAAAAATTCCCCATTTAAGTTATATTCAATTATTTTAAAATGGTTTTTACCATTATCATCATACCTAACTAGAGCTATAAAACCGGCTTGGGAAAAAACCATTTTGACTACTTCTGAATAATAACTATAAGTCATCATGGCCCTTAAAGTCGTGCCATTATAAACATTGATCATCGCTTTTTTATCATTTAAGCTATTTAGTTTTGCTGGGTCTAACTTATAGCTAGCTATAATCACTATCCCATCTTTATAAATAATATTATTAGGGGTAAAGGTGGCCGAAGTATTCTTTATTTCAATCATCTTTTGAAAATAATTAATATCGCTACTATCAGTTACTATATATAAAATATCAAAATACGATTTAGTTATTTTATTAAAATAAGTAAGTTTGTATTCACCAATATTATTAAAATCAATAGTCCCACTTACGATTACACTATCTTCTATTTCATAATCATAGCCAGTTAATCCTAGTTCTAAATATATAATTTGTTCTTCATTTGCGCTTACCTTATTAATAGATAAAAGCCCTATATATAATAAGAAAAAGGCAAAAATAAAAAAAGTGATTTTCTTAAACATAATTAGCCTCCTAATTATATATTTAAAAAAATCACTATTATTTTCTTATTTATTTTAATTTTCTTTAACGATATGCGATAGCTCTCTAACCCATGCTTCTATATTCATCATGGCTTCATTTAGTTTTACTGCATCCGCGAAGCTTGGCATATTCATAACAATCATTTCAAAATCATTGATTTGTTTTTTAGAACCAATTAATACGCTTCTTGCTTTACCTGCTTGAAACATTGTATCCGGTAAAATAAGTAAACCAAGCAAAGTACCCGTAAATGAATTTCTAAAGTTATTTAAATCTGGATAACTAAAGAAATCATTATCGATTAAGAAAATGAAGATGCCATCTTCATCTAAATATTTCATTAATTTAGAAATTGCTTTATAGGGAATAAATGTATTATCTTCCGTTTTACTTTCTAAATAACCAAAGATTGTATCAACGCTTACTTCCAAAGGATCTAGTAATTTATTATTGTAAACAACTAAATCGCGGTCTTGCATGTTTGAAGAATATTTGGCGATTGTAGCTAACTTGCTATCTTCTTCTTGGGCAAAACAGTATGTATCTAGTTCTAAGAAGTTTGCGATTGTATTAGTAAGGCTAGCGCACTTCGCATTGATCTCTAACATATTAATATTATAATCATAATAATTTCTAATGATGTTAGCAAATAGTAAGCCAATTGAATCTGGGATCAAAATATCTAGTGGATATTTCGCATGCTTTAATGCCTTAACAAACAAGAAATTATAAGCTAGTCTAATATCTTCATTAGATACGATTCTTTCATTTAGGCGGTCATAGATTTCACCTAATTTATTTAGGCTAGATGCATCAAGTCTAGAATCGTCGATATCTTCGATAATATCTTTACTTACTCTAATTAAAGCATCTAAGTAGTTGCAATTAGTCTCACTACAAATTAGCATACATGCTTCATCAATAATATCGTAAAAAAAGTCGTAATTTTCTTGTTTCATCTTTTACCTCGCGTATGCATTATATCATTAATTAGGCCTTTTGCCAACCTTCTTGATTGCAAATACTCCCTCTTTAGCATATAATCTATGTATGAATAAACTATTTATCAAACTAATTAAAATGTATAAACAAAGTGGGGCATCG
Organism: Bacilli bacterium; assembly: GCA_017962745.1. Taxonomy (GTDB): domain Bacteria; phylum Bacillota_I; class Bacilli_A; order ML615J-28; family CAG-698; genus RGIG8164. The sequence continues at coordinate 71,933 of JAGCUR010000002.1, read as the reverse complement.
CGCGGTAGCTGCAAGTATATCCCCACATGTTCAAGTTATTCGCTTGAGTGTTTTGAAAAATATAATTTTTTCAAAGCTTTAGGCTTAACGATTTGGAGAATCCTGAGGTGTAACCCTTTCAGTAAAGGGGGATATGACCCATCTCCATTTAGTATTTGCGAAAAAGAATATGAATATTTAGTATATGATATTTTTAGAAAGGACCAATTATGAAACAATCGTTATTAAAAAACTTTTTGAACTATGTTAGTTATGATACTATCTCATCTCCTACAAGTGGGCTTCACCCATCTACATCTCATCAATTCGCTTTAGCTAAAGAATTGATTGAGGAATTAAACGAGTTAGGTTGCAAGGATGTTTATTTATCAGATAAATGTTATTGTTATGCAACACTTGATGCAACTGATTCATCTTTCCCAACAATCGGTCTTATGGCCCATATGGATACAGCGCCTGATATGAGCGGCAAAGATGTTAAGCCGCAAGTAATAGAAAATTATGATGGTGGCGATGTCGTCTTAAATAAAGAATTAAATATCAATATGTTAGTTAAAGATTTTCCTAATCTTGCTAAACGCAAAGGCGAAACTATCATTGTAACTGATGGAACTACTCTACTTGGTGCTGATGATAAAGCCGGTATTGCTATCATTATGGAAATCATTAAATATCTAAAAGCTAGCCCTAACCTTCCTCATGGTAAAATCAAAATTTGTTTTACACCAGATGAAGAAATTGGGGAAGGTGCTGATAATGTGGATCTAGAAAGATTTGCTTGTGACTTCGCATATACTTATGATGGCGATGAAGAAAACATTATAAACTGCGAGAACTTTAATGCGGCAAGCGCCTTTGTCCATATTCAAGGTGCTAATATCCATCCAGGTAGCGCTAAAGATAAGATGAAAAATAGCATTATGATTGCTAACGAATTTGATAACTTATTATCACCATTCGCTCGTCCACAGTTTACTGAAAAGTATGAAGGCTTTAATCATCTAAATGAGATTAAGGGGAATGTGGAAGCGACAGAAATGAAATACATTATTCGTAACCACGATTTAGGTAAGTTTGCCAGTCAAAAAGAAGATTTTGAAAAAGCAAGAAAAGCAATTAATACCAAATATGGTGAAGGGACATGCGAAATAACAATTAAAGATTCATACTTTAATATGTACAATATTGTAGCAACTAAACCTGAAGTTGTTGATCGCGCTAAAGCAGCTATTAAAAAAGCTGGTATGGAACCAGGTCTTGCCCCAATAAGAGGTGGCACTGATGGTGCTAGACTTACATATGATGGAATCATTACCCCTAACCTTGGAACAGGTGGTGGCAACTACCACGGCAAGTATGAATATGTTAGCTTAGACGGTATGGAAAAGGCCGTTATGGTTGGAATCAATATTTTAACTACAAAATAAAAAGAAAAAGATACTACGGAAGTAGTATCTTTTCTTTTACTCAGTGATAAACTTAACAAGCGTTTCGTTCTTTCTAATAAAGAAAAAGATCCAAAATCCTAAAATACTTACTACTATGAATTCACTGATTGATAAAGTTAACCATGTCATAAAGAATTCATAGCCTAAGAAATACCAAAGTTCAAAAGCAATAATTGGCATAAAGATTGTTGGCCATAAAGATGCTATAAACATATTCTTCTTAGTGAAAGATATTAGGATTACGCTTATTGCTGTATGCAAAGTACCAAATATTAAATCAATATAGCCTAGTTCAATTGAGAATAGATTAGCGATTAAACATCCTAAGATTAAAGAAATACAATAATCTCTTTTAAAGAAACAAAGCAATACTAAAATCTCAGATACTCTAAATTGAATTGGACCAAACGAAATTGGCGCTAACAATACGGTTAGCACTACATACAAAGCCGCAATCACCGCTAGTTTCACAATGCGCAATAACGTTACGCGCCTAGAACTTGATGTGTTCATAATTCCTCCTTGTTTTATTATTTTCGATGGTGGTTAGGCAAGGAACACCATCTATTTATAATTATTCTTGGGTTGTGTTTTCTTCTACTACTTCTACTTCCTCAACTTTTGTTGGTTGTGGCTTAGCAGTAGGTTTTGCTGGTTTCTTTTCTTCGTAATCAATTGGGAATGCATTGATTCGATAAATTACGAATAAATAATAAACTACAAATGCCGTTGTATAGAAATTAATAATTTGTGGCCAGAACCAAGCAACTCCAAAGGCGATTAGCGTTGGGATAATGCAAGAGATGGCAGCAATATTATAATATTCTTTAAATCTAGTAATCGATCCACGTTTTTTAAATACTAACCACATTACTAATATTAATACTAAAGGTAATACGATTATCATAAATGCGCAAGTCAATGTAAACATTGAAACATATACTGCGCCATATAACTTAGCTAACATCATTGCGATTGCATCCAAAAATTCATTTGTATCATTATATGATGCAAAATCTAAGTTAGCATCGCGATATGAGCTACCTTGAATCGTACTATAGACTAGCTTCTTTTCTTCATTTACTGTTTCTTCTTTAGTGTTTTGTAATTCGTAATAGCCTTTTGCGAATAACAAAACGCAACTTGCTTTTTCTTTTTCAAAGCCGTAAATCTCATATAAGTCATCAGTAGCCGAGAACGCTTCATTATCAAAATCAAAAACAATATAGAATTTGTAATTTGTATTATTCACAATACCATTAATTGTATAACTACTAAAAGTGGTATCATCTGCTACTAGTTCAGAAGCATCTTTGATCGCATAATTCTTGTTTTTGATAGCAGCATAATCAAAATCAGTTGTGGCATCATAGAAATCTTTTGTTAAGTAAGCATTAGTCTTAATAACATTATCTGGTTTACTATGTTTATATTTAACGGGAACAATAGCAAGATATGTAGCCATTATAAAGATTATAATAGCAAACAAGATACTCATATTTCTAAAGCGCCTCATTTTTAAAGGAAATATAAATGATTTTAAAAAGTCCATACAACTCTCCTTACAACATACAAGATTATAACAAAACATTGCTAATTAAGCAAACAAAAACTGCTAGAAGCTAGCAGTTTAAGTTTATATTAATTTTATTGTCTACTCTTTAATTCCGCATTTTCTTTTTCTAATTCTTCTACTCTTTGTTTTAATGCTTCATATTCAGCTTTATTAACCTTGATGAATCCTGCTTCCACTATCTTACCAAGTCTCTTACCTAAGATGTTAGTTGTAAGCAGCAAAGCAACTGCCGCAATGCATGTTACTACAAAAATGGTAGTAAAGGCACCATGGAATAAATCAGCGCCAAGGATTGTCATAATTAAAACAACATCAATTAGTCCGACTAAAACATAAGTAATCATTTGAAGAACGAAGAAATGTTTATCAAGGGCACCATAAGTAGTTACGATAATAACAAATAAAACTGATGTAATAACTACAATACCAGTGAATTTGCCAAATCCTTCAGATAAACTAAACTTACTCCAAAAATGAATAAAGCCAAGAATTGCACTAAATGCTAGTAAAACTAAGCAACTAATCGATAATGGCTTTTTATCTTCAAACATATCTAAAGCATTATTGGCGAAGAAACAGCCAGCAGCAATTACTGCTAAACTTAGCATAATTGGTAAAAGTATTTTATCTTTATCAAATACTGGTGCTTTAAATACAGCTGCAATTAACATGGCCATAACTAGACCAACTGTAGATATTGATACAATTACTAAAGTTTTTTGAATTTTAGCTAACATAACTATCACTCCTTTTCTTATTACATATTCATTATACAATAAATAATAATTCTAAGCAAATTAGTCGCTATTTAAGCTAGCTAAGAAGTCTTCAACTTCTTTTTCATATTCAGATCTATAATCAGTAAGCGCATTAGCATGCTTACTATGATACAAAACCATTTTATGTTTACAATTTAGCCTTTCATTTAAAATATAGGCATTTTTAACTGGTACCGATTCATCAATGTCTCCATGGATGATAAGCATTGGTACATCAATCTTTTCTAAATCAGGCTCAATTGATGCATCTTTAAATGAAAACTTATAAAGAAGCTTACTAGTAAACGATGCAAGTGGTGCAAAAATAACTCCTGGCAAATGCCCTTTATTTACTTGCATTGTTAAAACATTTTTGAAGTTAACATACCCGCAGTCTTCTATAATAAACTCAATATCTTTGCGGTATTTAGTTACAAATAAAGAGACTGCTGCACCCATTGATACTCCGTGCAAGCCGATACTAGAATCTAGCCCAAACTTATCTTTTACTTGATCAATGATTTGGTTTAGATCTTTAGATTCTAAATAACCCATTGTTGAGATAAATTGTTCATTATCACCATGGCCTCTTTCATCAAATAGCACTACATTATAGCCTAAACGATAAAAGATTAAACCATATTCTAGTTCTGCTTCACGGTTTACCGAATAACCGTGACAACAGATGACAAACTTTTTAGATCCAGGATATAACATATAATCACCATGAATGATGTATCCATCATCCATCGTAAATGTTATGTCTTTTCTTAAAGTTTTATCATACTCACTAGCAAATCTTTTTTCTTTCCATAAAGAAGTTACTTCTTCTCTACTCAAATGAAGTGGATGAGTAGTTTTAATTGCTAAATACAAAGGCAAGGATATAAATACTGAAAGGATCACCGAAGCAACAAAGACAATAATTACAATAACATACCAAGGCATTATTTTATCCTATACTTTCTTAAATATTCTTTTTGAGCTTCAGTTATACGATAACTTTCAATCGCTTTTTTAATTGTAATGTTATTTACGCCTTTATCTAATAATCCTTTTTCAATATATTTAATTGCATAATCATATTGTTTAGCTAAAGCTGTAGCAAAATACCAGCCTTGCATCATTTGTACATAATATTCATCACTATGAATGTTTGCTACTATTTCTAAATGTTCTTCTTCAAATAAATCATCTAAGAATAATGCAAGTAAGACACCTACTCCATATCTTATATAATATGGTTTATTTGTATCAATCCATTTTTTAATTTCAATAAGAGCGATATCTGGCTTTTTCTTTAAAGCAACAGGTGTTGCTTGATCACAAGTAGCCCAGTTATCAATAAAAGGTAGAAAGTTATTAATCATTACAAGTACTTTATCAAAATCTTTCTCAAGACCAATTAAGAATGAATGAATTTGATTTTCCTCAAAATATAAATGAGGTAAATCATTTATAAATTCTTCTTTGTAATTATCTTTATTCATTTCTTTAGCGATAGCCCTTAAGTCAGGTGTTCTAACACCAATGATAGAATCAGCTTTTACTGTTGGGATAAGCTTATATTGAAATGATTGATAATTCTTATCTTGGAGATTTATTAGTTTTTCTTGTAATGACTTTTTATTCATATTCTTACCTTTAATTATTCTTCATCTTCATCATCGAAATCATCAGGATCGACTTTTTCGTTTCTCTTTTCGGCGATAGCTCTATCAAGTGGTCCAGCTAAAGTATAAAATAGAGGAACGGCAATAAACATTACCCATGTTGGGTGCCAAATATTTAAATATACACCAATTGTTAAGTAAACTAGTGCTACTAATACTGGAAAAGCAAATGGTGAAAATCTTCTTTTCTTAATACACGAAATTATTGAAGATAGTACGATTGGTACTAAAAAGATTACCCATAACTTTTGCCACTGACCTTCTACTAAAAACGATACAGTGAAATAAGTAGCAACAGCTAAAAAGTATAATACACCAGTGAAAACATGATCAAACATACTAAACTTTTTATATCTAGCTTGTTCTTCAGGTGGTAAGTTAGCCCATCTTTTTTCTTCTAGTTTTTCTTTTAACTCTTTAATGCTATTTTCTTTTTCGCTTTCTTTTTCTTTGACGTTTTCTGCTATCTCATCTACATCTTGGCTAGTTTGAAGTAATTCATCAAGCGACACATTATAAAGTTTTGCTAAGCAAATTAAATTATCTGTATCAGGTGATGATTCTGCTCTTTCCCATTTAGAGACAGCTTGGCGAGAAAGGCCTAACTTATCAGCAAGTTCTTCTTGTGATAATCCGTTTTTCTTTCTAAATTCTACTAATCTGTTTGCAATTTCGATATTCATAATTTTCCCTCCTAATTACACTTTCATTTTATAAAATAGGGTGGTTGCGTTCTACCAATTCTACTTTTCATTGAGGCAACTATTGGTTGCATCAGCAAAAAAACGCGATATCTATATACATTATATATGTTATTTATTTAAACTTCTATTGTTTTTTAATATCCAAGTAATAAAAAAAGGCTAGAAAATCTAGCCTTCTTTTATATCAAAGCAACTTATTTCTTGAATGCTTTTAGAGCATCTTCATTTCCGTAGAATACCCATTTGCCAACTAATGTAGCACTAGATTTGCCTTCTGCGTCTTGAGTTTTTTCGTAAGCAGCTTTAGCTTGTTTTGCAGTCTTGTAAAGTTGTGCTGTGTAAGCGCTTGATAAAGCTTCACTTAATGAATCTTTAGTACCAGTAACTTGTCCAACATAGCCGTCTTCTTTAACTTCGCTAGCAACTGAAGCAGTAGCGATATAACCTGCTTTTTTCATTTTAGCAGCTGCAGCTTCTGTATCTTTAGGTGCGCAAGCAACTAAAAGAACTGCGAAAACTAATAATGTAATAACGCCTAAAATTCTTTTCATATTTAACCTCCACATAAAAAAATTTTACATAAACATTATAGCATATATATTTTTTTACGCAAATAAATTAAATCATCATTTTTGACTTTTTCTTATTTTATAATGAAATAATTAACAGATTATTATATAATGTCTATGAGGAATTATTATGAAAAAGATCAAACCAAAACTAACCCAGAGATTTATGTATGGCTTAGATAAAATTAGAATGAAGTCATACATTAAGCAAACATATTCTTTCAAGCCAACTCCTTTTGATATTAAAGGACCATTCATTGTGGCAGCGAGTAGAATTAGTAGCGCTGATCAATATTTAATAATGTTATCATTTAAAGAATTTATGTACTTCACATTCAACGAAGGAATCTATAGAACTAATCCGGAGATTGCGAAGCGCCAAGACTTCTATGGTAACATCCCTTATAAGATCGGTTATCCAATCGAAACATACAAAGATCAATTAGTTAAACTTGTGAAAGATGGTAATAATGTTTGTATATACCCTGAAATGTATACTAACTATTCAGGTGTAACTAGTCCAATTGATCCTGATGTAGCAGAAATCATTAAAGAAGCTAACTGTACACTAGTTACATATTGCTTCACTGGCGGATACTTTACTGAACCTGCTTGGGCTAAAGATAAAAGAAAGGGCTGGATCAATGGTCACATCGTTAATGTTTATTCTAAATTTGATTTAGAAAAACTAACTAACGCGCAAGTTACTAAACTACTTGAAGATGACTTAAAGGAAGATGCATACGCTAGACAATGTAATTCACCAATTACATATGCATCTGATCATTTAGCTGAAGGCTTAGAAAACGTCTTCTATATTTGCCCTAACTGCGGTGAATATGATTCATATGAGACTAGTGGCAAAGATTACCACTGCACTAAATGTGATGCCCGTGGATCTTACACTGACCAAGGAATCATCCACGCTAATTTCCGTTTCAAAACAGTTACTGATTTTATGAAATGGGAAGAAAACCAAATCGATCGTATCGCTGATAGTGAAATTAATTTTAATGAAGACAATGTATCTTTATCTTTAATTAAAGATAATCATTCACTAAAACTAATCACTACCGATAAGATGCATGTGGATAAAGATGGGATTAGTGTTGGCTTCCATACATTCTTATTCAATGATATTCAAAAAGTTGAAGTTGACGATAAAGCAACATCATTAGTATTTAGTCATAATAACGAATACTACAAGTTAACAAGTCCAACATTTAAACCATTAAAATATCGTAAATTATTCTATAAACGTAAAGAAGCAATTAGATTATATGGACTTGGTCCAAAATAAAAAGATGTAACAAGAAATTGTTACATCTTTTTGTTTCTACCTGATTTTTCTAACTCTTCTTTAAAAGCTTCTGGATTCTTCAAATGATAATCTTGATGATATTCTTCAGCTTCATAAAATTCTTTAAACTTTTCAACCGCAATATAGACTTTTGCTTTAGCTTTTTCTTCTAATTCTTTAATTTGTCTAATTGCTTCTTCTTTTTCAGCTTCATCATTATAATAGATAGCTAGAGTATATGAATATCCTCTATCAATATACTGGCCACCATCATCAAATGGGTCTACGCTATCAATGAAAAATGCTACTAATTCTTTATAACTAATCTTCTTTTCATCATATACTACTTTAATCGTTTCACGATGATTAGTTTCTTGATTCTTAACTTCCTCATAAGTAGGGTCTACTTCATCCCCACCAGAGAAACCACTAACCACATCTATAACACCATTTAATTCACTAATAAATGATGCGATACACCAAAAGCATCCACCTGCTAAATATGCATTTTTCATATTAAGCTAATCCTTTCGGTAAGTTAACACCTTTATCTCTTTGGTATTTTAAATATAGTTCTTCAGTAGCAAGAGCCATCTTAGTAACATTAAATTTACCAGTTGGATAAATATACCAAGTATCATTAATTGTATTTAAGTCAATACAATCGCCATGTTTAAATAGGTATTGGTATTCAATATGAACTGAATACTGCGTTCTTGCATCGATTTCCATATTAAATTCATCACCCTCTACATCTATTCCTTTGACTCTAAAGCCTTCCATATCGTGGATTAGCGTTCCTTTGCCTAGATGAATGAATTTATCTTTAGGTAGCGTATCAACGCTGACTTCTAATTCACCACTTGAATATGTTCCTTTTTCGATTTCTTCGGCTACACATTTTCTTTCCCATTCATACCAATCAGGAATATGAGTGAATTGGTCTTCACCATTTATGCGTTTTAGCTCACCTAGTTCGGTCATTTCCCATTTAGCATCGCAGGCAGTGCATTCTAAAACTGCATTATGCGAATCCATGCTATGTTCTTCTCCGCAAACCGGACATTTATATAAAACGCGGTGCAAGCCTTTAGCACGGTTAGGATCATTTATAATAACGCCTTTATCTTTTTGCCACTTGAAATCATCATATTGGAATTCATTGACGATTCGGCTGTTAATCTCTTCAATGCTTAAACTATTAACTTCATCTGCTGTAAATAGTAATTTATAAGTAGCCTCAGTCCCCACGACGCCACGTTCGTGTGATGTATCCCAGAATGGTGAATTAACATGATGACCATGACAAATTAAGCTAGCAACTGGCACTTTTAAGAATTTTACTAGTTTTCCTAAAGATGCAGGTAGTACTGCTGTTGTTCCGCATAAAGAATATCTAGCTTCGGGATATAAAACAGCAACGTTACCCATATTAATTACTCTTTTTAATTGCTTAACTAGCACTAAATCATTTGTAAACTTTCTTTTACAAATACAGCCAACATCTCTAAGCAACCATTCTCTATTTAAAAACCCATCAATTGCCACAACATAGTTAGCTTCATTTTTACCAAGTACATGCTCAGCTACCGAAAAATCAAAGAAAGCATTGTGATTACATAGTAATAAAAATGGTGCTTTTAAATCTTTTGTATTTTCATAAGTGATAACAGGTTTATGTTTTTTAATTCCGCTATTTACAATTAGAGGAATAAGCGGTTTTAAAAACCACTTAACCTTTTTAGGTGGAATGTACATATCAAATCGCTTAAAATCTTTTTTCATAACTGGTCTCCTATATTCATTAAAATTATACTATTAATATTATATCTATTCAATATCGAACATAAACCTGCCATTAACTATTTTTTCTTAAAATAAACTTAAAATGATTGCATCAACTATTTAACCTATAATAAAATATAGTTAGCAGGAGGTAACTTATGTCAATTTATGATTACAAAGTTTTAGATAATCAAGGCAATGAAGTGAGTTTAGCTAATTACAAGGATAAAGTATTACTAATTGTTAATACCGCAACAGGCTGTGGATTTACTCCTCAATATGAGGGATTAGAAAACTTATACCAAGAGCTAAATGAAAAAGGATTTGAAATTCTAGATTTCCCATGCAATCAATTTGCTGGTCAAGCTCCAGGAACTGATGAAGAAATCCATGAATTTTGTACTTTAAAGTACCATACTTCTTTTAAACGCTTTAAGAAGATTAAAGTAAATGGTAAAGAGGAAGATCCTCTTTATACTTACCTAAAGGATCAAAAAAGCGGAACAATGGGTAAAAGAATAAAATGGAACTTTACTAAATTCTTAGTTGATAGAAATGGTAACGTAGTTGGTCGTTATGCACCAACTGATAAACCAGCTGATATTAAAGAAGACATTATTAAACTATTATAAAAAGGTGGGTTAACCCCACCTTTTTTATTTGCCTTTAACGGCTAGTTTTACACATTCATATGCGCCATCATAAAATCCTTGTTTCTTTAATTCATTAATCTTACCGCACATATGAATTAGTATTTCTTTATCGCTTAATAATCTATCTAACATTTGGTTGATTGACTCCTTTGTAGGACATTCAAATGTAGAGTCGCCTTTTTCACGACCATTGATTGCTCCATATACTTCATGACCACCGATGTGCTTCATGAATAGTTTAGGAACAGGGTAGTAAGCAAGTTCACTTGGCTTAGTGATTAATAAATCAGAAAGTGGCATTAGTAAGTTTGTAGAATAAACGGCTTCAAAAATGTTTTCGTTGTATATTGCATATACACCAGTAACATCTTTTTCCTTAATGTCCTTAGCAGATTCTTTTAATTTGCCATATTCATTAAAGAAGTTATTAGTTTTAAAGTCGCCTAGCTTTTCTTGTAATTTTTCGTAAACTGTCTTATGATCACCAAAGTTAATGAATAATGCAACTTTACCTTCATTAACATAAGGTAATAAATGTTTAATCATAGCAAGATACATATCAAAGCCAGCACCAGCTCCACCGACTGTCATTAAAATACGAACTGGTTTACCATTTTGTAATCTTTCTACTCTTCTAGCATTATCGTTTTCTAAATCAACTAATAATTCGTGATCTACAAAACAACCAACCATTTTTAGTTCTTCTTCGGGAATACCTTTTAATGGTTTCTTATCAAAACCATTTAACATTTTATAACCTAAATATGCAAATGGTGTTTGCACAGTGTGAATTGCTCCTTCTGATAAATGTAAGCCCATTGGCCAGTTATCAGGAATGGCATTCACTACATGCGTCATACCTGCATGAATGGCACCTTGAGATGGCCATACGTGCGTTGCAATGTATGGAATATCTTTAGGGATATTTCTAAAGATCGGTACTAATAATTCGGAATTCTTTTGGTCTTTCGCATTATATGAAATCTTCTTAAATCCTTCTGAATTAAGTGGTTCCCAAACGATCTTATTAAATAGTTTTGATTTTTGACTAATACGTGATGCTAGAGAATACATATCATTTTGTTCACGAATCATCTTTGATCCTGTTGCATCAAATGATGCTAAATCAAGCCAGTAAGGTTTATAACCTAATGCTTTAGCACAACTTGCCATCGCAATTGAGATTCTATAATGGCCAAAGCCCATACGAATATTACCAACGATTAGCGCATTATCGCTAAAAGATTGGTTCTCTTCCCCAAATACAATATTAGATGCATCAATGAAATCTAGAGTATCGATATCTTTAAAGCTGATTTTGTAATCGGCGTTTAAATCATCACCATATTTTTTAATATATTTTTGTTTACTTTTGTTAGCGCCCTTAATAACTTTTGCGCTCATTTCGTTGCCAAAAATAACACTACTTTTATCCATTATTCCATAACTCCTTTTAAAGTATTATACTTTAAGTTATATTTTTTTTCCTCTAACTTATAACTAATTAAAATATAGTTACCATCTTTTTTATATGATTTATCAGTGCTTTGATAAAACATCTCAAATGCTTTTTCTAATAAATCCTTTTTAGCTTCATCATAACTACCAATATTATCAGATGTCATTAGCACGCTACCAAATAAACTATTAATTGTAAGCAATGCTTCTTTTTGTTTAGCTGATAACTTAATGTTATCATCTCTTAATAAAAAGACATCAGGATCATTTAAGAATAAATGATTATTGAAAATGCTACGATAAATGGTATTTTGAAGCGTAACTTTTGTAGAGATACGTTCACGATGCATATGCTTCATGTACCAAATATCATCAAAGATTAATGATACATCTGGTCCAATTCTTAAATATTCAAATTTATTAGCACTATTAAATGGAATAGCTCCACATCCTAATACTAATTTATCTTTTAAAACTTCTTTAATAAAAGCATATGATTTTTCAGCCATTTCCGCTCTCGTTAGTCCTTCATATAAAGGAAGGCTAGCTGCATATAAGAAATCTAGTTTAAAGAAATCAAATCCTAAATCGATATAATATTCTAGACATTCTTTAATATAAGCTAGGGTATCTGGGTTTTGCATATCTAAAGCGTAGAATCCGCTCCAGTTACCACCGCAGCTTACAGGGGCACCATCAACCATCTTTAGTAAATCTTTTCTTTCACTAAATAGTTTTGATTTAGTCTCTGCCACAAATGGTGCAAGCCAAATACCTGCTTTATATCCTTTTTGGTGAATCTTATTAACGATATCAGCTAGGCCATTTGGAAATTTAGCAGGATCTATATCTTTCCAATCCCCAACATAAGTTTCATATCCATCATCAATTTGGAATAAATTGAATCTTGAATCTAAGCCTTCTAAGTCGCGTAAGATGATTTCTTCGTTAATGTTTTGGTAATAATTATACCAAGATGTATAGCCAAATACCTTTTCGCACTCGCGATGCGGATATGTTTGGTGAAGGCTATTAATGCCTTCTTCAATTGATGCAAATTCTAAATAATCAAATAAATTAAATTCTTCCCCACTTGCCAGTTTCTTATTTAAACACATACTAGTTAGTGTTAATGACTTATCAGCTTTGTTTATTTCATAAACTAAATAAGCTTTATTTACATTTAGGCTATAACTAAAATATTCAGCTTCACCTCTAATATAGAAACAATCATATCCGTGAAGTTTATTTTTATCATAGTTATAGATTAGTGGGTCGCCATAGCGGTCAAAGCCAAATGCATTGACTAAAAACTTAGGAAGTTTAGTAACATTTCTTTCTTTGAAACTTAAATCTACTTCTGCTGTATCAGTCCATGATTGATAACCATTTAAAAACATTAAATCATTATCTTTAATTTTGATATCAGTATCTAATTTAGCATCAACTAATTTGATTTCGGCTAATGCTTTTACGCTAACCACTGTACGGTTTGCATCTTTTTTAATTGTTAATTCTAAATCTTGATTAGAATTATTAGTTTTAAGCTCTTGATTATCTTTAAGATAAGTAAGGGTTAACATCTTATTCTCCTTTTTCATCTAGTGCATTGCTAGCAAAGAAGTTTTCATCTTCTTTCTTAGCGATAATAGTCATAATTTGTTTTTCACGGTAGAATGATAAGATAACTGCTCCTAAGCTACAGAATACGATAGCAACGATTGCTACAATCATTAGTCCTGTAGTTGATGGAACGATATCATTTGATGTTAAGTCTTGTTCTACACCTAAAATAGCTAAAGATGTGAATGCTAACATGGCAATACTTTGACCAAACTTCATTGCAAATGTTCTTGCTGCAAAGAACATACCTTGACGGTTTTCACCAGTTGTTACAGCTTCTGCTTCTGCAACATCTGCTACGATTGATTGAGGAATGATTCCAAGTAGTGACATTGGGAATGCGGCAACTAAAACGATTAAGATGCCATATACAATTCCTGGAAGTGGAATTACATTTATTAATGCAGTGATTGTGTAAGCAATTGCTAAACCGATAAAGCCAGCTATAACTAATCTCTTCTTACCAAACTTCATAACTAGTTTAGTTACAAATGGATAGAAGCATGCTGATAAGGCTGTCATCGCACCCATTAAAACTGTTACCCAGATTTCATCTAAGCCCATTGATACCTTTACGAAGAAAGGTAAGCCTGTTTGGAATAGTGTCAAACCAATCCAATACATAATATCAGAACCAACGAATTTCTTAAATTCTTTGTTTTTGAAAGTTGATGTTAATGATTTAAACATATTTGACTTAGATGGTTCTGCATCTACGAAATCTTTTTCTTTTAATAAGAATGTTGGAAGTAACATAGCAACTAATGCTACTACTGCTAACACGATAAATATTGCTCTATAGCTCCATGCAAAACTAGCACCAGCTGCGCGTAAGCTACCAGCAAATAAGAATGGTAAATAAGCTAACAATGTTCCCGCAAAGAAAGTTAGTGAAATGGCAGTTGAGATAAACATTCTATCTTCTTGTGTTTTACCAAATTCAGAAATTAAAGCATTGTATGGAGTACAATACATTGTCATAAATAAATAGAATAAAACGATGAATATACTAACCCATAATACATTTACCCAACTAGTAGCTTGTACTGGTGTACAGAATAATAAGATAGTTGTTACAGCAAATGGTACTGCTGCATATTGCATAAATGGAATTCTACGACCACGTTTATTTTTAGATCTATCTGACATTGTAGCAATTAATGGATCGGTTACGGCATCAAACACTCTACTTAAAGCAGTAATTAATCCAAGAACTGTTAAGAATCCTCCAATTATTAAACCAGGAGTAATATATTTAATTGCTCCACTCTCTACATCTCCACCAGTAGGTAAGTAAAATGTAACTAACCAAGTATTAATAATACCTCCTAAAATTGACCAACCAAGTTGACCTACTGCAAATATCCACATTTGCGATTTTGTTAATCTTTTCATAAATTTTCTCCTTTTCTTTTCCCACTTTATTTCTTAATACTATTCATAATAATATCAATTAACATTTTAATTTCATTAACTTTATTAATTCTTTCATCTTGAAGTAAGATATCATCACTAGCAAGTTTCTTGCATAGTCCCATCAAAGCATGAGTAGTAGTTAAATAGAAAGCATTAATATCTTCAATTCTTTTAATAGAATCATCATTAATACCTTTATTAAAACCATCAATGAATACTTCATAGAATAAAGCTAATTTCTTTTCATATTCACCTAAATTACAATCTTTATTCATCACAAAGTTATCAAATTCAGAAATGAATCGATAAAACTCTTTACGATTAATAAATACTTCTAAGAAGCTTAAATAGAATTTATGAATAGTTTCATAACCGTTTAAGTTTTCATCAATTCTAAAATAAGAATTAAAGATTTCTTCTTCTAGCTTAATTGCAATTTCAGTTACTAAGTTTTCTTTTTTAGTGAAATAACGATAAATTGTAGCTTCACCTAAACCAAGTGAACTAGCTACATCTTTAATCGTAACTACATTAATACCTCTTTTTAAAAATAGTTCTGTAACTCCATCTACTATTAACTTGTATTTCATATCTTTCATTGTCATAAAATCACTCCTTGATAGTCATACTCTCATTTTGATATGCTTACTATCACATAGTATTATATATTCTTAAAAAAGTCAACTATTAAACAGTCTTTTTTTGAAAATAAAAAACTAACCATCTCTGGTTAGTTTTATTTTTTATTCATTTAGCATTCTTATTGCTTTATTACCATAGAAGCCTAAGATTAATGTGCCAGGACCAACTGAAGATCCAACGCCTGATTCAATATAATCAAAGACAAATTCTAGTTTTTGCGTAAATCTTTCTTGAATCATTTGGGCTAGTAGTTGAGCATCTTCTAAGCAATCTGCATGGGCAATATAAATTGTATTGTAAATTCCTGTAATTGCATATTTCTTAATGTAATCAGCGACAGTTTCAAGTGATTTTTTACGACCTTTAACTTTTTGAACTGCTACATTATGTCCTTCCATATCGTATACTACGATTGGTTTAACGCCTAACATTCCGCCAAAGAAAGCAGCTGAAGCACTAACACGACCAGCAAGACGTAAATATGTAAGTTTATCTACTGTTCCTACTTCGTTGAAATATAATTTGTTTTCATCGATCCAATCAATGATTTCTTCCATTGGTTTACCAGCATCTCTCATTTTACCTGCTTCTTTTAAGATCATAGCAAGTGAGAATGTGCAGTTTGCACTATCAACACACTGTATTTTTTGATTTGGATATAAATCTTTTAGGGCATCTTTTGCTTTATAACTTTCTTTAACCGAAGCTGATAAAGCTGATGTACAAGATATTGATAAAATATCATATCCTTGATCTAAGAATTTCTTGAATGCTTCTTCATATTCTGCTTGTTTAATTAGTGAAGACTTTAAGATTTTACCATTACGCATATTATCGTAATATTCCTTAGCACTCATTAATTCCCAATCACCGCTAGCATCATACATTTTACCATCTAAAATAAAGTGCATAGGTACAATATAATCAACACCAAATTCACTTTTTAGTTTTGAATTTAAATTACAAGATGAATCTGTAATAATCGCTATTTTATTCATTATATCCTCCTATTCAATGATGATGACTAGATCAAATGTATCTTGTCCGCCATCTGCTTCATATAATTCAATATCAGGAAGTTGGCTTCTTATGCCCCTACCAATCATTTGTTTTTCTTCTTCAGTTACATTCTTGCCATAGAAGATTGTAGATAAACTGATGTAATCGCGTTCTTTATAAAACTCCACAACTGCATCAACGATATTAGGATTAGCTAAATCAATTTTCTTACCTTCCATAACGATATAGTCGTTTTCTTTAACTTTAACGCCACCTAGTTCTACATCTCTAGTTGCTTTGCAAACTAGGGCTGTACCAACATTTTCGCTAGAGCTATTTTCGATAAATAAATCAAATAATTCATCAGGTTCAATACTATAATCTAGCATTGATAAAGCGGCATATGCTTCACCGACATTTTTAGTTTCCACAACATAAATATTTGATTTATCATACATTTCTTTAGCTTGATTAGCAGCTAGAATAATATTTGAGTTATTAGGGAATACATAAATGTTATGCGCATTTACTTCATCAAATGCCTTTACGAAATCATTGATTGATGGATTCTTACCTTGACCGCCATCAATAACGATATCAACGCCTAATTCTTTGAATAATGATTTAAAACCTTCGCCATCGGCAACTACGATAACACCATATTTCTTAGTTTCACGTTCAACTGTTGGTAGCTCGTCTTTTGCGAAATGAGATTCGTTATGTTGAAGAGTCATATTTTCAATTTTGATTGTTAAGAATTCACCGAATTGTTGACAATATTCTAAAACTTTAGATGGTGTCATTGTATGAACATGGACCTTAACAATTGAATCATTCTTAAATGCTACAATTGAATCACCAATTGTCTTTAAATAATCAATGATGATGTTTTCATCAAAATTCTTAACATCAACTTTCTTATTCATAAGTCTTAGTAAAATTTCTGTACAATATCCAAATTTAAGTTCTGAATCTTCAGTAAATTTTGAAAAATCAACAGCTTGGCTATTTGCTTGATGGTTTGCGCTAGCTATTACGTTTTCTCCATTAATTGCATCTACGATTCCATCAGCGATTAAATATAAGCCTGCGCCACCGCTATCGATAACACCTGCTTCTTTTAAGATATGAAGAAGTTCTGGTGTATTTTCTAGTGAATGATACATATATTTTCTAAATGCTTCCGCAAACTCACCAATTGTTAAATCTTCTTTGATTTCTTCCATTTGTTCAGTTGCTTCTCTAGCAACCGTTAAAATTGTACCTTCTACTGGTGGAGTTACAGCTGAATATGCTTTTTTAACGCCTTCACCGAAAGCATAAATGATATCTTCAATACTTGCTACTTCAACACCTGCAAATCCATTTGCCATACCAGCAAAGATTTGTGAAAGGATAACACCAGAGTTACCTCTTGCATTAAATAGCATACCTTCTGCTAATGCATGCGACTTTTTAGCTACTGAATTAGCCGGTTCTTTTTTCATCGTTTCAATTCCACCAGCGATTGTACGATACATATTATCGCCTGTATCGCCATCAGGTATTGGAAAGACATTTAAATCATTTATTTGTTTGACATTTTGTTCTAACTTGGCAGCGCCCGAAATAATAAATTCTTCGAACATTGCGCCGTCTAAATGTTTATATTCTCTATAGACCATTTCTTACTCCTAAATATCCATTTTGTAACAACGTCTTCTCTTGTTTTGTACTTTTTCAAAATTCTTCATTGTATTTTGAATATGAGCGTTGTCTTCAAGCATTAAGTTTGTTTCTAAATGATCGAATCCTTCATCTTTTAAGTAATTAACAAGTAAGCCAATAAGTGATGAGGCAATTCCTCGTGATTCATATTCTGGTAAAACACCAATTAATCCTAAATCAATAACTTTTGGATGCTTCTTAGCTTTTAAAAATCTAATTAAGAAAGGTATTGTAATATGCCCCCTAGATTTTCTTACCGCATCACTAATTGATGGGAACATCAAAGCAAAGCCAACTGGCTTATTATCTTTATCTAAAATTAACATTAAGTCTTTTGCTCTAACGATTAATTTAAAGTCTTTAACATAGGCTGCTACGATTTCATCGTTTAGTGGCATTGTACCATATAATCTAGAATAGCACTTATCGATTAATTCAAATACACCCTCTACATAATCTCTAATGTATTCTCTTAAGTTCTTAGCTTGATATAATCTTAAATCATATCTTTTAAGCATTAGGCTACCAACTCTTAATAACTTTTCATTAACTTCTTTTGGTGCTCTAAGTTGTAATTCAATCCAGTCAACTTCCTTTGCAAAGCCATAACCTTCAATAAGATGTTGATAATATTCGTAGTTATATTGTTCTTCAAAAGTTTGTGGTTGATCAAAACCTTCTACTAGTAACCCTTCTCGTTCTAGATCTGAATATCCTAAAGGCCCTACAAACTCTGTCATACCTTTTTCTTTAGCCCAACTAACAACACTATCAAATAACATGTTAGCTACTTCTTGATTGTTAATACAATCAAATCGCGTAAATCTAACTCGCTTTTGATTCCATTTTTCATTAGCTGGATTTTGGATAATCCCTTGAATTCTACCCACCACTTTTCCATCTTCATAAGCTAAGAAAAAGCAAGTATCGCAAACTTTATTAAATGGATAATCTTTTTTAAATATATTCTTCTCGCCACTATAAAGCATTGGCACATAATATTCATTACCTTTATAAAGCTTTAGTGGAAAATTGATAAAATCTCGTATTTCTCTACTAGTCTCTACTTTCTTAATAGTTACCATAGGATTCCTTTCTGGATAGTAACACGCATTCCTACCCATTTTACCAATATAATTATACCTTATTTAGGTAAAACTTTCTTTTACGAATTTGTAAAATAATAGACAAAAGCACATTGCGTGTATATTATCGGCCATTGCATATATTTAATAAGTTTATAAACTTTATAAATATAGATGTTTCGGATAACAGTTTTTGGTAATTATTTGCCATTAAAAAAGCCCCATCGGGGCTTTCTTTTATCCTTGAATACTTTCGTAATCAATTCCTTTTGTTTCTTTTACTTTAAATAGAAGTAAGATTACGGCTATGACTACACAAGGTACCGCAAAGATTATGCAAGTCAACCAAATAGGCATAAACAAGATACCTACATTAACAAAAGCAAATCCTACTGCCATACCAATATAAACAAGTAGTCCTTCAGCTCCAATGATTGATGCTCTAATATCAGTTGGTACCATTTCGGTAGATATTATTTCCATATAGTCTCTACCAATCCAGTAGCCACCAATATAAAGTCCGTAGAACCCACCTATTAAGTATGGATTAAAATCAGAATGGTTATTAGCTCCATATACAAACAAGCCAAAACTAATAACACAAATAAAGCCAAAAATAACTATAATCTTCTTTCTTCCGATCTTATCAGCTAAGAAGCCTGATAAGATTACCGAAACACAGTAAATTAATGGATATGGGAATAATGCTTTAGTTATGTCTTCTGTTGTCATATTAGCAGTAGCCATAATTGACTCATAATATGTCATCGCAATTATTGCCGCATCAAATATTGTTTTAATTATAATTAAGGTTCTTAATTCTTTATGTTGGAAAATATATTTGATGGCATTAAAAATACCACTCTTATTAGCATTAGCTTTCTTGGCTTCTTTTTGACGTTTCTCTTCTTCAATTCTTTGCTCAAATGGTATTTCTAAATACTTGATCCTGTCGTCCACAAATACTTTCGATTCTTTTGCTAAGAAGAATACGATAACCGCAAAGGCTAGGCCACAAATTCCTGGAAGTAGGTAAATATTACGCCATAACGTTGGATCATTTTTCATAACTGTTGCACGAAGCAAAGGAATAAAGAAGGTACCTAGTGCCCCTAATCCTTTAAGCAATGAATAAATGGTTGCACGTTTAGCACTTGGTGCTTCTTCTAGAATATATAATATTTGAATATCATGGCTAATAAAGAAACTAATGATAAAGCTACCAATTAAAAATCCAAAATATGTTTTAGAGAAAAATACCGTAATTAAGCCCGTAGCCATACCGATTGTAGAGATGATAAATAATGGCTTACGGCCATATTTATCACCTAACGCTTTATAAAATGGGACCAGTAGTCCAAGTACATAACCAATTAAGTTAAAAGTACTATTTAGCGCTAAGCCATCTTCATATTTTTCAATACCAAATAAATGACCATTAACGAAGAATTCATTGATGTAACAAGATGTTACATTAGAATTAACACTAGTTACAAAGTTATCAAGTAAATCGACTAGCAAGATTACGCCAATTAATACTGCTAAATAGCCGGCATATCTACCTTTAGATTTAATAGCTTGTAATCTAATGTATTGTCTTTCCTCAAACAATCTTCTTTTTTCTAATTTTCTTTGTTCTTTAGAATTAATAACTTCATTTTCCATAATTACCACCTATTATGAGCAAATTCTGTAAATGCCCAAAAATCTTTAATCTCAATAAATTTATCATCGATTTTTAAATAACCGTTAAAGAAGCCAAATACTTGATGGCATTCATTATCAACCCATAACATTTTAGTTTTTGTGTGATTATAATAAACTGGTTTCATCTTAAAACTAAATGATCCATCATCACTTAAATAACTCCAATCATCCATATAAGCATCAGGGTTATATGTAATTTCTACTTTACCCATTTTATAGGTTTTACCATCGTAGAAAAAGACATTTTCCGTTCCATATTCGTTATTTCCAAACTTACCGATATTAAAGCCAAATAGCTTACCATTTACTTTACCAGAGCCACTTCCCCAAACCCAATGATGTTTAAAAGGAAGCACGCCTCTACCCCAATCAAGTAAGCCATATGAATTATCTTCTAAATCATATTTCTTTTCCCCAAAACGAACTGATCCATATGCTCGCATTAAGCAATTCTTTTGGTTTAGATAAAACTGATTCTTCTTCTCAAATGGTGTAGATACTAAGATATGATCTTTTTGGGTCTCTTGCAGTTTTATAGTAGCACTACATGGTCCTAAAGTTTTATCATTTGCTCTAAATTCAATAAATCTAAACTGACCTACTTTTCTTAATTCTAAATGATAATCTTTATCATCATATATAACGCTACTATCGATACTAGCATTAGTATCCATCTTTACTTTTTTAAATGGTAATAATTTACCTACATAAAATGATTTATTTCTTTCATATTCAAATAATGTAATATTGATTGATGTGGCATAAGAAACATGACCAATAATTGCATACATTGAAAACTTTGGATTAACGATTTGGTAAAAATCCCATTCTTTTAATTTAAGTGCCGGGATTTTTGCTTCTTCTATGTTATAATCCACTACCCCACTATATGCATATCCAAAAGCTGTCGGTATACCGTTATTAAATAATTTAGTGCCTTTTTCTAATTGTTTCATTTAATTTCACTCGGAATAATAATTAATTCCCAAACTCCATTAGTATTATAAAGTATATACCCAACTATAGTTGCTTCTTTTCCTAAAACATCACTTATTTGTCTTTTAGCAGTTCTATCATTAGTTATACTATTATGATCAAATGAATAATTACTAATATTAACGATTAACTCTTTACTTTTTACCCCTTCAATATAATAACTATAATCTGATCCATCATTTGCTTGTTTGATGATACCATCAAACTTTACTAACATTAAATAAACTGATGAATCAGTTGTTTTTAATTTACCAAAATCAGAATAAGCTATCTCTTGGGCATTATATGAATAACTTCCTTTTTCCACAAGTTCTACTGTGCACTCGTTCTTTTCACTAGATGATACAACTGGAAAATATCCATATAGTCCACTAAAACCAATTAAGTGAACCATATCGCCTTTTTTCAAATTATATCTTTTATTATAATAAGCATCATTTACAAAGATATAACCTTCATCATCTGTAAGGATTAAATTATAATAATTATCTTTAGTCTCTTTAATCCATACTATTTTTAAGTTTGATTCAATATAGTGAGTATCTTGGTTATTGCAATAATCTTTAATTTGCTTAACGGTTAAGTCAAGTTTAGGACTCTTCTCATAAACAGTAATAACAAATTCTTTAGAATATGTATTATCATCATCAAATACACTAGCAACTAGTGTTGCTTTGCCAAATAACACATCATCATAATTATCATCATATTCAATCTTATGCGTGATTGTAGTAATACCATCAACTAATTTAAGTGCAGCACAGTTAGGATAATAATTATCTGCACTACTTTCAATTACTTGTAGTTGCCATAATATTTCTAATTCATACTTTTTAGTCTTTGTAGGCAAGCTAACATCACCAGTGATATTATCTAAATCAAAATCAAATTTAATTGATTCAAGGGCTGCTTGATAATCTTCAGGGCTCTTTGCTTCCCTTTTACAACCAACTATAAATAAACAAATTAATGATAACAATACGATATATACTTTCTTCATTTTAATTATCTCCTATATAAATTATACAATATGTTAATTAAAATATTAATGATTATTTATAATAGCGCATCTTACGCTAAAAAAAGGAGAACTACTGTTCTCCTTTTTTATTACTTATTTCGTATAACCTAACAAGTTTTGGTAAGTTATATTTTAAAATAAAAGCTGGCAGTACGATTAAAATAGCATTTATTATTGCTACTGGTAATAATACTGTTAACCATAAATTAGAATTACCACTATACATCTTAATATCTAGTAACATTATTAAAAATGAAAATGGTACACTCCACAAATGAATAATAATTCCATAACATGCTTCTAATATATATCTAGATAAATAAGCTGGATCTTTAGGATTGGCAATTTTATTTTTCCTAAAACCAGTAAACATGCCTAGTTCTGGTACATGTTCTTTCCATTTTTTAACCCCAATTAGCTTATAAAACTTATATTCAGTTTTAGAGGTTTTAAATACTTTCTTATGATAATCAAAATATTTTTCGGGCATATGCCTAATTCGGCTAGCGACAACCCCATCAATCCCAATAACTACTATTACACCAATGATGGTAGCAATGATATATACATACCATTCATATAGCGGATTAAACGCAATGTTTAGGCCGCTAATGATACCCATCATTACTAATATGATAATTAGGTATGCCATTTAGTTTACCTTAGTTGTATATTCTAGCTTTGTATTATAAGTAGCTTCATATACTTCTTTCCATGCTTTATCATGACATTCTTGAAGATAAGCAATATTTTCTTTGAAGTTTAAATCATTTCTTGGATAAATTGGTTTTAGAATATGTAAAGTATAAGCTAAGATGTTATCACCATCTTTATTATATTTATCAGTTTCACGCATTGTGATAAATGTTGGTAAGATTGGATAATCAAATTTAGCGGCAAATCTAAAAGCACCAGGTTTAGTTGGTTTTGGTTTACGATAATTCCACCACATTGATTGTTCTGGATAAATTAAGATCATATGGCCTTTATCTAACCAGTACTCTACACTACTAATCATTTCTCTCATAACATCAAAGTCATTAGCTAAAGGTAAGGTATTACAATATCTCATAAATTTACCGTATAATCCTGGGAATGTATAATTACCTTCTTTAATAATCTTAAATAGTCTGCCTTTATGATGATATTTCTTAACTGCTTTATGAATTGGAATACTATCAAAAGGATTAAAGTGGTTGCTAGTCACAATTGCTCCCCCTTTTACCTTCTTTAAGTTTTCAATACCTTTATATTCATCAATTATAATGTTACCAGTTTTAATTTGATGATTAAAATATCTAAAAGAATAAAATGTATAAAGTCTTGCTTCAATTTTATGACGTAGTTTGCGTTGTTTATAATCAACATCCCCTACATGAAGTGGCGTATATGGTGGATCGTTTTCCACGTCCACATCAAACTTACCCTCTTCTTCTAACTCTTTAATCTTTTCATAAACTTCACTACGTTCAATGTTAAGACTATAATATGTATCTTCTTCTTTAGTTACCTTTTCGCAGTTTACATAGTTTTCAGGATGAAGCGCTTCATGAGTGCATAACTTAATTAAGTTATTCATACCTTCTTCTTCATTTTTCAAGTATTCTTCGGTAATACTATCAAGTCGATCTTTAATCTTTTCTTCTAAATTAAGCTTTTTCACATAATGCCAGAAATGTTCTTGATACATAATATCGCGACGTTTCCATGGTTTATAAATTAAATTGTAATGAATTAGTGAAATATCGACGCGTCTTTCCCCAATTGGCATTACATTCCAACTATCAGGAAGGTATGTGACTTTACCCTTACATAAAACATTTAATAAGTCTTGGTCTTGCGCTACTCTAAAAGCAGTCGTTTTCGATAATTCATAGACTCTACTTAACAAATGATTTTGTCTCATCGCTTTTAAATTCATTAAAAGGACACCGGCATTAAAGTATTCTTCTTTGCTAATGCGTAAAGCGTTAGTAGTATAATCATTAAATTCTTTAACTACGGCTACACTTGCATCAGGGATTGCTCCGACTAAATTATCACCAATATCATATTTATATAGATTAGCTAAATCATCTAAGACAACGATATCGCAATCTAGATAAATTGCTTTATCAATTAAGAAGAATGTATTAGGAATTAACAATCTATAATATGTAGTTAGAGTATAGTAGTCACGAAGTTTAAATCTATTTTCCATTTGGCCTAGACTACCACTTACATTATAATAAACAATTCTAAAACGGTGATGAGATAACTTTGATAATCTTTTCTTTGATTTCTTGCTTAATCCATTGTGAAGAACATAAAATGTATAAGCAAATGATTCATCTTTTGCATTATCGATGATTGAAGCAATAGTTACTTCCAAGAATTCAACGTAATTATCATCAACTGCAAAGAACACTGGAATTCTTTTTCTTTTCATCTTTTTACCTCTTTTCATGTATTAATAGTAAACAAATATACAAATATTTTACTCTTATAGCTCTTTTTTGAATACTTACAAATCAAGCTAGTTTGTATATTATTCTACAATCATTTTAAAAAAGAATAAAATTATAGTCTACCTACTAAATAGCATCTAACTAAACTATTAAAAAAAACCACTCTACTACTAGTAGAATGGGATTCTATTTTGAATATTTCAATTATTAATTATAATATTTGAATTGAAATTGTATTTGCTTCTTTTTCAATCTTAGCAATATATTCATTTATTCTTTCTTTTGATGATTCAAAAATAACTTGGAATGTAAGAGAGATGGCTTTTGAAGAACCACTTGTTACTAATTCAGTCGATAAGCTATGAATTGAACAATCAAATTCTTTAGATATTGTAAGAATGATATCAAGTAATGGTGTTTCTGCTGGTGCAGTTACGGCGATAAATGCACTATATTTAGTAACGCGTTCTTCTACTTTTTTAAATACTGTTAAAACAGCTAAAATCAAAACTGTTCCCGCAAAAGCTAAAAAGAAGTTGAAAGATCCGCAGGCAATACCAATTGCCATAACAACCCAAATAGTAGCAGCTGTTGTTAAGCCTCTAACACCACCACCGTTACGATGCATGATAACACCAGCGCCTAAGAAACCGACACCGGTAACAACTTGAGCAACTAATCTAGCTACATCTCTTTTGCCTTCTGTAGCGCCAGGAAAACCATATATTGATATTATCATGATAATACATGATCCAACACCAACTAATAGGTGAGTTCTAAGACCAGCACTTCTGCCTCTAAATTCTCTTTCAATACCAATAGCTCCACATAATACCACTGCTAGAAAAAGAGCGATTATGCATAAAACTAAATTACCAATAGGCCAACCATCAATAGTCCAATTGTTTAAATATTCAGCAATCTTTTGATCAATTGTAGTTACCATTTTCTTTTCCCCCCTAATTTCATATTATATAAATAGTATATTGTAAATTATAATACATTGTATGATTTTAAACAATAATTATTATCAATCATATTCTATATTTTTTATTACTACTTAAATTATAACAAAAAATAAAGATATTTCCAGCTTCTATTGTGCTTGTTACTTAATAATATGGATGCCAAAATGAAAAGTTTTTTAAAAAAGCAACTATCAATTGATAGTTGCTTATATTTTATTCCCATTCAATAGTACCAGTAGGTTTTGGTGTAATATCTACTAATACTCTATTGATTCCTTTTACTTCATTTAAGATACGATCACGGATCTTAAATAAAGTATCATATGGTATTTCTTCAACTGTAGCGCTAGTAGCATCAACAGAGTTGACTGCTCTAATAACTACAAAGTATTCATAAGTTCTTTGGTTATTGTTAATACCAGTAGAACGATAATCAGGAACGATTGTGAAGTATTGCCATACTTTGCTAGCTAGACCGCATTTAGCAAATTCTTCTCTTAGGATTGCATCAGATTCTCTAACTAGTTCTAAGCGGTCTTTTGTGATAGCGCCAGGGCATCTAACACCAAGGCCGGGGCCTGGGAATGGTTGTCTATAAACCATTTCTGGCTTTAAGCCTAGAGCTAAGCCAACTAGTCTAACTTCATCTTTGTATAAGAATTTAACTGGTTCTACAAGTTCAAAATGTAAATCTTCAGGTAGACCCCCCACATTGTGGTGCGCTTTAATGCCATGAGATTCTAAAATATCTGGATAAATTGTACCTTGCGCTAAGAATTTAATGTCATCTTGCTTTCTAGCAACTTCAGCAAACACATCGATAAATTCTTTACCGATGATTTTTCTTTTAGTTTCTGGATCAGCAACTCCGGCTAACTTATCTAAGAAACGGTCAACGGCATCTACATAAATTAGTGTAGCACCCAATTCATCTTGGAAAGTTTTAATTACTTGCTTGCTTTCATCTTTTCTAAGTAAACCGTGGTTTACATGTACACATACTAAATTTTTGCCAATGGCTTTAATTAATAGTGCAGCAGTAACGCTTGAATCAACGCCACCTGATAGAGCAAGTAGTACTTTGTTATTTCCAATTTGTTCCTTTAATTCTTTAACACTTTCTTCTACAAACTTTTTAGCTTGTTCTTCACTAACGATACGTTTTAATGATTCTGGTCTAACATTATTCATATTTATCGATCCTCTCTATAATAATTTACACCTAACGCAGCTGGAGGCTGTGAATTTTTCGCATCTAATATAGATGTGATGATTAATACTAATACTGTTACAACATAAGGGAACAAATCAAATAATTTAATTTGAATATTCGAAATACCTACATATTGAGGTAATACATACAATCCACCAAATAGAATTGATCCTAATGCTCCTACCCATGGTTTCCACATAGAGAATATTACTAGCGCAACTGATAACCAACCAAATGCCTCAATTGCCGCTTCTACAAACGTAGTTCCACCACTTCTATCCATAACATAATACAAGCCACCTAGCCCTGCAATACCGCTACCGATTAGTATCGCTAAATATTTATATTTAGTAACATTAACACCTTGGGCATCAGCTGTTTTTGGTGATTCACCAATTGCTCTTAAAAATAATCCTACTCTAGTATATTTAATAAATAAGCCAACGCCAATTGCAAGTAAGAAAGCAAGATATACTAAGAATCCATATGATAAAAATAATCTTCCGAATCCACCTAAAACTTCATAATTAACAAATAGTTTTTTAATTGCTTTAGATGCAAGCGTAAAGTTATCATGATTCATATTTGATCCTAAAAACTTCATCATACCAACACCAAATGTAGTTAAGGCAAGACCCGTTACATTTTGGTTAGCTTGTAAGCTAACAGTTAATACTGCATAAACTAGGCCACCAAGACTAGCAAATAAAAAACTAAAGAATATAGCTACTGGAAGTATTAATAGTGTCGATACATTAGCAGTACTAAAAATGGCAAAATATACATTTACGCCAACTGCTCCGCCTAAAGCCCCTAAGCACATTATTCCTGGAATTCCTAGGTTTAGGTTTCCACCTTTTTCGATAATAGTTTCCCCGATACATCCGTATAAGTAAACTACACCCATTGAGATAGCCGCAACAATAAACGAAATTATCATTCTTCTACCTCCTTTTTACGATTAAGCATTTTTATATTAATCCTAACTTGATATCTAATAAAGAATTCACTAATTAAAATAGCAAAGAACATTAAGCCAATGATTACATTAGCTAAATCGTTATTACCAATTCGGTAAACCGATGATATCTTTGATGTACCAATTGTTAAGAATGCTAGTCCAAACGAGACTATTGACATTATTATTGGGTTAAAGTTAGAAAGCCACGCTATTAATACAGCTGTAAATCCTAAAGATCCACACATGCTAGGATTCATTGAATGGTTAATAGCAGATGCATATAAGAATCCTAAAATTCCACACATAATACCATTTAAAATTAAAGTTCTAATTACAATAGTTTTTGTATGCATACCTACGTATCTAGCAGTTGGTGCTGAGTCACCAACAACTGTTACTTCGTAGCCATGTTTAGTTTTAGACATATAAATAAATACAAATACTGTCATTAGAATAATAATGATGCTAGCAACTAAATAATTAGAATTAAAGTTTTTTGTTACTATACTAGGTAACCATCCACCTTCATTAAGTAATGTTACATCTTGAGCTTCTTTTTGACCTTTTGCTAGGGCATAGTTAGTATAAGCAACTAGTCCTGCCGCAATATAGTTCATCATTAAGTTAAACAATACTTCATTAGTTTTAAAGAATACTTTAAAGATAGCTGGAATTACAGCCCAAATAGTTGATACAACTACGCTAGATATAAACATTAAAACTAATGTTAAGAAGTTATTAAAACCACTGCGAAGGGCAAAATTGCCCATATAAAACATAATTACAATGGAAACAAGTGTACCCATGATAACTTGACCATTAGCACCCATATTCCAATATTTCATCTTAAAGGCCGGAACAATGGCAACACCAAATCCAAGCAATATACAAGCATCAAGGATTAATTTCCAAGGTCTAGCTACAGCTCCACTAAAGAATGTGCCAATAATTGCAAACATATTTTCTTTGATTACAATTGAACATACAATCATTGAAACTAAAAATGTAAAGGCAATAATTCCAACGCGTAATAAAATTGAATTCTTTTTAGAAAACGAAGTTCTCTTAAAAACAGTAAACAAAGGTTCACGATGCTTATTTGTCATTCTTCTCATTCTCCTTTGCTAACTGTTTCCATTCTTTTTTAGTAAGTAAGCTATCAGGAGCAATTCCTTGCTCTTTTTCTGGATATAATTCAACTAGATTTTTAGCACCAGTCATCATTAGACCAATTTCTTCTTTAGTTGTATTCTTTGTATGAACAATACCCATACACTTGCCTTCACATAAAACCATGATTTTATCGCAGAATGTAAGTAATACGTCTAAATCTTCACCGATAAACAAGATAGATGTATTCTTTGCTTTTTCTTCATTTAAAATATCATAAATCATGTATGAAGAGTTGATATCAAGTCCTCTTACAGGATAAGCGGTAATGATAACATTAGGATCTGAACCAATTTCACGACCAACTAAAATCTTTTGGATGTTTCCACCACTTAAGTTTTTAACTGGAGTTTCTGTAGATGGTGTAACAACACCATATCTTTCAATTAGTTCTTTAGCTTCACTTCTTGCTGTTTCTCTATCTACGAATATACCTTTATTTTGTCTATATGTTTTTAATAATAAATTATCAGTAATGCTTAAGTTTGGTGCTAACCCTAATCCTAATCTATCTTCAGGGATAAAGCTCATTCTAATTCCGATTTCTTTAATCTTTTCTGGACTAAAGCCACCAATGTTTTGTCCTTTATGGGTAATTAGACCAGTATAATGGCGTAGTCCTACTATTGCTTCACACAATTCTTTTTGTCCGCAACCAGCAATACCAGCAACACCTAAAATTTGCCCACCTCTTAAATAAAAACTAAGATCTTGAATGGCATTTGTACCATCATCCTTCTTAACATTTAATCCTCTAATTTCTAAAACTGGTGGGCTTGCTAAAATACGAAGGCGTTCAAGTTTTAAATCAACCTTCTTACCAACCATATATTCAGTTAATTCTCTTTCATCAGTTTCTTTCGTATTTAGAGTAGTAATATATTCACCTTTACGAAGGATTGCTACACGGTCAGATACACTTAATACTTCAGCTAACTTATGGGTGATTAAAATTATAGATTTACCATCATCTCTCATCTTACGAATAATTCCAAATAATTTATCCGCTTCTTGAGGAGTTAATACTGCAGTTGGTTCATCTAAAATAAGTATTGAAGCATTACGATATAATACTTTAATGATTTCTACTGTCTGTTTTTCTGATACTGACATATTATGAATCTTCTTCTTTAAGTCAATATCAAAACCATATCTAGTTGATATTTCGGTTAATTTTGAATAT
The DNA here is from genome assembly GCA_017962745.1 of Bacilli bacterium. Lineage (GTDB taxonomy): Bacteria > Bacillota_I > Bacilli_A > ML615J-28 > CAG-698 > RGIG8164. The sequence goes on along the minus strand of JAGCUR010000002.1, from coordinate 40,871 downwards.
GCATCTTTTAGTGATTCTTTATCTTTAATGCCTAAGACAATATTTTCCGCTGCAGTAAAGACATCAACTAGTTTAAAGTGTTGATGTACCATTCCAATACCATAATCGAATGCATCTCTTGGAGAATGAATGCTAGCCTTTTCACCATTAATGAATATTTCACCTTCTTCAGGTTGATAAATACCTGATAACATATTCATTAAGGTAGTTTTGCCACTACCATTTTCGCCTAAGATCGACAAGATCTCGCCTTTAAATAAGCTGATGTTTATATTCTTATTAGCATAAACGCCTTTAAAATGCTTAGAGATATTTCTTAACTCTACAGCAACTTCTCTATTTTGTAGATTATTAGCATTTTCATTGCCCATCTTAAGCGTCCTCCTTATAGTATGTCTATTTAAAGCCATCAAGGGCGAGAGGTGATCCCGCCCTTAATGCTAAATATTCCTTAATTATCTATAATAATTAGTCATTTAATTCTCTGATACCATCGATACGTAAATCGAAGTATGGAGCACTACGATATTCTGATTCATGGAAGTATCCATTAGCTATAACTTCAGTTTCACCAACGTAATCACCAGCATCATCAACGTCTGCTTTATAGCTTGTTACAGGTAATAGACCAACTGTGAATGTAGATGTATCGAATACATGTAATGTACCAGCTTGTAATTTAGCTTTTGCAGCATCGATTGCTTCTTGTGTACCAGCAGCAGCGTTGCTTCCAACTGCATCAAGTTTAACTGAGCCAGTTGCGATTGTACCAACATAATCTTTTTCAGCTACTTTTTCGCCGTTCATAACAGCTGTGATCATCTTAACATAGTAAGGTGCCCAGTCGATCTTACTAGAAACAATATATGTGTTAGGGCATTTTGCAACTGTTGATCCATTATAAGTAACGTTTGGAACGTTCTTTTCTTCACAAGCAGTAGGTGCACCATATGAGTCAGCATGTTGAGAAATAAGTTTGCAACCTGAAGCGATTAATGCATTAGCAGCTGCATATTCTTTATCATAATCATACCAACTTGAAGTATATCTAACAACCATTGTAGCAGTAGGGCAAACACTTCTAACGCCTAGGAAGAATGAAGTATAACCACTTACAACTTCTGCGTATGGGAATGCACCAACATAACCAACCATTGCTTCTAAAGCAGTAAATTGACCTGCTTCGATCATTTCATTTAATTTCATACCAGCAGCGATACCTGCTAAATATCTACCTTCATAAATTGAAGCGAAAGCATTGTAGTAGTTTTCAACACCAGCAGTATGTGCTTGAGTTCCTGTTGCATGGCAGAAAATAGTATCAGGATTTTCTTTTGCAGCCTTTAACATATAAGGTTCATGACCAAATGAGTCTGCAAATACGATATCGCAAGTTGAAGCAAGTTCACATGCTTTTTCATAGCAAGAGTTGTCTTCACCAATACCAGTAACAAGTTCTAATGCGCTTGCTTTTAATCCTAATTCGTCTAATGCACGATACATAGAATCAATGAAGTTCTTATCATAAGTTGATGATTCATCATGTAAGCAAATTAAACCAACTTTAACTTTGTTCTTTGATTGACATGCACTTAATGCAAATACAGAACATACACATAATACTAAAACTAAAACTAACTTAAAAAACTTTTTCATTACCTCTTAAACCCTCCATTACTTAAAGATAATTTTGTTTTTGTTCATTTCTAAGATTGATGCAAGGCTTTCTACACGATAGCCTTGGCTTCTAACTTTGTCGCCACCTTCTTGATAACATTTCTCAATTTCGATAGCGGCCCCAACAATACTCCCTTCACATTTCTTTACGATTTCAATTAAACCGGCTAAAGCATTACCTTTAGCTAAGAAATCATCCGCAATTAATACTTTATCAAATTTATTGATATAGTCTTTAGTAATATAAATAGTATTAGTAGTACCATGAGTGTATGAATCTACCACCGCTGTTACTACTTCACCTGATACATTAGATGTTTTACTCTTCTTGGCAAAGACAACTGGGCAATCATATTCCATCCCAATTGCGGTAGCAAATGGTAAGCCTGATGCTTCAATTGTTAAGATCTTAGTAACTTCTTCTGGAAATAACCTCTTAACTTCCTTAGCCATGTTTTTTAGTAGTCTTGTATCAACTTGTTGATTAAGAAAACTACCAACTTTTAAGATATCACCATCTAAAATTATTCCATCTTTTAAAATTCGTTCTTCTAATTCTTTCATTTTTCCTTCCTAAAAAAACAAAAAGCGGTAGAATTTTCTACCGCCAAAAACAAGAATAACAAAATATGATATTAATTAATCCCAAAAAAATTTAGTATCACTTAATATCTAGTTATTCCAATAGTCGTGTTTTAACGGCTACACGGTAGAAACGCCTTTGCCACTATATAAAGGTATATATTGGAATTATTTAGTTACACTTATATTTTACCAAATATGGTGTTTAAAAAAATATGAAAATGGTTTCATGAAAATGAAAAATCAATGAAAATGTTTGCATTTCATTGCGAAAAAAAAGATGCAATAAATTGCCTTTATTGCATCATTTTTTATCTATTTAACGGCTGAAACAACCATCTTTAAAATCTCATTATTTGTGCTATCCATACTTAAATCCCAAGCCATAATTCCACCAATCTTCTTCTCTTTAATTAGGTCTGCCTTTGCTTGAAGTGAGCTTGCATTTTCGTATGTAATAACAATATATTCGCCATCTACTGGATTAGGTGTGTATAAAATTGCCATCGCATCTGTAGAATCATAATATGATTTATAGCTTGAATCTTTTAAATATGTTTTAACTAAATCTTTATAATCGATGTCAACTCTATTTGATGTTGCTTTTTGACCAACACCATATTTAGAACCAAGTGAAGCAACTGTAAATTTTGTTGCTCTAAATGTAATACCGACGATTATCTTTCTAGCGGTAGCTCCCGCAGAAATATAAGCATTAACTGATGATGTAGTATCGCTTAAGCCTTCATCATATCTAACAGTTGATCCGCTTGATTTACTAGAAAAGTCATAAGTCATTAAGTTCCAATAATTTAAATATTGGTCAACATTCTTAACATCATAATAACTAGTACCACTAGCAACGGCTGCTGTTAATAATAGTTTTGGATTAACTTCATCAAGTGCAGCTCTTAGTTCTCTACATAAAGCTGTGAAGTTAGCTTTATCTTTTGTAGTAGCTGCAATGCCAGCTGATCTGCTTGTTGGGTATTCCCAGTCAAGGTCGACACCATCATAACCATACTTTTGAACAGCTTCGATAATTGATGCAATAAAGATTGCTCTAGTTTCTTCGCTAGCACATGATTGGCTAAAACCATCTGCTCCCCAACCGCCGATTGACATACAAACTCTAACACCATAACTATGCGCTCTAGTGATGTCAGATGCTGTTCTTTCGATATCAGTTAAGTCTACTTTATAAGTTGTCTTATTAATCAATGCAAATGCATGATTGATAATATCAATATATTGTAATTCATAAGCTGTATATTGATGCATTCCATGATATGCATACATCATAACAATCTTACCAGGAATTAAGTTTTTCATCGTTACATCGTTGATGTTACCAACTACTATTTCTTTACTCCATGTCTCTACAGTTCTACCAAAACTAATCTTAGCAGTTAAAGTAACCGTTACATCTTCTGCTTGACGAGTATAAAGACCTGTTGTAGAGAAGACTTGGTTATTTGAAGAAGTCCAAGTGATAGTAGTTGATGCATAAGATGAAGGTAATTCAATTACGCCATTTACGCGATATCCATCAGGGAATAAATAATCAAGATATGCTTTAGCTTCATTAATATTTACTAAATCGCCTCTGTTATCATATGCGTTCTTTGTCCAACTATCAAATACTTCACTATCATATTTTGAAGTGGCTGTAATTGTAAATTCACCGCTACCCACAATTCTAACAAGTCCGTTTTCATCAACTCTAGCGATATTTGGATCGCTACTTTTCCAAATTACATCATAACTAGCATCATATGGATCAATATCAATCGCAAGTTGTATTTCATCGCCATAATAATAAGTCATCTTATTACCACCACCAGTATATATTTCAATCATTTCTGGTGGCGTTGTATTTACTACTGGCGGTTTTTCCTCATCACAGCCGATAAGAATAAAACTAATAAATGCTATTAAACTAATAATCATTAATTTTATATATCTATTCATCTATATCCTCCTCTAACAATTTATCAATATCATCTTCAGTATAGATTTTAATCCCATTTGCTATAAATTGTCTACAAGTAATACCCATACCTTTTATTTTTTTACCACTAAAAGTTCCATCATGGATTAAGTTTAGCCCACAACTTGGTGAAGATTCTTTTAAGATAGCGGCTTTACAGTTATTTTTTTTATAAATCTCTAAAGCTTTTTTAGCTCCCGTCATAAAATATAAAGTATTATCTAAGCCGTCTTCTCTTAATACTTTATCACCAACAATCTCTGATGCTACTCTAGGTGTCGGCAAGCCACCTAGTACTTCTGGGCATATCGGAATCAAGTTATATTTTTCTTTAAGTAATTCTACTTTTGGAAAATATTTAGTTTTCCCATCGTATCTACAATTGTGCCCAAGCAAACATTCACTAATCGCAATATTTACTTTTGACATTTTTACCTTCCGGATCCGTCGTTAGCGCCATTTGTTTACGATAGCCATAAAATGCTTCAATTTGTAAATTGATTTCTTTACGAAGTATCTTTTCTGCTTTAGGCGAAGTACAGCGCAAGTTCTTCTTATGACGGCGTAACCTTGCTATATATTTATCAACTTTATCAATTACTTCTAAATAATTAGCTGATGACTCTTTCCAATCCCCAATTTTTGCTAAAACCCTTAACATGCCATAGCGATCTATATCATCAGCTTCTTCTGTGAAGTGAGCTTCGATAATATCATCATATTCATATTGGTCAAATTCACCAGAATGGCATGTGATACACCAACAAATATCTTCAGTTGTCTTATCATCAATACCAATACTCTTTAAAAATGGTCGAGCCATATTCGCACCAACTAATCCGTGCGACATATTTGGAATTAAGAATGCTTCGAATTTACCGATGTCGTGAAGCGTGCACGCCATCCTAACCGTAAATTCATCAACTTCTATTCCCCTCTTTTTCGCATCATCTACTAACATCTTACCGAAGTTAGCTACGCGTAAGCTATGTTCATAGCGATACCACTTCGCAACTTCGCTCATGTCCTCTACATCTACTTTGGTATTAATCAAACATTCATATGCAAATTCTTGAGCTTTCTTTAATAAATGTAAACTTTCTGGAAATGTATATTTACTCATTTATTTACCTGAAAAGAAATGATTAATCTTTCCTTCTTTAATAAATGTTAACATTTCCTCATTATAGAATCTTATAACATTATCAACTAATTTTGTGGCATCTTCTACACATGGTTTGTATGATGCATCATTGAAGAATGAATATTTATCGTTAACATCGAAATCAACGATTAATACATCATCCCCAACTTCAATCGATGTTGGCTTACTAAACTTATCAGGGGCACTAATGCGCATTTTATGCTCATTGTGCATACTAAAGTTTACAAAGTAAGGCGGTTCGATAAATGCTACTTTACTAGTCATATTATCGATAGCTGATTTAGTATCAAATGATGGCATCTTTTTAATCATATGAAGCAATGGATTATCCCCAAGTTCTGCTTCTTTTACTTCAATATGTAAAGTTAAACCTACAAAGTTATAAGGACAATCAATATAATTTTCTAAGAATGATCCCATCTTCTCTACAATATTAGATAATGTATCTAAAACAAATGAATCATCAATTTCTGCTGGAATGGCATTATACATTATTTGCAAGTTTTGCATTGATACCGTAAACATAAACCCCATCTTTGGTTCCCCAATGATACGCGGTAAGTCAACAGGTTTTGAAGAATCAAAACCGGTATATCTAAGAGGTTCTTTAAAGAATGCTTTACTAGCTTCACTAAATAAAGCGATATCTTCTTTTAATGTATCCATTCTCTTAGTATAAAAATTAAATTGAAGTCCTACGATTTTCATTTCTTACTCCTTATAAATATTTGTAATAATCATCTAAACTATGAAATTCATAATCTACTTTTATTTTACTCTTTTTCTTCTTTGGATTAAACCATGCTACATCAATATTATAGTTTATTCCACCTGTGATATCTGAAGATATACTATCACCAATTACTAAATAATTGCTTAAATCACTATCTCCAATGTTACTTACCACATACTCAAAATATTCTTTTTGTGGTTTGAAGTATCCTATTTCTTCGGAGATAAAAGCCCCATCAAAATATTTAAGTAGATCAGTTTGATTCCATCTAGCAATTTGGGTACTCTTTACTCCATTAGTAATGATGTATAGTTTATATCCTTTATCTTTTAAATATTTAAGGACATCTTCAATCCCATTAATAACAAATACATTGTGGGTAAGCGTCTCTAAATATTCTTTATTGATCGCTTTACCATCTACATCAATTTTGTATTTCTTAAAAAACTTAATAAATCTTAGTTCTAATAATCTTTCTTTAGTAATTTTACCTTTTTCAAAAAGACGCCAAAACTTTTCATTAAGCTTCACATACTTTTCAACCGCTTTTACAGTTGGGCTTACTCCATACTTCTCCATAACTTGAGCAATTGAAGCCCTTTCGCTTTTACCGAAATCTAGAATTGTATCATCACAATCAATTAATAAATATTTATACACTTACTACCTTCCCAAACAAATCATAAAAACTAGCATCAGTAATTTCTACTAAATATTCTTTTGATATTTCTAATTCTTTATCCGCCTCAATATAGATTTCCCCATCAATATCATCCGGTGCTAAGAAGTATGAACGGCCAAAATAAGCATAATTATCTTCATTATAGCCTTCGATAATAACCGAATATTTCCTACCTATGAATGCTTTATTAGCTTCATATGATATCATTTTTTGGACTTCCATCAACTCGTTATAGCGTTTTGTCTTAATATCTTCATCGATTTGATCTTCCATCAAAGCAGCAGTTGTATCATCTTCAGGTGAATATTTAAATGCACCAAGATGATTAAACTTAGCAATCTTAATAAACTCTAATGTATCATTAAAATCGCTATCAGTTTCCCCAGGGAAACCAACAATCATTGTTGTTCTAAAGATCGCATCGGGAATAAGATTTCTAATCTTATTCATGAGATCTAGCACAAACTCACGACTGCCACGGCGGTGCATTGCTTTAAGGATTTTATTAGATGCACTCTGCAATGGAATATCAAAATATGGCATGATTTTATCGTTATTCTTAATCGTATGAATTAGCTCATCAGTTATTTCATCTGGGTATAAATAAAGTAATCTGACTTTAAAATCGCCATCAATTGCTACGATTTCAGTTAATAATTTAGCTAAATTCATATCTGTTAAATCATATCCATAATTAGTAACATCTTGACTAATCAAGCATATTTCTTTACGACCTTCTTTAACTAAGCCTTTAACTTCGCATAAGATATCGTCTTTACATCTACTTACAAAGCTACCTCTAATTAAAGGGATAGCGCAGTATGTACATCTGTTATTACAACCTTCTGAGATCCTAACATATGCCATATGGGCAGGAGTAGATACTAGTCTATTAAGTGGTTTAAAGCACATTCCTTTTTTAACTATTTTATCAGCTAGTAATGCTTCTACCTTTTCACCTAAATGAAGGTAATCTTTAATCCTTACATATAGATCAACTTCCGGGATTTCTTTAATTAAATCATCATAATATCTTTGCACTAAACATCCAACGACGATTACTTTAGTTCCATTCTTTTGATAATCTAGAGCATCTAAAATGGTATCTATTGCTTCCTTTTTGGCATCTTCAATGAACCCACAAGTATTAACAATGATTACATCTGCTTTAGCTTTATTAGGAGTAATGATATAACCATATTCATTAAACATCCCTAAGATTATTTCACTATCAACTAAGTTCTTTTCACACCCTAAAGATATTAGGCAAATCTTTAAATTTTTCATAATTATCTCTTTCTTATTATATATAGATTATATCAAATTATCCCATTAAACAAAAGTAGCTTATTCAGCTAATACTTTTTCTAATTCGTCTACTAACTCTTCCATTCTATTAACAACTGCCATGAATGTATCTTCGTTAGTAAAGTCAACGCCTGCTGCTAGTGCTTCTTTAACTGGATAATCAGATCCACCTGCTTTTAAGAGTCCAATATAATTATCAAATTCTTTAGCACCACCATTCTTTACGCTTTGGTAAAGCTTTAATGATGCTGCAAAAGATGTAGCATATTGGTATACATAGAATGGTGTATAGAATAAGTGTGGAATATAACACCATACATATTTCTTATAAACTTCTTTATTAATATCAATACCATAATATTTATTATATAAATCAATCATGATATTAGATAATACTTCATGGTTAATAACTCCACCTTTGGCTGCGATCATATTTGCTTCATATTCATAATTAGCAAATAATGTTTGACGGTAGAATGTAGACATAATAGAATCAATGGCTTTTTGAAGTAAAACAATCTTTTCTTCTTTCGTAGCTTTACCTGATTCAATTAAATAATCAAGAAGTCTATGTTCGTTAAATGTAGATGCAATTTCAGCTACAAATATCGTGTAATCTTGTAAGCTAGCAGGTTGCGCTTCAGCTGCATATAATGAATGAATTGAGTGACCTGATTCATGAGCTACTGTAAATACATCTTCAAGTGAATCTGTATAGTTAAGTAAAATAAATGGTCTACTATTTACGACACTACTAGAATATGCTCCGCTTCTCTTTCCTTCTTTTTCATACACATCTACAAATCCTTCTTCTAAAGCAAGTCTTGCTTTATCTTGGAAGTCTTGAGGAAATACTTTAATTGAATCAAAGAATAATTCTTTGGCTTGGTCGTAAGTATATTTCTTATTTGAAGATGCTAACTTCATGAAACGATTATAAGTATGATATTCTTCAAGTCCTAAATATTTTTGTCTTAGTTTAATGTATTTCTTTAAGGCATCATTTTTAGTACTTGCTACTTTTACTAAAGTAGTAAATACATCTTCAGGAATCGCATTGCGGTGTAAGTAACTTTCTAAAATAGAATTATAATTTCTATTTGCCGCATTAGCTTTATTAGCATTGATTATTTGATTATAGATTGTAGCAAAAGTAGTTTTTAATGTGTCATACTTAGCAAAGATTGCTTCAAATATCTTTTTTCTGTCTTCATCATTATCAGCTTCTTCTTCTAATACGGTCCAGTTACCTTGTGTAATAGTAACGCTTTTACCGTTCTTTAAAGTAATGGTAACAGGAGTGCTATCCGCAACTGCTAGCGCACTATATAATTCACGGCCATTAGATGTAACTGGCATTAATCTAGCAAGTAGTTGTTCGCTCTTTTCATCTAGAATATGCTCAGTTTGTCTAAACATCTTTTCTAAGCCAAATCTTAATTCTTCTAATTCTTTATTGTTATCGATAAAACTCATTATTTTATCTTTACCAATAGATAGTAGTTCTGGTTCCTCAAAAGACATGCTTGATGCTAGTTCCGCATAAAAATTCATTACCTTTGCATAAGCTGTAGCGTTAGCTACATCTTTTTTATTTAAATCACTTTTTAGTGAAGCATATTGATAGATCTTTTCAAATCTTTCCTCAAATTGCATTTCTAACTTTTTAAATTCTGTGAAGTCTTTTTCATTAGCAAGTTTGCCTCTATAAGAAATCATCTTCTTAAACATTTCTTTTAGGGAATCAAATTCGCTTTCCCATGCTGCATCATCTTTAAATAAATAAGTCAAATTCCAATTATTCATAATGAGTCTCCTTTTATATTTAATTAATTATAACACAATTTACTAAATAAAAAATAAATAGTGTATAATTAATATAGATATTGGAGGTAAATATGAAAAAACTAGTTTGTGCTTACATTTACGATCGCTCTCCTGAGCTACCTTTTAATTTAGAAAATATGGACAAAGTCGATATCGTTAACTATTCGTTTGCGAAAGTTAATGATGATCACACAATTGATACATCGCGCTTATTCCATTTAGATGATATCCTTGCTTTACAAAATGAAAACCGCAAAGTGGTTTTATCAATCGGTGGCTGGGGTGCTGATGGCTTTAGCCAAGCATGCTCTACTAAAGAAAACCGTAAAATATTTGTGGAATCAATTAGCGAATTTGTGAAGAAATATCAAATTGATGGTATTGACCTAGACTGGGAATATCCTAATAGCGGTGCTGCTGGCATTGCCTATAGTCAAGATGATACACCTAACTTCACTTATTTCATATCTGAACTCCGTGCTGCCCTTGATAGCATTAAGCCAGGTCTATTAATCACAGTTGCTGTTGGTGCTGGCTTTAAGTGCGTAACTGATATTGAAATTAAGAAGATTGAGCCGCTAATTAATTATTTGAACATTATGACATATGATTTAGGTCATTCAGTTGATGGGGCATATCGCCATCATACTAACCTATTTAAAGAAAAAGATGACCCGCAAGTATCAGGAGATGAAGCTATCACTTGGTACCATGAAGCTGGTATGCCATATGAAAAGATTATAATGGGTTCTGCTACTTACGGTAAAGTATTTACTCTTGATAAAAATGATGCACCTAAAGGACATTATCCTTATTGGCGCATTGAATCAGAAGTTGTTAATGATAAAACTGTTAAATTCGTATGGAACGAAGATGCCCACGCTCCGCTTATTATATTAAATAAAAACCATTATGTTACTTATGATGATCCGCGTAGCATTAAAGAAAAATGTGCTTACATCAAAGAACATAATATGGCTGGTATCATGTATTGGGAATATAATAGCGATAAGTTTGGCACGCTACTTAGGACAATGTATGAAAATCTTAAATGATTTAAATCAAGAATATTTATTAAAATTATTAGGTCTAGAAAGTCTTCCTAAAAAATATATTGATAAATATGAAGAATTTATTGATTATCTAAAAAATGAGCCTGAAGATTTCATGACTCATGAAGAATTAGAATATGATTGCACTATTTTAAAAATCGAAGATGATGTAAAGAGCGACCTTCATAACTGTTTAGATTACATCAATTCTAACTACGAAGCAAAGCTAGCTTGTTACTACTATAAATACATCTCTTATATTGCTTTTTATTCTACTGCTAATCAAATCTATTCTAAAGTATCTTCCTATGCGTTAGATGACTATATTCTTCATACCTTTACAATTATTGCGCCATTCAAATGGCGTTATGAGGAAGCATTAGCTAGAAAGATACCAAAGAAATATCTAGTGCCACAGTTTTGGGACTTATCACATCATATTCACCGCTGGATGCGTAACAAGCGTACGGGTGGAGTAATTAGATGGGATACGATTGTAGCATACTTGGAGCTATTTCCAATTGATACCCTTACCTTAGAGCCATTTGATAATAGTATAGCTTGGCACGGCTTTGTCAATAAAGCTGGTCAAAAACTAATCTTAATGCAAGAAGATAAAAACATTCGTAAGGACGGCCAGTTAGATGGGGTAAATGGGGTTTATGATTATGCTTTCACCACTACATTTAGTGAAGATGATAATTATTATTATGGCAATCCCGTTGACCCATATGGGGTAGTACTAAAAGATATTGTTAGATTAGATAAAAATGAGTGGAGTCCACTTCCTAAAAAAGATGATTGGTTTTTAGAATTCCATGTATCGAGTAGAAACCCCTACACGATTGAAAACTTCCAAGCAAGTATCCGCAAAGGTATTAGATTTTTTAAGAAGTATTACCCAGAACGTAACTTCGTAGCCGTTAGAGGGTTTTCATGGTTATTTAGTCCACAACTAAAATATATAATTGATGAAAACAAGGGTAATATCTCACGTATTAAAAAATGTGGGTACACGGTTCCTACTGCAACCGGAGAAGGTAACGTCTTTAATTTCATCTTCCATAACGTGAATATTAAACCTGAGGAGATCCCAGAAACTACTTCACTATATCGAGGAATTAAAAAGTTCTTACTATCAGGTGGCAGAATTAACTGCGGAGAAATGATGTTTTTCTTAGATGATTTAGATAACATGATGGATAATGTATATGAATCATCATTTCCAGATATTATAAACAAATTAAAAAATGATGCACAATAGTGCATCATTTTCTTATAGCCAATCTTTTAAATCACCATAATAGGCATCAACTGCTAAACCTAGCGCAAATGACACGGCTAAGCCTTTAAGTTTCTTACCATTTTTGATTCTATCAGCTAATTCTTCTTCTGAATAATCTCCATCAATCCAGTATAAAATACCAGTTGCTGCTTGGATATCTACGTTAGTAACAGTTCCATAATTACAATTACCAAAATCGCCATTTAGCTTTTCAAGTAAATCTGCATATTCATATGGTGTCTTAACATCACCGCTCATATATCGATCGTGGCGATCATTGATCTTTTCGGCCCATCTTATTTTTTCTTTATTATCATTGCAGCCACTTACACAAATACAAAGCACTGCAAATAATAAAACTAATAATATTTTTGAAAATCTTTTTACCATAATCTTCTCCTGTTTCTATTAGACATTATAGTCTAAATATAGCCCTTTTTCAAGGTTATATTTTATAACCTTATAAAAAATAATAATGTAAAATTGGGGAATGATGTTGAGAAACGGCAAGTTAATTAGTATAATTAATATTAGAGGTGAATAATAATGAGGAAGAAATTTTTATTATTGATGCCAATCTTGGCAATTCTTATCATGATGTGCTTTACTTTGAAAGTAAATGCAGCCGTCCAAAAGTTTGATTTAATCTATACAAATCCAGCCGAAGACTCATCAACTTCAATGCGTTTCAATTGGCACTCTACTTTTAGTGCATGTATATTCCACTATACAGTAGAATCAGATCCCGAATTCGCATATGAAACAACAAAAGTTGTAGTTGGTAAAGAAAACACTGTAGCATACAGTTCTAGTTTAGGTAAATTTTATGTTTATAAAATGCAACTAGATAATCTTACTCCTGATACAACTTATATTTACAAACTAACATCTGGGGAAAACGAAAGTGATGTATATCGCTTTAAGACAGCTGGCTTTAGTGGATCATTTAACTTTATGAACTATGGCGACTTACACTCAGACGCAAGTGAAGCTGGTAAGATTACGGTTTTAGAAAAACTACTTGCTAACGCCGAAGCTGCTACAAGTGAAATCGGTGGTCTAGATTTAATTTTATCAACTGGTGATACAATTAAATATGGTGACCGTTATTCTGATTGGCAAGAATATAATCGTTCTTCTGTTAGAAGAAATTATATGTTAGCACAAATCAATGGTAACCACGAACAAAAGATTTCTACTGCGTTTAATGGATACGAATCTGGTCAATCAGCTGTTCATGATTGGGAACTTAACACTTGGAATAACCCACAAAATGGTGTCAGTGATGATTTATGTTCTTTCTGGTTCTTATATAATAGCGTATTATTCATTGGTATCGATGACCAAAGAGGAGCAACAATTAAAGCTGCTGCTGAATGGGCTGATGAGGTTCTAAGAAAGAATGAAGGTAGATACCAATATTGTGTTGTATACAAACATAACCCAGTATTCAGATCTCAAGATACTAAATGGACTGACTGGGGCGGATATGAAGATTACAGTAAGTTCTGTGACAAATATAATGTAGACTTATTCTTGTGTGGAGATGACCACGAATACGTTAGAACTAAACAATTATATAATGATACAGTTCAAACTGATTTATCTAAAGGTACTGTATATATGACAGTTCCAATGATTTCTACTTCTACTGGTAACTTAACAGTGCTTGACCCATCTGATTCACGAGCAAGAGCAAACAATGTACGTTTTGCTAAATCAGGCAATAGTGGTGATACTGGTGCAATGTATTTCACAGTAACTCCAGAAAAATTATGTATTTATACTTATTCATGGAATGGTTCGATTAATGATTCATATGAAATCATTGCGAAAAGACCATTCACAGCTAGAGCTGATCTAAAAGAAAAAGTTGAAAACAGTTTAGAATATGTTCAATTAAAAGGTGCTAATGAAGGTATTGCTTATGGTGATTCAAGTATGACTTCAATCGTTAAGCAAATAGACTTCTATAGTGGTACTACTTTAGCAGGTTCTTATAAACCATCTCTAGATAAACAAATCGCATTTAAATTAACTGGCTTAGAAGCTAATAAATTATTAGAAATCAAAGCTAGAATTACTTATGTAGATGATACTACTAAAGATGTAACATTCGTTGCTAATACATTTGAATATTTCGGAAGAATTTCTAATTTCAAAGCTGGTATTAATAATGGCAATATTACCCTAAATTGGCATTCAGAACTAGTTGGTGAAAGCGTAGATAAAATTCACATATTCCGTAACAATGAAAAAGTTGGCGAAGTTGATAAGACAATTGAATCATATGCCTTCGCTAAGACTGATGCCGATGATGGTGCTAAATACAAATTAGCATTAGTAGCAAGCGATGGATCAATTATTGGTGAATACTACTGCTTCTACTCAGCACTAGGTGATCTAAACTATGATGGTGCTGTAAACGAACTAGATTGTGATGTAATATCTAATTATGTATATGGTGGAACATTAACTAACGAACAAAAAGCTTTATCAGATATTGATAAAGACGGTAAAATTGATTATGCGGATATAACTTATATGTGGTTACACTATAAGAAAAATATCAGTTTAGAATCAAATACTGTAACAGTTACATACAAAGCACTTGATGGATCTACAATTTCATTCCAAGAAATTAGATCTGGTACTAATGCAGTTGAGCCTACTGCTCCACAAATTGAAGGATATACATTTGTTGGTTGGACATTAGCAAATACTGCTATTTCTGATAACGTAGTAATTTATCCAATTTATTCTAAATAAAGATAATTAAAAAGCATACCATAACGATTGTTATGATATGCTTTTTTTCTTTCTTATTATATATACTAATAAGAACGATATGTACGTGGGTTAAATAACATTAAGATTGGATATACTTCTAGTCTACCTACTAGCATTGATAATGATAAGACAAGCTTTGAAAAGATTGAGAAAGCACTATAATTACCAATTGGTCCAACCATCTCTAGTCCTGGTCCAACGTTATTTAAGCAAGCAGCAACTGCGGTAATGTTAGTTGCTATTGAAAATCCATCAATAGATATAAGTAAGCAAGCTAGTAAGAATATAACTATTATTGCTACAAAATAACTATTAACTGCTTTTACAACACCATCATCGATTCCTTTACCATCTACTTTAACCGGCTCCACAATATTAGGGTGGAGTAGTTTTTTGATTTCACGCTTAAATGATTTAAATAGGATTACAATTCTACTTACTTTTAAGCCACCACCAGTTGATCCAGCCATTGAACCAATAAACATTAAGATAATCAATATTGATTTAGATAATGTTGGCCATAAATCAAAGTTAGCTGTACAGAATCCAGTAGTTGTCATAATTGAAGAAACCGAGAAGAATGCATTTCTAATTGTTTCTCCAATTGGTGTAATTCTATCATATCCATAGAATACATTGAAAGTTACGATGATTGTAGCGGTAATGGCGATACCTAAATACCATCTTAGTTCTTCATTCTTAAGAACTGACTTAATATTACCTAGTAATAACAAATAGAATAAGTTGAAGTTCATACCAAATAGTAGCATGAAGATACCGATTACTACTTGCGAATAAGCACTAAATGCACCAATACTATCAGCTTTTGTAGAGAAACCACCAGTACCAGCTGTAGAGAAAGTATGAACGATTGCTTCGAACAAGTTCATGTCTCCACAAACTAAGAATATGATTTCAGTAACAGTAATCGCAATATAAATTAAATATAAGATACGAGCTGTAATTCTAATTTTAGAAACTAGTTTACCTACTTGAGGACCAGGTGATTCCGCACGTAAGATGTGAATCGACTTTCCATCCGCATTCGGTAAAATAGCTAATACGAATACTAGAACACCCATACCACCAATCCAGTGAGTAAAGCAACGCCAAAAAGCCATGCCGTGGGTTAAACCTTCAATACGTGTACCATCTAGAATTGTTGCTCCGGTTGTTGTGAAACCAGAAATGGTTTCAAACAAAGCATCAAAGAATTTTGGAATGGCACCGCTAATGATAAAAGGTAAACATCCAATAACTGATAAGACAATCCAAGATAAACCAACGATTACAAAACCATCTTTCGCATAGAAATTAGTTGTAGCTGGTTTTTTAATCGTTAGTAAGAATCCAAGTCCTACTGATATGGCAATTGGAATAACAAATGCTAAGATTTCAAATTCGCCATAAATCAGTGAAACAGCAAATGGTAAAACTAATAATGCTGCTTCTAACTTTAGGATTTGTCCTAATGTATAGAAGATCATTTTATGGTTCATATTTACCTCAATATGTCTTCTACGTCTTTAATTGGTGTTGTGGTAACAATAATAACTGTATCAAATGGTTGAATTGAATCATTACCATTAGGGATAATAACTTGGTTATTACGAATTATACAAGCTAATAACATATTGTTTTTAGTCTTTAAATCCTTAAGTGGGATACTTGTATAATTAGTTTCAAATGGAATATAGAACTCTAATGCTTCTACTTTGTTATCTACAAGGCGGTATAAAGTTCTAAATTCACTACCTTGGCTTGATTCCATACCACGAACATATCTAATGATATGGTTAGTAGTAATATCTTTAGGTGTGATGACACTTTCGATGCCAACAGCATCTAAGATGTTAGAATAACTAGTGTTATTTACTTTAGCGATAATTGTGCCAACGCCTTTTTCTTTACCATTCATGGCAATGATGATATTTTCCTCATCAAAACCAGTAAGACTGATTAGAGCATCCATCTTATCTAGACCCTCTTCCATCAAACTTTTTTGATCAGTACCATCCGCATTGATGATTAAAGCGTTAGAGATTTTACCGCTTAAGAATTCACATCTAGAAGCATCGCGTTCTACGATCTTAACTTTGACACCTAATTCTTCTAATTCACCACTTAAGTAGTAAGCAATTCTACTACCACCAATGATCATTACATTACGTGTTTTCTCTTTTAAGATATTAAGTTTTTTGAATAGTTTAGTTATTTCTGCTGGACTAGCCGTCATATAAACTTCGTCTTTTGCTTGAAGTTCGAAATCACCTTTTGGAATGAATACGTCTTCGCCTCTACAAACCGCACAGACTAGAACTCTTATTTGATATCTTTCATGGATATCAAGCAAGCTCTTACCAATTAATGGTGAATTTTCATCAAGTTTAATTTCAACTAAGTCTACTTTACCATTAGAGAATGAATCGACTTTTACGGCACTTGGGAAACGTAAGATCCTACTGATTTCTAAAGCAGCATCATAATCAGGATTAACGGCCATGCTTAAGCCTAACTCTTCTCTCATCATATAGACTTGTTGAGAATAGTCGGGAGTTCTAACACGAGCAATAGTTTGCTTTGTTCCCATCTTTTTAGCAACTAAGCAACTCATGACGTTTAACTCATCGCTTGGTGTAACTGATATTAATAAATCAGCTTTATCGGCATCAGCTTCTTTTAAAACGCTTAAGACAGCACCATTACCAAAGATACCTCTAACATCATAATCATTGACAACTTCTTCAATAACTTTCGGGTTAGTATCAATGACGGTAATGTTGTGGCCCTCACCTGATAAGTGCTCCGCAACAGCTCTTCCGATTTTTCCAGCTCCATTAATAATTATATTCATAACTACACTTCCTTTTTCTCCATCATATCATAATAATGGTTTTACTTTTGAAGTTTTATTTTGCTTTTTTTACTAATCTTTTAACTAATTTAATAGCTTCTACTATCACAATTACTGATAAACCTAAGCCGAAGCAAATTAAATATTCGCTAAAGGCAATGCTATCAAAGCCAAATAATACTTTAATTAATGGTACGTATACTACTATTAAAGTTAAAGCAATAGCAACTAATGCAGATAACCAAAGAAGCATATTTTGTTTCTTGATTGTAAAGATACTACCATTTTGGCTACGCATATTGAAGGCATGGAATACTTCAGTAAGTGACATAGTGATAAATGCCATAGTCATACCATTGTTACTATGTTGTAAGCTAAATACACCATTTTCTAAATAACTACCAATTAAGTAAGCAGCAACTGTAATTAAAGCTACTAAGAAACCATGAACGATTACATCGATTACTAAACCATTAGCAAATAAGCCTTCAGATTTAGGACGAGGTTCTTTGCTCATTGCATCTTTTTCTTCTTCACCAATACCTAAAGCTAGAGCAGGAAGGCTATCAGTAATTAAGTTAATCCATAAGATTTGGACTGGACTTAAAATTGTAAAGCCACACATTGTAGCAAAGAAGATTGCAATTACTTCACTTAAGTTACTTGATAGTAAGAATTGGATAGCTTTACGAATATTAGAGTAAATCTTTCTTCCTTCTTCTACAGCTGCAACGATTGTAGCGAAGTTATCATCAGCTAAAATCATATCAGCTACATTCTTAGTAACATCAGTACCAGTAATACCCATACCAACACCGATATCAGCGCTCTTGATTGATGGAGCATCGTTAACACCATCACCAGTCATCGCTGTTACTTTGTCTTTAGCTTTCCAAGCTTGAACAATTCTAACTTTATGTTCTGGTTGTACACGAACATAAACTGAATATTTTTCAACTAAATCAATTAATTCTTCATCACTATACTTATCAAGTTCAGCACCAACTATGGCCTGGCTTGCATCAGTTATGATGCCCAACTCTTTTGCAATAGCAACAGCTGTATCTTTATGGTCACCAGTGATCATAATTACTTTGATACCAGCCATTTGACATTTAGCAATCGCATCTTTAACTTCAACTCTGATTGGGTCTTTCATCCCTACAAAGCCAACATAAATTAAATCATGTTCTAAATTGTCATTATCAAAGCTATCTTTATAAGTAGTATAAGCTAAGCCTAATACTCTTAGGGCATTATCAGCCATTTCTTTATTCTTATTTAAAACTTGTGCTCTAAATTCTTGAGTTATTGGTTTAACACTACCATCTTCATCAAGGTATCCTTTACAAATATTTAATACTTCTTCTAAAGCACCTTTAGTAAATTGAATATATTTGTAATCTTCACCATTAGCTTCGTGAACTGTAGACATTAGTTTACGTAAGCTATCGAATGGAGCTTCACCAACACGTGGTAATGCTTCTTTTAATTCATGTTTATTTAAACCAAGTTTATAAGCATAATTAACTAGTGCACATTCAGTAGGTTCACCAACTGCTTCATTAGCTTCATCAAGTTCCGCATCACTACATAATGCCATACCTTTAGCAAGTAGTTCTTGGTTATATCCATAATAATCTACAACAGTCATCTTGTTTTGTGTAAGTGTACCAGTCTTATCAGAACAAATGATTTGTGTACATCCTAATGTTTCTACTGCTGTTAATCTTCTAATAACGGCATTATGTTTAGCCATCTTAGTTACACCAATTGATAATACAATGGTAACTACTGCGGCTAGACCTTCTGGAATAGCTGCTACAGCTAGAGATATTGCTACCATGAATGTATCCACAATTACATCCGCATTGATTGTACCAGCTCTAATGATACCTACTACAAACATAATTACGCAAATTCCTAAAACCATAAATGTTAAGACTTTGCTTAATTGGTTAAGTTTAATTTGTAATGGTGTTTCTTCATTTTCACTAGCGCTTAAGATACCAGCGATTTTACCCATTTCAGTAGCCATACCAACCGATGTAACGATTGCTTTACCTCTACCGTAAACTACTGTTCCACCCATATAAAGCATATTGCGTCTATCACCTAAAGCAACTTCTTCGGCGTCAATCACACTAGCATGCTTTTCTTCCGGAACACTTTCACCAGTTAGAGCTGCTTCTTCAACTTTTAGTGATGCTGCTTCAATTATTCTCGCATCAGCTGGAACTGCATCTCCTGCTTCTAAAACAATTAAGTCACCAACTACTAAGTCTTCACTTCTAATAAAGCTCATCTTGCCATCACGAACTACCTTGCACTGGGCAGCTGTCATTTCTTTTAAGGCATCAATAGCTTTTTCAGCTTTAGCTTCTTGAATTGTACCTAAAATGGCATTAACGATAACTACGAATAAAATTACAAATACGTCCACGAATGATTCGTGTTCGATAATTGAAATTACCGCACTTACTGCTGCAGCAGCAAGTAGTACAATGATCATCAAGTTAGCAAATTGTTTAAAGAAACGCGCAATGATACTAACCTTCTTAGCTTCTGCTAATTTGTTTTTACCATTCTTTTCTAATCTGGCGTTCGCTTCACTACTTGTTAAGCCTTCAGATGTAGTTTCTAACTCCTTAATTACTTCTTCAGTTGATTGATTAAACCACTTCATGAGATCCTCCATAAAAAAACCAGATATGCTTAATATCTGATTAATTAATCAAAACTAAGTATAGTTTGATATGATATTAATTTATAACATTATACTAAAAAAAACCATTTTTGTCAATCTAAGCGGCTAGCGTAGATGTCTTTATCCATATAATATGCATATACTTTAAAGCGTTTATAGTCTAACGCTTCAATATCTTTCATAAAGATATGATTAAACTTAAATCCATTCTTTAAAATGATGCGTTTAGAGATTAAGTTTTCCTCAAAATGCATACACCATAACTTATCAAGTCCTAATTCCTCAAAGCAATATCTAATAACTTCTTTAGTAGCTTCACTCATTACGCCCTGGTTGTGGTAATCTTTTGATAATACATAACCTAGTTCTCTTTCAAGCGGATTATTGTTTATCACATGCAAGCCAACTGAGCCAATCACTTTACCGTTTTCTTTATACTCAATCGCATAAACATCATCTTTAGAAATGAATTCTTGAAGGATGATATTAGATTCCGTTATGGATGTGTGATGTTTCCACCCTGCTTTTTCCCCAACGCCTTCGACTTTCGCATATTCATAAAAGTCATCTAGGTCTTCTATTTTAAATGGTCTTAAGATTAATCTTTTTGTTTCTAATGTTTTCATAACTTTACCTACTATTTCATTATATAATATTTGCATTCTTTAATAAATATATTATTTGCATACTTATATTTAAATGAGTATAATTTGTTAAAGAGGTGATTATTATGAAAGAATTCGAAAACACACTAACAAATGCTAATCCTATTACATGCGAAGACTTAGCTAGACTTGAAGAAAACTATTCTTCAAATCAAAGCCACACCATTTTACGTCATGCATTATCTAAAACTGCTCTAGCTGATGTAGTAAGTAGTAAAGATGATATCCAAGATGTAGATTTCAAGTTTTCTATTGATATCCCTACCATGCAAGCAACTAATCAAAAATCATCTGGTAGATGCTGGATCTTTGCTGCTTGCAATGTATTAAGAGAAATAATTGGTAAAAAAGCTAATATCAAAGAATTCGAAATTTCCCAAAGCTATATCGCATTCTACGATAAATACGAAAAATTCAACTACGCATTAGAATCAATTATTGACCTAATTGATCATGACCCAGATGAAAGAGTACTATCACATGTTCTAAACCTTGGTATTCAAGACGGTGGACAGTGGGATATGTTCGTAAATATCGTTAAGAAATATGGTATTTGCCCCAAGAACATCTTACCTGAAACATTTGCATCTTCTAATACTGGTGCTATGAACCAGTTCATCAATGTTCAAATTAGAAAGTTTGCCGCAACAGCCCAAAAATATTATAAAGAAGTTGGTATTGAAGAAGTTAAAAAATATAAAAATGAATTATTAGAAAAGATGTATAACTTCTTATGCGATTGTTATGGTAATCCAGTTAAAGAATTCGCCTTTGAATATGTGGATAAAGATAACAAATACCATCGCGATGAAGTATTCACACCTAATTCATTCTTTGATAAGTTTATCGGTAGTGAAATTGATAACTATGTAAGTATTATTGATTCACCAACTCAAGATAAACCATATGGTAAGACTTACACTATCGCCTACCTTGGTAATGTAATCGGTGGTAAAGAGATTACACACCTTAACTTACCAATTAATAGAATGAAAGAATTAGTAATTAGCCAACTAAAGGATGGCGAAATTGTTTGGTTCGGTAGCGACTGCGGAAAAGAGGGCAATCGTGAAGATGGTATTTGGGATCCAAATCTATTTGATTTTGCTAGTGCTTTTGGTATGGATTTCAGTTATTCTAAAGAAGATGCGCTTAATTATCATATGAGCGTAATGAATCACGCTATGTGCATCACTGGTGTTAATCTAGTTGATGATGCCCCAACTAAGTGGAAAATTGAAAACTCATGGGGAACAGATAGAGCTAAAGCTGGTTATTATATGATGAGTGATGAATGGTTTGATAAATATGTATATCAAGCAGTAATTCATAAAAAGTATTTAAATAATAAAGAACTAAAAGCTCTAGATGGTAAAAAGATAATCTTAAAACCTTGGGATCCAATGGGTTCTTTAGCAGATTAAAATAAAAGATGTAACTACTTAGTAGTTACATCTTTTTGATTAAATACTTCTTTTATTATATAATGTTATTAGATTATAGAAATGAGGATTATTATGAAGAAATTATTATTAACGATTCTTTTAGTATTAGTTACTTTTGCAGTTGGCTGCGGTCATACTGAAGTCGACCCCACAAAAGCAAACTTTCATACTGAGTTACAAACTAAATACTTAACGGGTGACCCCGAAAATGCCACTTTATATGCAAAAGGTAATGAAGAATTAAGTATCCCGCTACCAATTCATTTAGAATGGGATGGTAGTGCTTCTTCATACACTATAACTATTAAAGTGAAAGGTTCTTCTAAAAGCCTAACTTATACCACTACTACTAATGAATTAGATGTTTATAATTTATTTAGTAACACAACATATGAATGGGATGTCAATGGGGAAGCTAAAGATGATTTCACTACAATCGAAGGTTTACGCAACTTATATATTGATGGCTTAACTAATGTCCGTGACATCGGCGGATATGATGCTGGTGGCTCATTAGTTAAGCAAGGAATGTTAATTAGATCATCGAAACTAACAGCAGATGATACCGGTGAAATAATAATTAGCCAAAAAGGTATTGAAGAATTAAAGAAATTGGGAATTAAAACAGAACTTGATTTAAGAGATATAGAACCAGATAGTGATGGTAATATCGAGCAAGGTGGTATCACATCTTCAGTCATTGATGGCGTGAATTATATTTCATTTCCAATGAAATCAGGTGGCAACTACTTACAATTAAATCGTGAAGTATTACCTGCTTTATTTGAAATCTTGGCAAATGAAGATAATTATCCTATTTTATTCCATTGCTCAATCGGAACTGATCGTACTGGAGTTGTGGCATTTTTGGTAAATGGCCTACTAGGTGTTAGCAAAGAAGACTTATACCGTGATTATTTGTTTTCTAATTTTGGATATATTCATGGATCGCGTCAGCCAAAGACTATTAAAGATTATATTGATAAAGTAACATCAGATAAAAACCAATCTCTATCATATAACATTAAGACTTATCTAATCGCTCAAGGCGTCAAAGAAGAACATATTTATAAAGTAATAGGTATTATGCTAATGTTTGCATTATAAAAAGGAACTACAAGTAGTTCCTTTTTCTTAACGATGAATAGCGTGGAAACTAATACCAACTGAATCAGGTCCGCAGTGGCTACCTGCTGTTGGATTAACATCCATTACTAAGATATTTAAGTCATCGCCAAATTTTGCTTTTAATAATGATATAAGTTCTTCTACAATCTTAGGGGCATCAGTATGTGCAACTACGATACGATGATCTTTAATATCTTCTCCTAGTTCTTCTACATACTTAACCAATCTATTAACGGCATTCTTACGACCTTTTTCTTTGCCGATATTAGTCATAATACCATCAGAGCCCATGTAGATGATTGGTTTAACGCCAAAGATATTTCCCATGAAGCCAGCAATACCGCTAACACGGCCGCTTCTAGCGAAGAACTTTAAGTCATCAGCAAAGAAGTATACAGCGAATTTATCTACTTCTACTTCCGCCCATTTTTGAATTTCTTCAATTGACTTACCAGCTTTATATAATTCACCGATTTCTAATACGATATTTATACTACCAATTGTAATACCTTTAGTATCGATTAGGTAAACTTGGCGTTCTGGATATTTATCTTTTAATTCATTTAATGCTAAATTTAATGAATTAAATGTACCGCTCATTCTTTTAGAGAAATGAACATATAAAATATCATCACCATTAGCTAAGAATGGTTCGAAGTATTTAACATATTCATCAGGATTTAGTGCTGATGTAGTAGGTAAGATTCCACTTCTTAATCCATCATAAAAGCTATGAGCATCAAATTTATCAAAGTCAACATAAGGGTAAATTGTTTTATCGCCAATTGAGTATGGCATAGATATTAGATGATAATCAAACTCTTTCGCTAACTCAGGAGTGATATCAGTATCTGTATCTGTAAATAAAATAAGCATAATTAACCTCCATTACTTATATAATACTATTAGATTATATCATTTATCTAAATCATTGTCATTTACACAATTTATTAATCTGTCTATTATTATATTTTTTATACAATAATTTAAAAAAACATTGCAAAAGTTATAAATGGGTATATAATTTAATTATGTTTATATTTAATTTTAATAATGGCTTATCTTATTATCATGTAGATGTACTAGTTAACGAAAAAAGCGTGATGTCTCAAAGTCACGTCCATGATACTTTTGAATTAGTTTATTTCGTTAAGGGTGATGTATATTTTACTGTAGAGCAAAAAACAAGACATTTAGAATCGGGGGATTTCATTTTAATTGCTCCAGGAATGTATCATCATGTAATTGTTAAATCTAACGAATACGAAAGATATGTCATCCGTTTTCCTTTTATTAAGTTTTTCCAAGATCTTTATGATTATTTAAATACTAAAGAACCTTTCTTTACCAATTGCCAAAAGCTAGGGCCACTTATTTCTAATCTAGATGATTATGCCCAAAAATATGAAGGCATTGTTTTAGAGAGTTTAATGAGAAGTGAATTATTAAAAATTATAGCAATGCTATGTTATAATGCCAACAATGCTCCGCAAATTGGGTCTGCTTTAATTGATGATGCTATTAAATATATTAATTTGCATTTGCAAGACACAATTTATTTAGATGAAATAGCTGCGCATTGTAAAGTATCAAAAGTACTCTTAAGCAACGAATTTAAAGAAACAGTTGGTATTACTATTATGAATTATGTAGCGATGAAGAAAGCGATCGCGACGATGAAAGCAATTAATAATGGTATGAAGAAGGGTGAAGCGGCTAGAAAATATGGTTATAACGACTATTCTACTTTCTATCGTGGTTATCAAAAACTAAAAGATATGAAATATAAATCATTATTTGATGAAAGTGTATAAACAAAAGGCTTGATTTCTCAAGCCTTTTTTATTCTTCTTCAAATTGTAGACGATATAAATCGTAATATCTACCTTTATTAGCAAGTAGTTCTTGATGAGTGCCTTGTTCAATTATTTCACCTTGCTTAAATACATAGATGCAATTAGCATGTTGAATTGTTGATAGGCGGTGAGCTACGACAATTACAGTACCAAGTGTCATAATCTTCTTTAAAGAATCTTGAATTAACACTTCGGTTTCTGTATCAATGTTAGCCGTTGCCTCATCTAGAATCATAACTTTTGGTTTATGAACAACAGTTCTTGCAAAAGATATTAGTTGTCTTTGACCAAGTGAGAAGTTATTACCCCTCTCTCTTACTTCTTCGCTATAACCATTAGGTAGTTTATCGATGAATTTGTTAGCATTAACAAATGTAGATGCTTCCACAACTTCTTCGTGTGAGAACTTTTCATCATTCATCGAAATATTTGATTCAATTGTACCACTGAATAAGAATACATCCTGTAACATTTGTCCAACTTGACTACGTAAGCATTCTAACTTGATGTGTTTAATATCAACACCATCGATTAGAATTTGTCCTTTTTGGATATCATAGTTACGAACGATTAGTGATAGTATCGTAGTCTTTCCTGATCCTGTTGCCCCAACAAAAGCAATAGTCTCTTCTGGTTTAATATGGAATGATACCCCTTTTAATACCCATGTACCTGGAATATAGCTAAACCATACATCCTTAAATTCAATATCACCTTTAATTTCCATCTCAATAGCATCAGGTTCATCATCTACAACTAGTTTAGTATCTAGTATTGTAAAGATCTTTTCTGCTGCCGCATAAGATGATTGAAGTTCGTTATATTGATCAGCTAAAGCTTGGATTGGTCCAAAGAAATTCCAAATGTATTGGTAGAATGAATAAAGTAATCCAACCGTCATCGTACCACCAACATAATCATTAAGTGGACCCATGACTAGCTTACCACCAAACCAGAACACTAGGATTGTAGAGACTACATATAAAACATAAATACTTGGTCTAAAAATACCAAATACAAATATTTCATTGACTAAGCTACGACGTAATTTGCCATTGTTCTTTTTGAATTCACCATATTTTTTGTTTTCTTCGTTAAATACTTGAGTAAGTTTAATACCTGAAATATTTTCACTTAAGAAAGCATTCATATTAGAAACATTATCTCTAACTTTACGGTGTGCTTTACGTGAGAAGTATTGGAAGATAAATGCAAATAAAGCAATTACTGGTACGATTGCTAGCATGATAAGTGCTAACCTCCAGTTAAGCACAAACATCGCTACAAATACTCCCGCAATTGTAAAGATATTACGAAGTAAGCTTATTAAGATATTAGTATATAATTCATATAAAGTAGTTACATCACTAGTAACTCTTGTTACTAGTTTACCAATTGGTACTTCATTGAATTGTGAATGCGAGAATTTTTGAATGTGTACTATTACTTCTTCTCTAATCTTATATACTATTCTATTTCCTACTCTACTTAGCATCATGGCTTCAAAATAGTACATGATACCTAAAGTAATAGTAGATACAAATCCAACTACAGCTAAAGTAATTATCATCTTAAGGTTGACTGGCTCTTCACTTAGTAAGTCAATAGTCTTACCAAGAATATATGGAATTAGTAAGTTAACCCCTACAACACCAACCATTAATAGTAAAGCGATAATATATTTTAGCCTATACTCACGCGTATACTTAAATAACTTTTTAAGTAATACGCTAGACTTCATTTGGCGGGTGAAATTAGCATCGTAATTATCGTTCACGCTTTTCACCTACCTCTGCTTCTAGCTCTTGAAGCCTTGCTTCATTAGCATAAGCTTTATTTGTTAATAATAACTCTTCGTGAGTACCAATTCCGGTTACTGTTCCATCTTCTACTACTAGTATTTTATCTAAGTGTTGAAGAGTAGAAATACGATGAGCTATGATAATTGTTGTTTTACCTTTGCGGTTTTCTCGTAAATTATGAATAATTGCTTTTTCCGTTTCCGTATCAACCGCACTTAATGAGTCATCTAAGACTAAAATATTACCATCTTTATAAAGAGCTCTCGCAATTGATATTCTTTGCTTTTGCCCACCAGATACGGTTACACCTCTTTCACCCATAACGGTATTTAGTTTATCATTAAAGGCTGCTACATCTTTATAAACATCAGCTAGTTTTGCCGTTGCTTCTACTTTATCGTTATCAACTTCCTCATTTTCTGAAAAAGCGATATTGTTAGCAACTGTATCGCTAAATAAGAAGTTATCTTGAGGAACATAAGCAATGTTATCTCTAACTGTAGCTAAAGGTAGTTGCATGATGTCATAGCCATCAATAAATACTTTACCTTCTTCTACGTTATAAACTCTTAAGAGTAAATCTACAATGGTAGTCTTACCAGATCCTGTAGCCCCAATTATACCAACAAATTCACCAGGGTTAATAGTAAAGTTAACATCTTTTAAACATGCTTCACTTACACCAGGATAATTAAATGTTAAACCTTTGTATTCAATTAAGCCTTTTAATTCTTTGATATCTTTAGTCTTTTCAGTTACTAAGTTATCATTTACTTCAATTTCATTCTCTAAAATCTTCGTAATTCTACCAAGACTTGCTTTACCTTTACCTCTAATTTGGAATAATCTACCAAAGGCATCGATTGGCCAAATTAAAGTATCAAAGTAAGCTAAGAATTTTGTTAGATCACCAATTGTAAAGGCAATATCTTCCCCAATTGAATGACGGTATATTAAAACTGCAGAATATACGATTGTTAGGATAAATAAAGTATCAATAACTGACATGATAATTGCATCAAATCTCGCCGATTCTTTTACCATGTTTAAGCATGTATCTACATTATCTTGATTATATTTTTGGAATCTTCTAACTTGTAATTTCTCTTTTGTGAATGCTTTAACTACACTAATTCCTGATAAATCTTCTTGGACAAAATCACTTAATCTTTCGTATGCTTCAAAGTTAGCATCAGTTGCTTTGGTAATTCTTTTTTCAAAGAATTGGGCAAAGACAATAGTAATTGTGATTGTCACTAAAGAAATGATAGTTAACATCCAGTTAAGTTGGAACATTCTAATCAAAGTAAAGATACCTAGGAACAATGAGTCAACTAACATAATTGTTCCACCACCAAAGCATTGTCTAATTTGGTTAAGGTCATTAGTGTATAATGCCATTAAAGCACCAGTTTTGTTTTCCCCAAAGAACTTTTGCGATTGTTTTTCCATCGCATTAAATAAATCATTCCTCAAGTCACATTCAATCTTAATACCATTACCAAATATACAAAGTCTCCAAGCAAATCTACCAGCAAACATAATGCCAGCAATGCCAAGTAGTTGTAAGATATATACTTTTAATTTATCAGTTGTAATAGTCTTTTGGTCTAAGCCATCAATTATATTTCCAATTACATTTGGTATTTCTAATTGAAAATAGTCGACCACGACTAAAGCGGCTATTCCTATTAAGAAGAATAGCCCGTATTTTATATAGAATTTGTTAACATGCTTACCAAATAACATATTTTCACCTCTATATACTTATATCATTATACTTTATTAATATTTTAATAGCAAGGACCCTGCTTAATAAAAGCGTTAACATAAGTTAACGCTACTTTCATATTTTTAAGCACTTAGATGATATTAATCATTTTAGACCCATTCTTACCATATCCATAGTCATATGATAGTCTATATATAAATACTATTAATTAATTTAATCTATAACATTATTTCTATGTAAATCTTCAACAATTGCATATATATCTTTTTCATATGAATTTATGCCTTTTTCTTTTAGTTTTTTCCTAATTTCAAATATGGTTAAATTAGTATAATCCATTTCTAATATTTCGTTGTGCAAAACTAATAAGTATTTTTTCTTAGCAGCAAACACAATGAGAAAATATATTATAAATCTTAAAGCTGAATAAAGTATTAATACTAATACTTTATATTCTACTTTCGCTATGTTTTTAATAAAAACAAATACAGCACAATCAAGAATTGCTCCAACAAAAATGATAAATGAACTATTTTTCATATTATACATTCTAAGAAATGGCAAAGCAATCATGATAGTTGCCACTACTAGCATTAAGTATTCAATTTTCATTGTCGCTCCTTAATAACAATTGTTTTAAATCATCATGCGATAGAATATCCATTCCCCTTTTAATCTGAATTTTCCTAATAAGCAATTGATTTTCAGCCGTGTTTTCGTAGGCACAGTTTAGGCACTTATAGTATGTATAACTATAATACCCATTAATTTTTGGCTCGCTTATTTTTGATAAAACATAATGATACTTCTTCCATCGTCTTGCTTTTTCTTCATCTGTGAATGGAAACTTTTTTTGAAATCTTTTTAATTTTCTTCCGCAAATAGGGCATTTATTCTTTTGAAATAGTGTCCTTATGTTATATGTGTTTTCTGATTCATGCCACATTATCTTCCCCCGTTAAGCCATGCCCACAAATCATCAAATATTTGGGCAAATTTTATGCTTACTCCAAAATCTACAACTCCAAACCCAGGATCGATTGTCCATCCGCTTTCCGTTTCACCAATAAAAAATTTTGCAGTTAATAAATCATCTGTTAACTCAATATATCTCGTTTCAATGGCAAGTCTTCCAATAGATCCACCTAAAAAGAATCCGAGTTTTTCTTTTATTTTAACCATTTTTTTCGTCCTTTAGTACTATATAAGCGCCTCACTGCCTTTACAATCTCTTTATCATTATAAACAAAACCATACTTTTCTAAAATATGTCTTTTAATGCTTTTAGGCTCCATATCTAATAGTTCATCCATAATTATTATCATTTTCAATCGAGAATAGGATTTTTTTGCAGATATTATTTCGAATATGGTCTCAATAAGACACGCTAATAATAGTTGACCAAAAAAAACAAAAATAACAATATTTTCGTAATAAAACAGTAATATTATGCTAGTAATGATGCATGCAGTTTGAGAAACTATCTCTATTAGCATATAGCAAGCAAATATATTATTAAATCTTACGACATATACTTCCTTATGAACAAGCAAAGTACCCAAAATTAATAAAAATTGTAGAATCAACAATAAAACACTTTCCATTACAACCACCAATCTAATATGTTATTTACAATTCAGCTGGTTTTCCCAATTTTGACACTATAGATGCGTTTGATGTCTTGAGCATATAATACTTCAAACCATTCTTTATTCCATCAGGCACATTGAATCTCTTTTAATTGCTTATTAAAATGTATGTATTAAGTCTTATTATTTATTATTAGTAGCTTGTCTAATAACTTCGGCTAAGCCTAAAGCAATTTCTTTAATTGAAGCATTTGATGTATTAATCATCAAATCATAATTTTCTTTATCGCCCCAGCGCATACCTGTATAGAATTCATAATATTCGCCTCTTTGACGGTCGATTTGTTTAATTGATTTAATAATCTTTTTATCTGTTAGGCTAGTATCAACTTCCCCTTTTTCTTTACATCTTTTAATCTTTGCTTCCATGCTAGAGTAAACGAATATTTTATAAGGATGTAAATCTCTTAAAATATAATCTGCACATCTACCAACAATTACACAGTCAGATTTAGATGCTATTTCTTTAATCACTTTATCTTGTTCAGAATGAACTGAATAATATTCTCTTGCTACATAATTATTATAATCTTCAAAAGAATGTCCAATTGAAATTGGATAATAAACAATTGGTCTTTGTTCAATGATATTTTGCACATAGTCAAAAGCCAAAGATGTATTCTTAGCCACTTCTGCTACAATCTCTTTATCAAAGTAAGCAATACCTAATGCTTCTGCTAGTCTTTTACCTAATTCTCTTCCACCGCTTCCAAATTCTCTTCCAATAGTAATAATCATTGTTTTCCTCCTATTTTAATTATTGGTATCATCATTTCATCTTTTGTAATTCCGGCATGATGGCCCTTCATCTCGGTTGCATCCAAGTTTCCATCATACATAAAATAATATTTATCTTTAGCTAGAGCAATATAGTCTCCCATAAATGGTAATATCTTATCAGTCTTTTTGCCAACTAAGCCTAAAGCTAAAAACTCATCAGTTGTATACAAGTCAAACCATTTACTAAAACGATCATTAAATACTTTTTTAAAGCCTTCTTTATCGTTTACAAAGAAGATCATCGATCTACCTTCTAAGCTTGGTAAGACTCTAAAATATTTCTTGATATCATCATAAAATGCTAAATCGATCGGACTTACATCAATTAAGCCGTGATCGGCAATTACTAAAGCGATTGAGTCTTTATCCATTTTTGCTTCTAGTCTTTCAAGATCAGCGCTTAGTTTTAAAAGGTTAGCTTTAATTACTTCATTAAAACAACCATATTCGTGGATTAGCCCATCCGGGTTAGTCCAGTAAGCATATGTGAGGGACGGTGCGTCTTCTTTAATGATATCGATGATTTTATCAACTTCATCGCTAAAATCTTCCGAGTTGCCACCGGCAACGCTTGGGAATAAGACATTATATTTAATTCCTAAGTCCATCCCAAATTGGTGATTAACTACATATTTGTTTTTTACGTCGGCATCTAGCTTATCTTCTGTATAATAATCAATATTTTTGAACATTACATAATGATGATTATTCTCTTTAAAATATTGTTGCCAGCCAAACCACCCATTTTCTCCAGGTAACATGCCTGTTAAAATAGCATTGGTAGCAGCAACAGTTGTTGGAGGAAAGACCGAAGTAGCCTCCCCAACTAAATGACTTCTTAAGAATGAATCTTCATCTAAGTTGCCTTTTAAAATGTTTACTCCCATGCCGTCAAGCAATATTAATATTACTTTCTTTTTGTCTTTAATGAGATCATCAATTAGTTTAATCGATGGATATTCTAGTTTTAGATCGGGCCTAAAGTGTTTTTTAATTGAAGAAGTAATATTAACTAACGAATTAGTAAAATCAGGATACTTGATTTCCATCGTTACTTTCCTCTATATAAAAAGTTTGTTTAGGACCAGTATCGTTTACTATCATCTTCTTATCTCGATATTTGAATAATAGATAATATGTAACCCATAAATCACCTACACATCCACCAACATGCATAGCAAACATAAATAAGATAACTAATTTAGTAAATATATCAGGAATAAATATCATTAAACAAATATATATAATATTAAAAATAACAAATGGAGCAAGTGTAGTAACTAAAGATGTCTTTCTATTAACATATAGCTTTGGCACTCCACAAAATGCCACAAGTAGTGTTAGACCGAATGTTAATTTTTCGTGTGTAAATATCTTATAAAATAATCCATGTGTCAATTCATGAAGAATAATATAAGCAAACATACTTGCACAAGCAATCAGCAAAACAAGTGGATTAATATCTATATTTTCCCCAGGATGTGTCTTTAGAATTATTAATGTGCCTAAAGCAAATATGATTGCTAATAATAAAAAATTAACAATTGTCATTACAACCATAAATTTTTTATCTTCTTTCGCATCTATTGTTTTTACACAAATATAGCCTTCAGGTAATTCAGTATAATAATTCATTTCTTTCATAATATGCCTCTTTATTCCATTATATCATAATAATATATGATTACTTAATAAAAAAATAGTAAATGGGTTTTCATTTACTATTAATTATCAATTATGCTCTTGAAGAATAACTGCCATCGATTGTAGAGACGATTACTTTATCGCCTTCTTCAATAAATAATGGTGCTTCAATTACTAGGCCTGTTTGTAAAGTAACTTTCTTTCTAGCAGTTTGTGATGTGTTACCTCTAACAGCTGGATCAGCTTGAGTTACTTCTAAAGTAACTTTTTCATCTTTAGTTTGAATACCTAATACTTCGCCTTCGCACATCATAACTTGACAAATAGTTTCGCCTTCAACGATGAAGTTCTTATACCATTCAAGTCTATCTGCTGGAAGTTCGATTGTAGAGTAGTCTTCATTGTCCATGAATACATATGTATCACCATCTACATAAGAGAATAACATATCTTTCTTATCGATGATGCACTTTTTGTATTTGTTGTTAGGGTTGATTGTAGTAGCAACGATACTGCCGCTTCTTAAATCTCTCATCTTAACACGCATAACTGCATTACCTTTACCAGGTTTCATAAAATCTTGTTCAAGTACTAGCCAAATACTATTATTATATTCAAATGCCATACCAGCTCTTAAATCAATAGCACTTACCATTTCCATAAAAATTCACCTAAATTAACCTTTCATAATTTTTATCCATTACGATTATAAACTAATTGGTGTTCATTTTCAAGATTTTATTGAATGAGCCATAAATAAAAAGGACTAAAAAGTCCTTTCTATAATTATTCTTCTTTCTTTTCTTCTTCTGCAGGAGCTTCTTCAGCTTTAGGTTCTTCTGCTTTTTCTTCTTTAGCGCCTTCGCCATCTTTTACGAATTTACCAGCAATGTTATAAAATACTGGAGCTTTGAAGTCTTCGTTAATAAATGCAAAGATCATGCAAACTAACATAACTGCCCATGCTAAGAAGTTCAAAAGACTAAATAGCCAACCAATTTCTGCACCAGCAGCGGCTACGATTGCGCCAACTATAGAAAATATAGTGACTGCTATTGCTACAAATACATAACCTACAAATACAGATACAAATTGTTGTTTTTCTTCTTTTGTCATTTTTTGATGCTCAACTGCTAAGCCAACTATTGCGATTACTAAAGTTAACCAACCTAAGCCTAAACATACTTTTTTAGGCATACCTAAGAATTTCTTTTCTTCCATTAATGTCCTCCTCTAAATGGTTACATATAAATTATACTACTATCTATTTATTATGCAATTATTTACTTTGTAATTCTAAAACTCTTTGTTCAATCATATCATAAACAACACTTGATATTTCTGATGGAGTCATATCTTTATAATCTTCATAATATAAAGTTTGAATTACTTCATAATGAACAACATGCCTTTTTGTTAATAAATGATCATTAACTTCTTTCGTGCCATAAATTGCACTAACTACAATTGGTTTTTGTAAATTCTTCGCAAATTTAAAGCAAGTATCTTTGAAAGGAAGTAAAGTTGTCTCACCAGTTTTGTTTCTAGTACCTTCGGGATAGACTGCTAAAGAGCAATCACCATCTTTTAACCAAGTAAGGCCTCTTTCTAATTCTTTTAAATCTTTCCTTACATCTTCTCTATTTAACTTCAAATAACCAATTTGGTGAATCATCTTACCAAAGAATGGTACTTTAAATAATGATTCTTTTGAAGCAAAAATAAATGGATAATCCTTAAAATAAACATTAGTTACTAGGGGATCAAGATTAGATATATGATTACCAACTAATAAAAAGTTAGTATCTTTAGGAACTAATTCGATTCCTTTTGCTTTTAATTTAACACCAAATAGCGATAAGGCACATCTAACGTATCTAGAAAAGATCTTTTGGTACCTACCATTATATTTTTCTGGTTTCTTCTTAGTATCAATCGGTAAATCAATAATTACAGCACTAATGAAAAATAGTGATACAGTAAGTATTATGTATGCTACAAAGAAACCAAATGCTACTGGTATATAAACATATGGATTAGCAAAATCAAATAGCAAACTAGTTAGAATCCCTAGCACTAATGATACTAATAATACGATTATTTTTATCATTAGCTTATGCCTTTACTGTATATTCGCTAACACCTAATACTGTTTCACCATCGATTTGTAATGCACATGGACGATCAAACTTAACAGTAATTTCTTTACCAGTTCTAATCTTAACCATCTTAACTTTCTTAACGTGTTCGCCTTTAAAAATCTTAGGGAAAACAATTAAAGCTTGGAACTTGTTGCTAGCGCGATATACGACATTAGATAATACATCACCCATTCTATCTTGAGCAGGAGCAACCATCATTCCACCACCATAAAATCTACCTTTCATTGAAGGCGATAACCATACTTTAGTAAATGTTTCTTCTACACCATCTACAGTTACTGTTGCTGTTACTGGTTTAAAGTGGAAAAGTAAACCTTTAATAGCAATACCTGTATAATCAATTTTCTTGTTAGGTTCTTTTTCTTTAATTTGATCTGCTACTTCGCAACAATATCCATCAATTCCGTATCCAATACCATTGATGAACTTCTTTTCCATACCATTTACATAAACAGTTGGTAAATGTTCAATGTATGGATTTAATAATATTTCTTCTTCACCTTCATGATCTTTCTTAATATCATTTAAAAAGTCATTTCCAGTTCCGGCTGCTCTTAAATATAATTTGTTTTGAATTTTATAATCACCAATCGCATTAACAAGGTAGTTAATAGTTCCGTCACCACCAACTAATACCACTTCTTCATCTTCTTTTAATGATTTAAAGAATTCTAAATAATCTAGTCCGATTACATCTTTTAGGCAAATACCATCTTTACCCTCTAAATCTTTTAAAAACTCTGGCCTAACACCATTGTTTGCTAATGAATTGAATAAATAATATTTCATAAAATTCCTCCTATTATATATAAATTATAATATTGATTTAATTTTTAAACAATACAAAATTAAGTTTTTATACACCTTTAGTAAAATTGCATAAAAAAGTCATAAGTAAATACTTATGACTTATTCTAAATATATCGCTTTTAGGGCATCTGTATCTTCATTACTTAATCCTAAATAATTAGTAATATAGTTTTTGATGCCACCTAATCTATCAATTTCCCCAAAGGCTGCTTCTAAATATTCTCTCCTAGTAACTAGTAAGTTTCTTAAGCCTTTTGCTTTCTTAATAGAAAAGCAACCAACTGCTACCCCAAAGGTATATAAATTATTAAGGCGCCTATTAACTACATTATAGTATAGGTAATCTTCAATAATCATTTCTTTATCAACACCTAATACTAATAAAAGAAGCATTGTGGCGATACCGGTACGATCTTTACCTTGAGTGCAGTGATACATCGTTGGTCTACCAAAGTTATTGATTAGTTCTTTTAAAAACTCTTTATATCTTTTTAATACTTCTAAGTTACTAACCATCTTTTGATAGATTCTCGTAATATGGCCTCTGCTACCACCTTCTTCAGCCATATTATTTTCTAAAACTTCATCGCGAGTATCTTTATTAACAGCTGGATTATCATCATCCCCTAAAACTGGGATATGTTTATAGGTAACTCCTTCAATCATTTGTTCTGGTTTATCAGCTAGTTCTGATGGGCTTCTTAAGTCGATATCCATACTGATCTTTAAATCATCAGCTAATTTTTGTTTAGTCTCCTCATCGATATTAGCTAAATGACTAGTTTTATAAATGATACCTTTTTTAAGATGTTTTCCATCAGCAGTTGGAATACCGCCTAAGTCACGGAAATAACTAATCTTCTTAAATTTTAAAACCGATTCTTTAAATAAATTTTTCATAACTAGATTATACAATAAATTTAATCTTGCGCCAATAAAAAAAGTCTACCCGATGGGTAGACTATATTTTTATTTTTCTTCTTTAAAGAATCTATTATACATAGCAAGTAAACTTGCACCATGGCGTTGTTCGTCTTTTGCCATTTCATGAACTGCATCATGAATTGCATCATAATTTAATTCTTTAGCTCTCTTAGCGATATCAAGCTTAGATTTGCAAGCACCGTGTTCACCAGCAATCATCTTTTCTAGGTTAGCTTTTGTAGAATCGGTAATAGTTTCACCTAATAATTCCGCAAACTTAGCAGCATGTTCTGCTTCTTCTTTAGCGATTTGTTCAAATAATAAGGCAACTCCTGGATATCCTTCTCTTAGAGCAACTCTAGCCATTGCTAAATACATACCAACTTCTGAGCATTCACCTTTAAAATGATCACGGCATCCTTCAAGTACGAATGGATCTACACCTTGAGCAACACCAACTTCGTGTTTGCAAGCCCATACTAATTCTTCATTACTAGGATTTTCAGCGATTGGTTCTAATTTAGAAAAATCTGCTCCACAAATTGGGCATCTTTCGCCTTCCTTAACTTCTACTATTTGTCCACAAACTTTACAACGAAACTTCATAACATCCTCCTCTTAATTATTAATTTCATTACACTTACATTTTAAACAAATCTAAAAACATAGTCAATTTAAATACAATAAAAAAAGTCATTCATATTAATGAATGACTTTAATTAAACTATTTAAGTTGTGGACCAGCTTTTACTAATGCTTTACCAGCTGCATTTGATTCGTATTTAACGAAGTTCTTAACGAATCTACCAGCTAAATCTTGAGCTTTTACGTCCCAATCTTGTGGATTAGCATAAGTATCGCGTGGATCTAAGATTTCAGTAGCTACACCGTTTAATACTGTAGGTACTTCTAAGTTGAAGTATGGAATCTTCTTTGTAGGTGCATTATTAATATCACCGTTTAAGATAGCATCGATAATTCCACGAGTATCTTTAATAGAGATTCTCTTACCAGTTCCATTCCAACCAGTATTAACTAAGTATGCTTTAGCACCGCTCATATTCATTCTCTTAACTAATTCTTGAGCATATTTTGTTGGGTGTAATTCAAGGAATGCTTGACCGAAGCATGCAGAGAATGTTGGAGTAGGTTCTGTGATACCTCTTTCAGTACCTGCAAGTTTTGCAGTGAATCCACTTAAGAAATAATATTGAGTTTGTTCAGGAGTTAAAATTGATACTGGAGGTAATACTCCGAAGGCATCAGCTGATAAGAAGATAACATTCTTAGCTGCTGGAGCACTTGATACTGGGCGAACGATGTTTTGAATGTGATCGATTGGATAAGAAACACGTGTGTTTTCAGTAACGCTCTTATCCGCAAAATCAATCTTACCATTTTCATCAACTGTAACGTTTTCTAATAATGCGTTTCTCTTAATTGCATTATAGATATCAGGTTCTGAATCTTTATCAAGGTTGATAACTTTAGCGTAGCATCCACCTTCAAAGTTGAATACGCCTTTGTCATCCCAACCATGTTCATCATCACCGATTAATAATCTCTTTGGATCAGTTGATAAAGTAGTCTTACCAGTTCCACTTAAACCAAAGAAAATAGCAGTGTTTTCACCGTTCATATCAGTGTTTGCAGAGCAGTGCATAGCAGCGATTCCTTGAAGAGGTAAATAGTAGTTCATCATTGAGAACATACCTTTCTTCATTTCACCACCATACCAAGTATTTAGAATAACTTGTTCACGGCTAGTAATATTAAATGCAACGCAAGTTTCTGAATTTAATCCTAATTCTTTATAGTTTTCAACTTTTGCTTTTGAAGCAGTGTAGATGATAAAGTTAGGTTCGAAATTAGCTTCTTCTTCAGGAGTAGGTTTAATAAACATATTTCTTACGAAATGTGCTTGCCAAGCAACTTCCATGATGAATCTGATAGCCATTCTAGTGTCTTTATTAGCACCGCAGAATGCATCAACTACATATAATTTCTTATTTGATAATTCTTCTTGAGCTAACTTTTTAACTTGTGCCCAAACTTCTTCACTCATTGGGTGGTTATCATTCTTATAACCTTCAGTAGTCCACCAAACAGTGTCTTTTGAGTTTGCATCCATAACGATGTATTTATCCTTAGGACTACGACCTGTATAAATACCAGTCATAACGTTAACTGCATCAAGTTCAGTTAATTGGCCTTTATCATAGCCAGTTAAGCTAGGATCCATTTCATCTTTGAATAATGCTTCATAAGAAGGATTATAGATAATCTCCTTTGCACCTAAAATACCGTACTTTTCTAAATTGATTTTGCTCATATCTTTTTCCTCCAAAAACTATAGATATTTATTTAAAAATCCATAAAGATTTTAAACTAAAAACTGCTATTTGTCAATTGAAACAACAATTCAAAATTATTAATCAATTATAAAATTAAGTTATAATTAAAAAAAGAGTAAGACTAAATTAGTCTTATTCATTAGAATCATTATGAGCCATTTCTTTTTTAATGTTTGTATCATTAATTCTTACTTGTTTATCTACTCTTACTTGCTTTTTAATGTCTTCGATAATCAAGTTTTCATCTTTGGTTCTAACCATTTGGTTAGCTTTAATAATATCCCTAGCATCTTTATTAATTAAGATATAGGCACCACTTTCTTCTAAATCTAGATTTAAGCCCATCATTAAATAATTGCCATATAAAATAATTAAATCGGAAACAAAATAAATTATTATTTGCATTAAGAATGCAGCAGCAGATAATGCTAGGATCACTACTTTTGCAGGTGATGAATCAATTGCTAATATTTCATATAAAGCATAACCAATTGATATCACCTTAACCGCAGTTTTAGTGATTAGTAATACATTTCTTTTATGCTTTTTTACGTAATTGAATTTCTTTTTATCTAAGAAATTCATTTTTTGTTTCTTGCCCGGATATAAAATTATATCAAAGATAGTGGATGCAATTAGTATTGCCATTAATACTGCATACACAATTATTCTCACAATACCGCCACTTGCGATATTAGAATAAATCATATAGCCATAAAAGCCTAAGAATATACCAGTTGTAATTAAGCTAATTACAAATAGCGTCTTTTCTAACTTTTGCCTAATTATATTAATTGAAGCTATCGTATTATCAATTACTACTGGTGTTTTACCATCCATCTTCTTTTCGATAAACTTATTTGCTATTGAATCTATTAAAGACATATCTTTATCTCCATTTCTCTACTACCATTATAATAAAAATAATCATATAATGGTATCTTTTTTTATTGCTTGCAACTTAAAGTTGCTTATTTTTTGAAAGAAAAAAGACATTTTGTAAATTAATACAAAATGTCTAGGTTTCTAGTCTGTGTTAGTTAAGCTATATTGATACAAATGCTCATAAAAGGTGGGGCTAGAAAACCTATATTGATACATTTAGCTTCCACGGACGGAACTGAACCACTTATTACAATATATTAATCATTTAACTTTTTCTTATCTTCAAATAGTTTTATTAATAAATATATAAACATAGCAAAATAAGGTATTCCTGGACAAATTAGACATGCAAAAACTATTAATATTTTTATTATAATTTTCAT
>JAGCUR010000018.1 GCA_017962745.1 Bacilli bacterium | reverse complement strand
TTAAAATCACTTGTTTGAGTATATGATGGATATCCTGAAGTACCAGTATATCTAAGATAAGTAACACCTGCTTCAGTATAAGTAGCACTGTAGTTTGGTGTTATATAGAATGATTCTTCAGTGTATCTACATTCAGATGCTTGTTTCTTTTCAAATGTTAAGTTATAGTTAGTTTGAAAATCTGCTGCATAGGCATCAAAATAAATGCTTGACCAGTCATAGTAATAATAATGATTAGCGTTTAATCCAAGCAAACTATTAGCCACTGTTTGACCAGATAAATAATTTGGATTATCAAATGTACCTACATAGTAAACATTGTCAGCTGTTAAACCTGATAGTGCTGAATTAATTTCAAGATGATTTGCTAAATACAAATTAGTTACATGCATAGTGCTTAATACATCTTTACAGAAATAACCACTATCAAACATGATTAATGTATCTAGGTTTGTATAACCTGAAAG
This sequence comes from Bacilli bacterium, assembly GCA_017962745.1. Lineage (GTDB taxonomy): Bacteria > Bacillota_I > Bacilli_A > ML615J-28 > CAG-698 > RGIG8164. The sequence continues at coordinate 226,353 of JAGCUR010000018.1, read as the reverse complement.
ATTAAAGTTTGCATAAGCTACTGTCTTTCCATTAACATAGGCTGGTAAAACTAGAGTAGTGACACTAGCTGGATCATCAGCAGGTTTTAGGAAGAATCTTCCCATTGATGTTGTGTAATCTAGTTTTGCGCCCATAAAGTTATAGACTCTATTAGCATTTTCATTGAATCCTTCAATTGATACAACACTAAATGATTCTTGAGTATTTGCTTCTGCCGCATTTACTTTTGGGCTAGATAATAAGAATAATGCGCTAAATAAGGCTAATATTAATGCAAACGTTCCAATAAATAGTTTTTTTATAGTCTTTTTAAATTCCTTTCCTTTTTTAGTAATATTTTATTTAGGAGGTCTTCTCCTGTTATTGTTTGAATAATCAAACATAGTTTTAAAAAATAATTTTATTTTTAAGAATATTATTAAAAGTATTATTGTAGCAACAACACCAATAGCAATAAATATAACTGTTTTATTTTGGTTATATTTTTCTTTTACAGTTTCTACAACATTATTAGTCCATGTCTTAATTTGATGCTGAGTACTTGATTCATCTTCAATTAAATTAGGCGATAAAATGTTATACGTTTCACCTTGGATAGTATCCATTTTTATTGCTACATCATATACTTTTTCATCAAGAAGATAATTAATCCTTAAGATTTTAAATTCAGCTATTCTTTTGTAATCTGATTCTTTATATTCTTGACCAGTAAATATTGTCCATAACCACCCCATATCATCATAATCAAGCAAGAGTTCATATTTAAACTTTTTATCAGGATTATTAACGGAAGAAAAATCTCCTTGTTTAAAACCTTGATAATTGAATAATCCTAAGAATCCTCCCCTCGCTTTATCAGGTGATAACGATTTGAGTATTGTATGTTCATCTTCAGGTAACCAGAACTGATACCAATCCTTATTATCGTTTGTGATGGTATATTTAACGTCTACTCGATAAATCTTGTCTGGATTAATTGATAAATTGAAATGAGCCATATGCATATAACCACCAAAACCCAAATCATAAAAGCTTTGAGCTTCGATATCGGTTATATATTCATATGCATGGGTACAAAGTTTCATGATGTTAGATCCATCGTTTTTGGGTGTCGTTCCTAAGTCGAATTGTATTTCTTTTTTTACTTCACCATCAAAATAATGATTTGGATCTACTTCATCTAACCACTGTGCATCATCAATACCAAATGTAAATCCTTGGAAATTATATGTTTGCTTAATTGGCAAGCCAAATGATTTTCCTTTATCAATTCCTGCAATTGGTGTTATCCATAAAGTTAGATCATAATCTTTGAATTGATAATAAGATGATTCCCACCAATTAGAATTAAGATCATCCATATCTTTTTTAGAATCATATAGGTTATATACTTTATTTGATTCTTTTATTTGGATTATATTTACAAATTCACTTGGTAAATATTTACTTGTCCAAATTAAATATAGATTAGCATTGTCTTTACTATCATAAGCATATGAATCCCAATATAATCCTAAATATTCATTTGGTTCTAGGTATTCAGGATCTATATCTAGATTTTTAATAATATAATCCCAAGTATCATCTTCATTGTTTTTATACCAAGATGAATAAGTTAAAAGATTATTCATTGAATATGATTTCCATCTATAGTAACCACTTAAATCATTATATGCGATATGAACCATTTTGTAATAAAATGCTTGATATCCTTCATCATGATAATAGTTTCTATGCCAGGATGGTAAACCGTTAGTATCAATTAGATGATCTATTTCTCTTCTAATGTATTCATCCATTGTTTCATTATCATTCTTAGTTAATAAAACCGTTGATGAATCATTAGTACTTGCAGCATGAACTCTAGTATTAGCAGTAAATATAAATAAACTTAAAAATAATGAAATTACTAATATTAGAAGGATTTTTATTTTTTTAGTAATTTGTTTTTTAATCCTCCTCTTTTGTTTTCTTTATTATTAAGAAACTAAAGATAGTTGTTAATAATAAAATAATGAATTTCCATAACTTTTTTAGGATTGTGCCTAAAAATTTGCAAAAAAATAAAACTGCAGTTGCTAGTAACGATGCAGTTTTAGATAATAACGCGATAATATCCTTCATTATTCATCTTCCTTTTCTTCTTCATCATCAATGATAATGTCTTTTCTTCTTTCAAATTCACATTTTAAGTTTCTGTGTTTTAGAGACTTAACATTAGCATTTGATAAGAAATACATCTTTTGATGTTCTTCAGAAAATTTAACAATAACTGCATAGTAATCTTCATCAGTTGTTTTGTTAATACCTATAACTAATTCGCAAGGTATGTTTCGTAAAACAATTGGACCATCTTTCAATTTTTCAAACTTTTCTATTTCGTTTCTTTCAAGTAAGATTAATTGTAATTCATCTTGCTTGATTTCATGTTTTCTTTTTGAAACTTTAACAGTTAAGTTTAAATCATTTCCAAACGGACCTTGTTTGTAGTTATAGTCTGGAATTTGAACTTCTGTAGATATTTCTTTTAAATGTGTGTATGGATTTTCACTCACATTAATAGAATAAAAACATGTTGTTTGATTCATTAACCCTTTTCCTCCTTCCTTCAAGATTTTAGATTTAATAGTATCACTCCTCTTGTAGGATCGAATTAGAAAAGGATTATTATCAATCATACCTCTAAATATAATATTTTAAAATCAACTTTATGTACCAGAAACAATCGTTTTTCTTATCCTACAGCTATATTTTACGCTATGCAGGGTGCACGATTTGGGGTGTCCGCTCAAAAAGTTGATTTTATTTAAAAAGAAAGCCAACACAACTGGTTGGCAAAACTATATAACAACTACTTGAATAACAAGCTCATCGTTCATAATATAATGATTATAGTAATATAATTTCATACTACCATAATGAGACATCAGTTGGTGGTATGTTGCGAGATTTTGTGGACTGAAATTATAGCTATTACCAATAGATAAATCATATTTTAGATATCTCGGTCTATTAGCCATTGGCATATATTTCAGACAATTTCTTCCATTTCCATATAAGAAATACTTTAAAGTCATAACAAATCTCCTAAAAATCTACAATAATAATCAATACAATAACATATTATGAAACATGAAAGTTTTAAACAACGTAAAAACCTACTATCGATCTCCGTACATTTTCTTATAATACTTTAAATATTCACCAGATGTACATTCATCTAGCCAATCTTTGTGTTCTTGATACCATTTGATTGTTAATTTAATACCATCTTTAAACATAATAGTTGGTTGCCATCCTAGTTCAGCCATTGCTTTAGCTGGGTCTATTGCATATCTTTGATCATGACCTTTCCTATCAGTAACATATGTAATTAAAGACTCTGGCTTTCCTAATTCTTTCAATATAATCTTAACTATTTCTATGTTAGCTTTTTCATTATGTCCACCAAGATTATATATTTCACCAACTCTGCCTTTTTCAAGTACCGAGAGAATTCCGCGACAGTGGTCTTCTACATACAACCAATCTCTAACATTTAATCCCTCACCATATACTGGTAATGGTTTATCATGATTAGCATTATTAATCATTAAAGGTATAAGTTTCTCAGGAAATTGATATGGACCATAATTATTACTACATCTAGAAATAGTTACAGGTAATTCATATGTTCTATGATATGCTAATACTAATAAATCAGCACTAGCTTTAGATGTGCTATATGGGCTAGATGTATGAATAGGTGTATCTTCATGGAAGAATAGATCAGGCCTATCTAATGGTAAATCACCATATACTTCATCAGTACCTACTTGATGGAATCTTTCAATTCCATATTTTCTACATGCATCCATTAATATTTGTGTTCCTAAAATATTAGTTTCTAAGAAAATTCCTGGATTCTCAATAGATCTATCCACATGACTTTCAGCAGCAAAGTTTACTACAATATTAGGATGTTCTTTTTCAAATATATTAAATATACCTTCTCTATCTCTAATATCAGTCTTATAGAAAACATAATTTGGATTCTTTAATTCTTCTTTTATAGTAGATGGATTAGCAGCATATGTTAATGAATCAACATTAACCACTTTCCATTCAGGTCTTTCTTTTAATAATAATTTACAAAAGCAGTTACCAATAAAACCTGCTCCACCTGTTACTAGAATTGTTTTCATAAGTCAAATTCCACCTTTGCTTCTTTTAATGATTTATACAATTTATCTTTTTCGGATAATAGGACCTCACCTTCATATGGCCACTTGATTCCAACTTCAGGATCATTCCACATAACTCCGCCTTCATCTTCTGGATGATATAGTTCATCACATTTATAACAAAATGTAGCGGTTTCAGATAAAACCAAAAAACCATGTGCAAATCCTCTAGGAATCATAAACTGATTCCCTTTTTCAGCAGAAAGTACTACTCCTTCCCATTTACCATAAGTAGGACTATTCTTTCTTAAATCAACACATACATCAAACACTTCTCCTTCAATACATCTTACAAGTTTTGCTTGAGGAAAGTTTTTTTGAAAGTGTAATCCTCTTAATACTCCTTTTTTAGATTTTGATTGATTGTCTTGAATAAATTTATAATCAAGCCCTGCTTTATTAAAATCTGATTCTTTATAAATTTCCATAAAATAGCCACGATTGTCGCCATATTTTTTTGGTTCAATAATATAAACATCATTTATTGATGTCTCAATTATTGTAAAATTTCCAATAGTTTTCATTGCATTATCATCTTGCGAATTATTAAGTCGCAATTTTCCTCCATTACTAGTTTAGATTATTTAAATAGATTTGGAATATCACTTATTTTTCTTACATAGTTGATCATTGAATTGTCCTGATGGATACAGATATAATCTGTGCCAGAATCCTTAGCCATTTGAACATCAAACTCAGTACTATCGCCAACAATTAGAATACGTTTTTTATTAATGCCATATTTATCAATCAAATAATCAATCATAAATGAGTTAGGCTTTCCAACAACATAATCGCTTTTTCTATTAGCGCACCACTCTATTGCCTTTACTATGCCACCACAACTTGGAAAAAGTTCATTATTATTTGATGGATAATTTCTTTCTTCATTGCATGAAATAATTGTATGAGCATTCATTGCAATTCTAAATGCGGTTGTTAGTTTTTCATACGTAATCATTATATCATAACCAATAACCAAATTCAACGCAGACTCGGTTTGATTAACCATAATACCACCATTAGAAAACTTATTAATTAATGAATCTGAGCCAACTACATAAACATCGCTTAATTTTAGTTTTTTTGCCAAATTGTAAGCTAAAAAAGCAGATGTAACCACTTCATCGTATTCACATTTAATTCCCAGGGAATTTAACTTTTCAGCTATTTGGACCCTAGTTTTTGAAGAATTATTTGTACCAAACACAATATATTTATTATTTGCTCTAAAAAAATCAATAGTCTCTTTCGCACCATCAATTAATTCTGGTCCATTATATATGGTGCCATCTAAATCAAATAATATCAAATCATAATCACTTAACTTCATAATTAATCTTCTTCCTCGAACAACGATGCTGTTATAAAAGAGACATTCATTTCAGTTCTAAACACTTTAATTTGATTTCTAATATATGAATTAAGAAAGCCAGTATATGGCTCTTTCCAGCCGTATGCATTGCTTAAATTCACGAAATCATCTTCAAACGAAGATGCATACCCATCGAAACCAGCCAAATAAACATTTTTACAATTACATTGTTGCAAAAGTTTTAAAATCATAATTATTGCACTATCGCGAGCAAATGATGATGAATCAATCAAGTTAGAATAATCAAAAACATAATCAAATTTTCTAAAAATTGGAGTTAAATTAGTAGTACCAATTACTTTTACATCATTATCATATATTCTTTCAAATTCATTAGATAGGTAGCCCAATCTTCTAGAATTAGTTATGAATAAATAGTTCGTCTCAAAACTTGTTGGAAAGAAATTTATAGATATAACAATTGGGTTTTCGGTTTGAACAAATAAATCTATACGCTCTTTTGCTCCATTTATTGATCCACCTGGACCAATTAGCAAAACTTTTCTTCCAGTTATTTCTTTCGATAACAAAACCTTTTCGTCACTATCACTAAAAAACTTTTCACAATACTTTCTATATTTTCTCTCGCTTTCATCTTTACTATATAGTAATTTATATCTTTCATCGATTTCTTTAAGCAAATGATTCAAATTAGTTATAGATAATACATTCTTAGATATATAGTCGCTAACATAATTTGGATGAACACGATTTATACTTGCTAGCAAAAATTTTAAAGAGTATCCCCAATTGTTTCTTCCAAACAATTTCATAATATTTGCTTCTCCGCCTTCAAGAAGTTCATCAATATTATAGTCAGTCCCAAAGTAATTATTGCAATAATTTGCAAGTAATTCAATAGGAGAATTACCAGCTCCCTTTCCCATTCCTAATATGGTTCCATCGGCAATTAGATTTCTTTCAATATTTTGACTTAAAAACTCACATGAATTAGAAAACGCCAACAATAGATTATTATGTGCATGGAACCCAATTGCAATATTATGATTAAGACCTTTATTTAATTCATTTAAAAGATTTGATATTTCGTTAAAATCCATTAGCCCATATGTATCTACAATACTCACACAATATGGGTTCAGTTCGTTTTCAAGTCTGATTAATTGATTCAAATCGTCTTTGTTATAAGTTGTTGAAGAAACTAACTGCGTAAAAACTTCATATCCTAACTCTTTTACTTTTTTACAATAATTGATTGCTTCAACCATTTTTTCCTTTTTAAAAATTATTCTAATTCCATCTAGAATTGTATTTTCTTTTTTGTCTATATTTTTTATATCGCATGTTCCATAGTCAATCATTGCAACAAGTTTTGTATGAGGTGATTTTTTAATAAATTGATATGTTCTACTAATTGATGAAGTGTTTGGAAAAATACTTCTATTTTCATCATAGTATCTTCTCTCATCAATAAACCCCAATTCAATATAATCAATATTGGCATTTATTAATCTTTGGACTATTTCAGTTAAGACACTTGCTCCAAATTTCCAATCATTTAAATATCCACCATCTCTAACAGTGCAATCTAATAATTTAATACTTTTCATTGTTCCTCCACTTCAACAGAGACTATACTTTTCATATCACAAATGAATGAATCACGTTCTTCTTTTGAGTTAAATGATAAATAAATCATACCTATTTTTTCAGACAAGTAATTAGTTATTATAAACCCTCTTTTTTCAACTTCATATTTATAAAACAATAGTTTTTTATACCTATCATCGACCTCATATCCCAAGTACTTACCATTGCAATTTGCATATAGACCCATAAAAGCACTTGCTTGTTGTTGCTCTTTTACTTTTGCTAAATAATCATCTGTGTTTAAACCCAACTCATTTGCTAAAAATAATTCATATGCATCAAAATGGAAGTCATTTGAAATACAAATATAATGCATATTTCCCAAGCATCTTCTCATTGTTTCAATGTAATATGGCTTATTGTCTTTCACCTTTAATTGAATAGTAAGGAATCCATCATAAACATTCAAGTATTGAGACAGCAGTTTCACATCATGTCTTATTATACTTCTTAATTCGCAATACTCATCTGGAAAATTTGCAACTGCACTCCATACCATAAATGGATTTAGATATGAGTAATCTTGAGATAAGTAATCAAAAGCAATTGATTTATCTTTTATAAAACAAGTATATCCAAATTGAGGACCATCTATATATTCTTCAATTAGAACGACTTTGCTTTTTGAAACTTGAAATGCTTTTTCAAGAGCGATTAGTCCGCTTTCAATATCACTAACAATAGATATTCCTTTTCCACCGCCTAAATCATTCGGCTTAATTATAAGAGGAAAAATTGCTTTTTCTAAGAATACAACACCGAAACTAAAGTCGGTAAATACATAGCTCCTTGGAGTAGATATGCATAGTGTATCACATAACTCTTTAAACTTATCCTTCTCATGAAAATATCTACAATTATGATAAGAATCGTGACCATTTAAATTGAGTTTCTCTGAAGCATATGCGGCTGATAATGCACCAAAGTCATTTCCACATGAACATATTCCGTCTACGTGCAGTTTTTTTGCTAATTTATATATTGATTCTTTATCAGAGTAATCACATGGCACATATTCATCACTATACTTATGGCCCTCACCTTTTTCATCATTTCCTGAGGTGATGACATAATATCCTAGTTTGTGCGCAGCTTCAATTAATGGAATCTCATTATAAGAACCATTAACAAATAATACTTTTTTCATTTTATAACACCTTTAAGTCAACGCCAGCAAGTCGACTCAATTTCTCCAACTCATCAAATACATCATCTGGCAAATTAATAGTTTTGCCATTTTCAGTTGCCATATATTTGTTCCATTCCATTTCTCCAGGCACATAAATCTTTTCTACGTTGCTTGCTTTTGGAAAACTATGAATGCTCTCAATCAATTCGTCTATTCTTTCTTTAAAGTTTTCACATAATAAGTTAGGATTTATTGCAATGAAAGTGTGTGACACTTTATTGGGTACTTCAATATCAAAACACCAAGATGGAATATCATTAGAAATACTATTTAAACTAGATGCTATGACACCAGTTAAAATATCTATAAATAATGCTATACCATAACCTTTATGGTTTCCCATTGGTAACAACGCTCCCTCATCAGGATATTTAGATGGATCATTTGTTGGCATACCATCTTTATCACAAATCCAATTATTAGGGATTTCAGTCCCTTTTGCTTTCGCAGTTAATACTTTCAAAGATGAAACATTACTAGAAGATGCATCTAAAAAAATAGAAGGCAATATATTTGCAGGAGCAGATAATGAAAACGGATTATGACCAATCACCATTCCTCTTGCTCCAGGTATTGTCATTTTTTTATCAACGTTACTTATTGCTATACCAATCATTCCTCTATCAGATGCAATATTTGCATATAATGCTCCAGCTCCATAATGGCAACTATTTTTAACGACAGCTATTGCTATTCCACTTTTTTCAGCTTTATCGCAAGCAATGTTCATAGCCATCGTAGCTGGTATATATCCTAAGGTATTATTTGCATCAATTAGAGCCATTGATGTATATTCTTTTTCAATTACAGGGCGATCTTTAAATGAAACGCCACCTGCTATATTCTTATTTATATAGCCATATAAGTTTTTAGTGCCATGAGTATTAATTCCCCATTTATCAGTTTTAACTAAACACATTGAAACTGTTTTAGAATCTTCTTCTGACATATTGTACTTTAATAAGCATTCATAGCAAAAAGAATATAATTCTTTCTCTTTTATAATTTTCATATCGTTTCTCCTTTTTTATAAAAAGCAAATAAGGTTTACTCTTCCTTATTTGCTATTCCTAAATAAGCATGACGACCTTTGTCATTGTTTAATAATTCTTCACTTGTACCAGATATTACGATTTCACCATTTTGAATTACATAACCTCTAGAGGATACTTTTAATGCTATTTTTGAGTTTTGCTCAACCAATAATATCGTTGTTCCCATCTTTGTGTTAATTTCTTTAATAATCTCAAAAATATGTTCTACAATTATCGGAGCAAGTCCTAATGAAGGCTCATCAAGTAGTATAATTTTTGGTTTATTAACAAGTGCTCTTGCGATTGCAAGCATTTGTTGCTCGCCTCCAGATAATGTTCCACCCATTTGATTACGTCTTTCTAGTAGTCTAGGAAACAATTCGTATACTTCATCTATATCCTTTTTTACATTTCTTTTATCTTTCCTAGAATATGCACCCATATATAAATTTTCCTCAACAGATAATTGCGAGAATATATGTCGTCCTTCAACTACTGCCATAATTCCTAATTTGCAAATTTTATTTCCACTTTTTTTTGCAATATTTTTATTATTAAACAGAATTTCCCCTTTTACTCCAACCGATCTTGTCAGTCCAGCAATTGTATTTAAAGTTGTTGATTTTCCAGCACCATTTGATCCAATTAAAGTTACTATTTCACCTTCGTCAAGATATAAATCAATTCCTTTAACAGCATGTATTTGACCATAATAATAATGTAAATTCTTAACTTCTAAATAGTGTTCCATTATTAATCACCACTTCCTAAATATGCTTCGATGACATCTTTATTATTGGCTATCTCATCTGGAGTTCCATAAGCAAGATTTTTTCCTGAATTTATTACAAAGATTTCTTCTGCAACATTCATAACTAAACTCATATCATGTTCTACAATTAGTATTGTAATTCCCATATTCTTTATAATACGTAAACGATCACATAAATCGTTTTTCTCTTTAAGGTTCATTCCTGCTGCTGGTTCATCAAGTAATAATAGTTTAGGATTAGAGCCAAGAGCTCTAGCAATTTCCAATAATCTTTGTTGGCCGTATGATAAACTACTAGCTGTAACGCCTGCATAATCCTCTAAACCAACTAATCTTAATAGTTCCATTGCTCTTTCTTTTGTCTCTTTTTCCAATTGACGCATCTTTTTTGTATGAAAAACATCTTGGAAAAAATTCAATTTATAATTTATGTGCATGCCCACCAATACGTTGTCTAAAGCAGACATTCCAGTAAATAGTTTGATTACTTGATAGGTTCTAGTAATACCATAATTGCATATTTCAAATGGTTTTTTTCCAGTTATATCAACGCCATCTAACGTTACCACACCACTATCTGGTTTATAAACTCCCGCTATTATATTAAAAAGTGTTGTTTTACCAGCACCATTAGGACCAATCATAGCAGTAATCGTTCCATCATTTACCTTAATAGACACATCATTTATAGCTTGCAATCCATTAAAGTTTAAAAATGCATGACTAACTTCCAACATTGTTTTTCTCCATTTCTTCCATTCGTTTTTTCTTAATTATTCTCTTTGTCTTAATATTTGAGATTAATCCAGATACACCAAATGGCATAAACATCATAACTGCAAGTAGTACAAGTCCATAAGATAATTGTAAATATAAACCAGCACCAGGTAGACCTCTTAATACTTCCATAATGATAGTAATTAAGATAGTACCAAGTAATGGACCAAATAAAGTACCTGATCCACCAAGCATTGTCATTGACATAAACATTGTAGATTTACCAGCAGCGAATGTGTCTGGTGAGATATATCTATTAAGATATGCGAATAAAAAACCAGCAAATCCAATCATGATACAAGATACTACAGTCGCAATAATCTTATATTTCTTAACATCAACACCGAAAGCACCAGCAGCGTCAACACTATCTCTTGCTGCAATACATGCTCTTCCAGTATGTGATTTGATGAATGCAAATGTAAATAGCAAACACAAAACCATCGATATTAATAAGAAATAATATAGTTGTGAGTCTTTTGATAGTTTAAGTCCAAATAGATCTAATGCTTTTACAAACATACCATGTGTATCGTTTGTAATTCCACCTGGAGATACTATTAAGATATTATTTACAATCTCACCAACAGCCATTGTGGCTAAAGCTAGGAAGTGATATTTTAGTTTAGCAGCAGGAACTGCTGTTAAGAAACCAAAGAACGCAACTATTAGCATTGCTAGTAGTACTGCAAAAATAGTTGGAATACCAAGATTGCATAATATAACAGTACCATAAGCACCAACTGAGAAGTATGCAGCACCACCTAGATTGATTTGACCAGAATATCCAGTCATAATATTTAGTCCTGTTGCAGCTATAGCATATACAAATACATAGTTAATTACATTAAGGTAATAATTACCACTTCTAAAAGAAGTGAAGATAACTGGTGTAACCATTAATAAAGCAATTGTTACAACCATGATAATAATGTTACGAATTTTCTTGTTTTTAAAAATCTTCTTCATTTATTATCCCTCCTCAATTGCTTTCTCATTCATAATTCCCTTAGGAAGCAATAATAAGAATACAAGGAATAATGCATATGTAAATGCACTTTGGTAAGGACTATAGATATAACCAAATATGGTCTCAACCATGCCGATGATTAGACCGCCGATGATAGCTCCATACATGTTACCATAACCACCTAATACAGCACCAGTATTACCTTTATTACCCATTGCGATTCCAATTCCAGCACTAATACCAAATAAAGGTCCCATCAAACAACCACCTAAGGCACCAAGGGCAGCCATGATTCCCCATGTAACAGCTCTTGTCTTTACTACACTTACACCACAAGACTCAGCCGCAAATGAATCCATCGCTGCAGATCTCATTGCCATACCAAAACTTGTCCTGTTTAAGAACAAGTGAATTGATATCATGGCAATAAATGAAATGATGATGGCGATAATGTTAGACCATAAAATATCAACATTAACGAAATTAATATGTAAGTATTTACTACCATGAATAATAATTGTTGCAGATTCAAAAGTCCAAGAACCAAATGTTAACATACTTATACTACTAATTATTAAACTCAGAGCAAGGGTTGCAATAACAACATACATTGATGATCTTCTTTCGACTCTACTAATAATAAAAACTTGAAGAAAGACACCAATAAAGAAAGTGATAACTACAACTATTGCAGTTGATGCTATTAATCCAATCTTTAGGCCTTGTTGGATAGAATATCCAATTAAAGCTCCGAGACCAACAATTGCGCCTTGTGCGTTATTAATAGTATGTGATCCTTTATATAAAAGTGCTGAACCAATACCATTTAGTCCATATACACAACCTAAACATAGTCCGGGAATTAAAAGTTGTAAAACTAATTTTAAAAAATCCATACGACCTCCCACAAAAATTAAGGGATAAACAGAAAGCTATTTATCCCTAATAATTTTATGCCACCAACAATTAAATGAACTAAAATTATTTAGTCATCTTTACTTTGCTTGATAAGTCAGTTTTTAACCAATCTTCTAATAGAGTTGGACCACCGGCAACGCCTTGGCCAGTGTAAACCCATGCTTGAGCACCAAAGTAACATTCATTGCTTCCACGAGTGAAGTCCATAGTTCCAGCACATCCTTGGAACTTCAAAGTTTTAATAACAGCTTGAATTTCTTTTGCATCTGTAGATTTAGCAGTTTTAACAGCATTTTCGATTAATAACATTGCATCCCAAATCTTGTAAATCATATCAGTTTGAGGACATGTACCATACTTGTCAAAGTATGCTTGTAATACGTTTTTGCAAAATTCATTCTTACAATCTTCTACCCTGTTATAGGCGATATATGGAGAGAACATTGCAACGCCGTTAACTTCTTCGCTACCGATTGAATCAACTTCTGTAGTAGTTAATGGTTGTCCAAGGTAAATCATACCTTTGTAACCAGATTGACGAAGTTGTTTAACAACTGTACCAAAGCTTCCACCCATGGCAGTGATAAAAATACAATCAGGGTTAGAATTGATAGCTTTAGTTACTTGGCCAGTGATACCAGTACCACCTTCAGCTGGTAGCATTTCATCAGCAACGATGTTTAAACCTGACTTAGCAGCTTCAGCTTTGAAAGTATCTCTGAATGTTAAACAGTTATCAGTGTTTTGATATAATAAAGCAACATCATTTTGATTTAATTCTTTCATTTTAGCAGTCATACCAGGAACTTGGTAATCATTATTTAAAGCAGTACGATAAACGTAATCCCAACCTTGTTGCATCCATGTTGCAGATAAACCTAAACCGATATCTATAACTTCTGCATCATTAATTAATTGTCCAGTAGCTTGGATAATATTTGATAATTGTGCAGAGATAATAATATCAACTTGATCTTGATTGATAAGTTTTTGAGCAGCCTTGATTGACATTTCAGTATCTTGAGCACCATTGTTTGTATTATCATATTCATAATACTCAACAGTTACATCACCAAAAGTCTTTTCTTTGTTCCATTTTTCAACAAACAACTTAATAGTATTTCTTTGAACCAAACAGTCACCAGCTTCTGGTAAGTTACCAAAATAACCGATCTTTAAAGATTCTTCGCCTTTGCTTCCACACGCAACTAGAACGCTAACAAAAGCTAATAATAATAAAACAAATAACTTTTTAATAATTCTCATCATAACCTCCTATTACCATTACTTGTTTATTTATCATATACAAAAGTGATATGTTTATAAAACTCATCTACTTCTGGATTTGACATATATTCCATCTCCTTCACTGTATTAAAACGAAGTTTGACACTAATTAGTGGTTGATGGAGATGATCATTAACATCGATATCTTCAAGCACTAGTTTATTACCAGGCAATGTAACATTGCTTGGACTAACTAAGTGTGCAGTTAAATATGTATCAAATTCAACTTTCTTAAGATGTCCATTTTTTGGAGCATATACATTACGATTGTGGAAATACTTAGATTGTTTTATTCCAACAGGGAAATCAGAAACATCAAATCCACACTCTGCTCTTAAAACCCAGTCTTCCCATAATAGTGATACTGTATCATCCCATTCAGGCCATGGATCAGCAAAACCTGAATATCTTCTATGAACATCGAATATTACAGCACTATGATCTTTTGGATTAACTAACAATTCAGCATGGAATTTACCATTAGATAAATGTAATTCTCTTGCTATCTTATTAAAGTCTTCAATAATATAAGGACTCCAGTCATCCATATAAGGCGCAGGTTGACAACCACCTGTAGTCCTTAGATTAGATGGGAACTCATTACCAATAACTTCTCCTTCTTTATAGAAGAAAGCAGAATCAGCAAAGAATGCAACAACCTTTTGATCAATCAAGAATGACGTAACTGTTGTAAAGAATCCTTCACAGAATGGTTCGATTAAGATTTTCTTAATCTTTGATTTAGAAAATGCTAAATCAATACAAGCAGGAATTTCTTCTTTAGTTTTTGGTTTTGATACACCAATACTTGCAACATTATCAACAGGTTTAATAATAATAGCTTTGGTTTGCTTTTTAGCAAACTCAATAGCTTCTTCACGATTATCAAAGATTTCTGATATAGGAGTATGTAATCCTAATCTCTTTGCTAAAGGTTTAAATCTATCTTTATTATGTATTGTTAAAGTAGTTTCATAAGAATCATGACCAGGAAGTCCTAGTTTTTCACATACATATGCGGTCGAAATCATACCAAAATCATTAGCACAAGAACACATATAGTCAATTCTTTTTTCTTTAGCCAAAGATAACATAGCTTCTTTATTAGAGTAATCTAAGCACACGTACTCATCAGCATATCTATGAGCAGGAGCCTTTGTATCGGTTCCTGAAGTAATAACATAAAAACCTAGTCTATGGGCTGCATTAACTAGAGCCCAATCAGAAGCCTTACCGCCGGGTATTAATATTTTTTTTTGCTCCATAAAACAACTTTCAGTCGAGTAGACAAGGCCCGACATTACCTCTCTTTCTTCTTATATAAATGTGAGTGAGTAACTGTCTACTTGCCCCTCACAGAACCGTACGTGCAGATTTTCCGCATACGGCTCTTCACCAACAATCTTTACGCTTTTTGCCAATGCCATATATCAACTTTAATACTCGGCTCACTTATATAGTATTGCCAAATCCTCAGGAAATCATTATAATTCATCTTTCCTTTTTGGTCTCTTCGACTCAGCCACTTGTATAGTGTGTATTTAACATATTTGTAAAACTTAATTAAACTTTCAAAATTACCGCTTATACCATAATAATTATAATGACCTATTAACCTTAGATTGATACTTTTATATAACTCAGCTAGTGGGTCGTGTATATGCTCTTTTATCCAAGATTTAGTAATCGCCCTTTTAAGTTTTAATTTCTTCCTACTCGTTATTATGTGAGTACGATACGTACCTCTAATTGTTTTACCGTTGTGAAACTCGAAACCTAGAAAATCAAACTTTTCTTTATTTCCTTTAAATCTCCCAAAGGGTAGTATTCTTGTTTTGTCTGTCGCTATTTCAAGATTGAATTTTGCTAATCTCTCTATTAGTTTATTGTAGAAATCTTTTGCCTCATTCTCGTATTGAAATAGAACCACAAAATCGTCGGCATATCTAATTAAATACATTTCACCTTTGTATTTCTTTTTGATATACTCAAACCATAAATCTAATACATAATGCAAATAGACATTCGCTAAAACCGGTGATATTAGTCCACCTTGCGGTGTTCCTTTATCACTTTCGTAATATTTCAAATCTTCGATAATTCCGCTCTTAAGAAATCTAGCTACATATCTTAAGAAGTTCTTATCTTCAATATCATGCTTTAGAAATTCCATCATCCATTTGTGGTCAACATTATCAAAGAAACCTTTGATGTCACAATCTAGAATATAGTTAACTTTATTCTTCATTATGTGACTGTTTATTTCTTCGATGGCCATATGACAGTTTCTGTTTTCTCTAAAGCCATAAGAACAATTTAGAAACTTTGTTTCATATATTTCATTTAACACATAGGCCATACATCCTTGAACTAGCTTATCTTCAAATGCTGGTATGCCAAGCGGTCTCAATTTGCCATTGGCTTTTGGAATATATGTTCTTCTTACTGGTTGAGGCTTATATGAGAATGATTTCATTCTCTTAAGTAAATCATCTATATTGTCCTCAAGGTTTAGCCCATATTCTTCCTTAGTTACACTATCTATACCACTGGCTTTATTACTACTCTCCTTTCTAAATTGTTGAATTAGCGTTTCTTTGTTTATGTAATTCATTAAGGTTTGTAGCTTTTTATAGGTCTTGGCTAATATTCTTATATCTTTACGTTCATTTTCCATTTGTTAAGTACCTCCAGTGTACCAAATGTTTACATATAAAGAAACGATTGTTGGTGGCCTTCCTTCCCTCCGGTATCATTACTACTTTCATAGGTACTATGTTGGCTCCGACTACTTATATTCCATAACCATATCTTGAGGTTCAAGCTCTTGAATATGACTTACTATTTCTAGAGAATATAAGTTCTCCCAGGTATCCATTTAACATCATTAATCTACACGCCTAGCTCTTATTGACCCCGATGGAACTCTCGCTATATCTTGCATTAACGATTTAGCCGGTATTGCATTCAGTGTTGAGGACCACCTCTGCTTCCACTATTTATATATAACGGGGCTGAATTGCTTCACACTTTCGCATTTAGGCTTATAGTATCCCTAACCTACGTTTAAACCTAATCTCACGATTTTGGCTTCAAGGTCTCGGTACTAGATGAGGCGCTAACTCTTTCTAGGTCGGAATCCCACCGACTATGTTGAATGAACCGAACTGGCGCACCCTCAAATGCAATATCATTATATCATTTTTAAAAGTTAAAAACTACACATAAAAGTCGACTAATCGTTTACTTTTCTTTGTTATCTGATACAAGACGTAAAATATATCTACCATAAATAGAATCGTTCTGATTCACTCCTAGTTTTTTCAATGTATTCATGTCTATAAATCCTCTTCTCCAAGCAATTTCTTCAATACAGTATATTTGCATTCCACATGCTTTCTGAACAATGTTAACAAAGGATTTTAATTCTTCCAATTCTTCATAATTATTTGCGTATAATTCAACAAAACCTCTATCGAGACAACTAGTAAAAAAAGTTACATTTGAATTTCCCGAAATAAAACCTACACTTTGTAGAACGCTTTTTAAATATCTTTGAGGAACAAAGAAAATTGGAAGTTCATAATAATCATACTGTGTATTTAGAACTTCGTCGTTTTCGACATCAATTATTCTCATGTTATCATTAAAATGAACTACTTTTCCGCTGTCTATTCTTTTAGGAAGAGATAATACAATAGGCCTATCATCATATGCCATTCCTTTCTTCAAAAATTTGGTTAAATCAACTCCATATACGAATATATTCCCAATAACAATCATTGCATTATGATTGTTATTATTTTCGAATTCAACCAATTTATTGAATGATATACAAATTCCTAAAGTATCCCATAATGCACTATTGCTTTCAATATATTCTTTGTCTTTATCATTACAGCAAACATTTATTATACGTATTCCGACAAGAAGAAAATAACTCATCATAAAATATATCAAAGGTTTATCAATTATTTTTTCACTAACTGGAACATTTCCATTCAAAATAAGTAAGCCAACCCACTTATTAGAATGGTTTATTACATCTCCGGCAAGCAAACTATCAGTATCAGTATCTAAAATAACAGATAGTCTACTAATAATTGATATATCAGGAACACCTAATCCTCTTTCCCATTTGGATACAGCTTTATCTGTAACACCGAGTCTAATTGCAAGATCCATTTGAGTTAGACCAGCACGTTTTCTTAAAAAAGATATAGCTCTACCTACTTTTTCGTTAAACATCTTTTTCCTTTACTAAATTCTCTAGAATTTTTAATTTTTCATCAGTTAAATCGCCAATAAAACAATCATGATATTTTTTTAATATATCTCTAGAATATGTCCACCACTTAATTTCTAATAATTTTTCTATAACTTTAGAGGAAAAACGATATTTAATTATTTTGGCAGGAACACCTGCTACTACAGCATATGGTGGAACATCTTTTGTAACAACGGCATTTGCTCCTATCACAGCACCATCTCCAATAGTTAGACCAGTCATAATGCTAGCTCCTGCTCCTATCCAGACATCATTTCCAACAATAATAGGAGTATGCAATATTGGATCAGTACCAACGATAGAATTATCATTATCAAAAATGAATTTTCTATTCACCATAGCCAAAGAGTTCATAGGATGTTTTCCTCCCCCAATAGTGATATTCCATGAAATTGCACAATAATTTCCTATATTCGAATTATTTATTACTGTTTCTTTACCTATTAAGCATCCATCTCCTATTTTCGAATTTGTAATAATGCATCTTCGTGCAATTTCAGTTTTTTCACCTATCTCTGAAAAACCAATGTGCGTATCATCACCTATTGAAGCATATTCTTTAATTGTTGAATCGTTAACTATCGCACTATATACTTTTACATTTTCCTCGATGCTCACATTTGTCAATTTACATGACATAAATAATATATTACCGTCATATTCTAAACCATCGAATTGCTTAAAATCATAATGCTTCATTTTATTTTACAAACTCATTTACTTTTTGAATTATTAGTCTAACTTCATCATTAGTAAGCCACATATGTAATGGCATCGTAATTAAATGTTGACTAATTTCATGCGCTTTTGGACAAGTCCCATTTCCGTATTTATAAACACTATATTCTGTATTATCTCTATAATGAACACCGCAATTAATATCGTTACTACTTAAAAAATCCAAAAGAGCCTCGCGGTCAGGCACAACTAATTCATATAAATGATATGAACATTCATCAGCAAATGGAGCAGGAATAATCTTAATAAGTGAGTTATTCTTGAAGCCCTCATTATACATTTGTACGATTTCTCTTCTTCTTTCGTTTTCTTCATCTAGATATTTCAATTGTGTTAATGCAATTGCAGCCATTATAGCATTTCCATTATATTTATATCCGACATAATCAACATCATATTTCCATGCATATGTGCCTTTGTTACTTCTTGCATATGTATCTTTATTAATACCACACCATGCTAACATCTTTGTAAGATTATGTGATGCTTCATCAGCCCAACAAATACATCCAGAATCTCCTGTAGCTAAATTTTTAACCGCTTGATAAGAATAGACTGAAACATCTATTCCCTCCCAAGTTCCTGGACATACTCCATTCACTTTAGTTCCAGACATATGTGCTGCATCTAAAATTAGTTTAAGATTATGCTTTTTACAAATAGCTATAATTTTATCAAGTTGTCCGACTCTTCCACCATAACCAACAAAGATTACAGCTTTAGTTTTTTTACTAATTTTCTTTTCCATATCTACTGGATCTAAACATAAATACTCATCAACATCAGCAAATATTGGTTTCAAGTTTTCATACATAATAGCATGGTTTGTGGATACAAATGTAATTGGTGTTGATATAATTTCATCTCCATCATTCCAACCATTACTCATTTTTAAAATTTTTACAGCTAAATGTAATCCAACTGTATTTGAATTCAGATAATACGCAAATTTATGACCTGTATATTTTTTCCAAGCTTCTTCAAACTCAACGGTCTTGAAACCCATACCTGTCCAACCTTTTTCTAGACATTCTCGAACTTGATCTAGACATTCTTCAACATGAAATTTTGGTTTTAATACTTGAATTTTCATTTTAAATTACATAGAATTAATTTATGCCAATTCTATCTCCTTTCAGTAAAATTTTTAATCAGACTCAATTTTATTTCTTAAAATTGTACTACTTATTCCATCAGTATGTGGAAGATATACAACTTCACATCCAATCTTCGACAACTCACTTTCAATTTTTTTCCATTTTTGCGTTCCTTTCCAATCAGAACCAACAAACAATTTATTGACTTTGTATTTTATAACAGTTTCAATTTTACCTTCAATATCATATCTATCTTGAGGAATAACTAAATCAACATATTTAATAGCTTCAACAATTAACGATCTTTGATCAAAAGGAATGATTGGTTTTTTATTCTTATTATTTTCTACGACTTCATCTGTAGAAACGCCAACAATTAAATAGTCACATTGCTCTTTCGCTTTTTTTAATATATTCAAATGTCCTATATGAAACATATCATAAACTCCAGATGTATATCCTATTACTTTATTCATACTTTATTATCTCCATCATTCTATTTTTTGCCCTCTTTTGCCAGTGAAATAAGATATTGACCGTAATCTGTTTTTTCTAAATCAATACCAAGCTTTAACAATTGCTCAGTGTCAATAAATCCTCTTCTCCAAGCAATTTCTTCTATGCAAGATATATAAAAACCTTGTCTTTCTTGTATAGTTTGAACAAATTCACTTGCTTTTATCATTCCAGAAGGCGTTCCTGTATCTAGCCAAGTCATACCTCTTCCCATTATAGAAACGTAAAGTTTATTATTTTTTAAATACTCCTCATTTATAGATGTAATTTCAATTTCGCCCCTTGATGAAGGCTTAACATTCTTTGCAATAGTTACTACATTGTTATCATAAAAATATAACCCCGGAATAGCATAATCAGATTTAGGATGCTCTGGTTTTTCCTCTAACGATAAGACATTACCATTCTTGTCAAATTCAACCACTCCAAATTCAACTGGGTTTTTTACAGCATAGCCAAAAATAACAGCACCATCCTCATGTAGCATCGCATCTTTGAGCATTTGTGTCATATTTGGCCCATAAAAAATATTATCTCCTAAAATTAGACAAACTCTGTCGTTAGAAATAAACTTTTCTCCAATAATAAATGCATCAGCAAGCCCCCTCGCCTCTTTTTGAATGGCATATTCAATATTAATTCCTAATTGCGATCCATTACCAAAAAGAGTTTTATAACTATCAATAGCTTCAGGGCTAGAAATAATCAAAATATCTTTTATGGAAGCCAACATTAAAATTGAAATCGGATAATAAATCATCGGTTTATCAAAAATTGGCAATAATTGTTTAGATACCGCTTTTGTTATAGGATAAAGTCTAGTTCCTTTCCCACCAGCTAATATTATACCTTTCATAATTAAACATATTTAATATAAACATAAGATTTCAAATCTTATGAAATATATCGCATCTCCCTTCACTTTATTATTCTATTATTTACTGTTATTAACAAAAATAATACTTATAATGCTTACAACAAACAAAACTTATATTTTTTTGAAGTTATAATATATTATTGAAACATTTCATGTAAAAGTATTATTTGATTATTAGTAGCATTATTAATAAATATGTATTTACTCAATTGATTCTGTCTGTTCTTCATATTTCTTTTTAATAAAAATATTTTTAATTTCAAAAAGAGAATCTCTCATAAATAATAATGACAATACTAAATATATTAAAATACCAGCAAGTACTTGTATTATTAAAATAAGCACATAATTGATATCTAGAAATGACACTAGAAAGCAACTGCTTCCCATTATTAATGAAAACAAAAAAGGCTTATAAATATCTTTTATCAATTCAAAAAATCCATAATTTAATAGTTTTCCAGATATGAAACTACTACATATAGTAACGGCTAAAGCAATAATTACTCTTACAATACATAACAATTCAACAGATGCATTATGCAAACAAAGGATACACACAATAGTCAATACCAACTTCGTAATTTCAATTTTTAAACTCACATCACTTCTTCCTATTGCCGTCATTGCATTTCCAAGCGAAGATGCAATCGGTAATGTTCCATAAAAGATACACTCGAGACGAAGAAATAGCAAACATGGAAGCCATTTATCAGTCAATATTACTGAAATAAAAGTTTTGGAAATTGCGGCTAATCCAAATGCCATTGGAAAAACAATAAACGTAGATAAATTTGTCATTTTCTTGATTTCTAATTTTAGTGAATCAGAGTCATTTTGCAATGAGGTATAAATTGGAAACATTACAGATTCCAGTGCACTTCTTGCTTGCCCTAAAACAGCTCCTGCATATGAATTACCTTGCTTATAATATCCTAAAACATCTTCACCATAAATTTTTCCAATTGTTAAATTATAAGACTCTTCAAGAATTTTCCCAGTGAGTGAAGATAGTAAAACCTTCCATGAAAAAGAAAACAAAGATTTAAAACGCGTCTTATCAAAACCAATATGAGGAACCCAAGGAACTAAGATGTGTAATAAAATAACAATGAAAATACTAGATAATAATCCTTGAACAACAAGAGCCCATAATCCAAATCCTTTAATAGCAAGGACTATTGAAATAGTTCCAGAAATAAGTGTGCTAAATAAGGTCGCCAAAAAAATTTGCTTAAATTTAAACTTTTTTATAACAAAAGCACTTTGAACAGAGGCATAAGATTGAATAAAAATAGCAATTCCATAAACTCTCAAAATAGGCGTAAGTATTTGATTATCATAGTAGGATGAGATTAATGGTGCAAACAAAAAAAGAAGTAAGTATATTACACTAGAGAAAACAAGTGAAGCGGTTAACACAGTTGCATAATCTTTGATTTCTGCATCATTTTTTTGAATTAAAGCTGTTCCCAAACCACTGGCAGAAATAGTTTCGGCTAAGGAAATAACTGCAAGTACAATTGCTATTACACCAAAATCTGATGGTAGTAACAATCTAGCCAATATTACTTGAACTAGAACCTTAATTGCATACGAACTATACTGCTTCAAGAAACTCCACACTATATTTCTTTTTTTATCAATACTATTAGTATTCATTGACTATTATCTCCTTTAATAATATTAATAATTTTAGAAAATAATATTTTATCATCAAATCTACTAATTGCATATTCATAAGCTGATTTTTTTATTGAATCAGCTTCTTTTTCATGTTTCAAATAATATTTTATTTTTTCTAATAAATCATTGTAGTTTTTAAAACACACTATCTTGTTTCCAAACTCCTCTTTTATTAATAAATTTGAATTAACTATTTGAAACGCACCGCTAAAAATAATATCAATCATTTTACCATTCCATCCACATTTAGATTGTTCATGAATCATATTAATAACTATATGACTTTTATTATATAAAACATTTGCTTCGCTAGCACTAATGTTTTTATTTACAAAAGCTTTTCTTATTCTCTTGTTGAATATATATTTTAAAAATATTATAGGATTCTTAATACTTGCATATTTTCCGACAAAAACAAGATTATAGTTTTTTAAATCAATAGCAAGTCTTTCAAGAAATATTCTTCTCTCTTTATACATTGAGCCAAGAAATGAAACGTCTATTGTTTTATTTATATGCAGATCATAAAAAGAACAACAATTTGAACTCCCAGGAATAAACAAAGATTTAATTCCTTTTTCTCTAAGAAAATCAACATCTGTTTTTTCAAAAGTAAATACATAATCATACTCTTTTACGCAACAAAGCCATTCTTGATATCTTTGAATCGAATCGGTAAGATGTAAAACTGTAGTGCACTCTTTCGAATATCGTTTAATTGTTTCACTCGAAAACTGGCTTCCCCTATATACATACAATATATCTGGTTTTTCTTCTTTAAAAAACTTATCGAGAATACATTCGTTTTCTTTAAACATTTTACTATAAAAATATCTATTACTTATACGTAGCTTTTTTTTAAAACGAGCTAATATATCTTTTTCATTAATATCAGTATGTAAATGCAACATAACGCAGTCATTTCCAACATAATCAAAGCGTTCAAAAGATCCAATATTCATATTTCTATTATCGTAGCTCACAAATAGTATTTTCATAGTTTGAAAAACTCCTCACTTTAGCTATAAATCTAGCATTTTTCTCTTTTTCTCTTTTCGAATTTAGTAATTCAAAAGAAAAAAACCAAAAGAAAATTTGAATAGAATAACAAAGAAGACTTATAGCAAAATAATTAGACATTAATATTGCAATAAATAACCAAATTATCCTATTTTTACTTTTCATTCCCTTTGCTATTGAAATAAGAGAGTATAGTATAAATAAACAAAATGATAAAAAGCCACTATTAACTATTAATGCTAAATAAAAGTTCTCTGCATAAACTGAAACAGATAAATCATCTTGTATATATCCAGCAATTCCGTATCCTCTTCCAAATAATATATCAACTAAATTAAAAGATTTTATGGTGGAAATAGTATTTTGAATACTAGTTATGCGACGTGCATACGTTTCACTAGAAAAATCAAAAATAGACATAAATGTATTACCATATCCCAAAGCAAATAAAAGGATTGCTCCAGTAAAAACTATAAACAATGGGAAAATTATTTTCTTTGTAATTACTGAATAAACTAAAACTAAAGCAATTACTATTAGCATACCAGTTCTAGATTTAGTCAAAATTATACTAATTATTATAGCAAGCAACCAGAAAATAGATTTACGATTTATTCCTTCTTTAAACAAAATAAACCCAAATATTAAGCCACATTGCACAGAATACACAATAGGGGACTCAAGACTAGATGGTCTGAAGTATCTACCACCAAAATCATAAGCGTCAGCTAATGAGCCTATTCTTTCGAACTCATATGGCTTAACTCCAAAGAAAGTATAGTCAAAAAACGTTCTATATAATTGTATTAAAAAACAAATTATAAAAAAGCATTTCATGACATTTAATATGTCAACTTTATTTCTCTTGAAACTGCGAAAACCAAAATAACAAATTGAGAATATAATTGCGTACACATAAATCGACATTATTAGTTGATTAAGATCTGAAATTCCAATAGCAAAACAAACTAATTCTTTCATTACAACAATTAAATCAAAAATAATTATGTACATATTAATCTCATCATTCCTAGCCGCATCAATCAACATAGCAACAAGTATTATTAATAATGAAATAAATTTTGCATATTCAAATGTATAATAATCGAAAAATGAACCAAATGCGACTATAAATAATACAAAGACAAAAGAATACTTTGGTTTAATGAAAGAGAAAATAGCAAAAATAATCAATATGGCATAAGAAACAATTGAAAACATATATTATTCCTCTTTAGAATTAAATGATTCACAATAATTTTTAAATGAATTCAAAAATTTATTCCTTCTCTCGGTTAAAACAGAGAATTCATAATCTTTCGATTTCTTATAATTAATAATAGACGTTTCATTCATTAAATTAATGTTTTTTGAAAACATCAATATAAGGCGAGACAAATCTTTATACTTTCTAATCTTGTGCAAACAATTGGTTGGTAATAACTCTGGCATCGTGCAAATATTTGTTGCAAAACAAACTACACCTCTTGACATTGCCTCTGCAACGCATCTTCCAAATCCTTCACTTAAAGTGGGGTGAACCAAAAAATCGATTGAATCAAGCCAAGTTAATACTTCAGAAGTGTTTGCCAGAGGAGTCGGAAAATGAACGCGTACTGGATTAACACCATTTTTTTTAGCAAAGTTAAACCATTTTTTTCTATTTTCTTCAGTGCCATTTCCTAAAATAGATAGATGATAAAATTCGGGTAGTTTCGATAGTGATTTAATCGCAACATCTACACCTTTTAATTTTCCTTGATAAAAACCAATCAATGCTATATTAATAATTTCACCTTTTAAAAAATTGGAATAAATATTTTTATTTCTTTCTATTCTCTTACTTAAATCAAAAGATGGATCGTTAACTAAAACAACGTCAGAACAGCCACACTGAATCCCTTTAATTGGATATCTTTTTTGTAAATAATTAGTACTGACGTACAATCCGTATCCACATTTTTTTATTGATTTTCTTATTTTATGATAAATAATTGGAGAATATATTTTTTTTACCAAACTATCGCTTTTTTGTAATGCATTTGCTAAATCGCCAGTCATTTCAATCATATATGGTTTATTTAACTGGTTTGAAATGCTTATAGCCATCATTCCCTTTCTA
The DNA here is from genome assembly GCA_017962745.1 of Bacilli bacterium. Lineage (GTDB taxonomy): Bacteria > Bacillota_I > Bacilli_A > ML615J-28 > CAG-698 > RGIG8164. The sequence continues at coordinate 199,852 of JAGCUR010000018.1, read as the reverse complement.
GATGCGGGCTTAATTAATATTGCTTCCGCTTTATTTATTTCAAAATTTAAAACTTTTTTTATCAGTCTATCATTTTTAAAATCTTTTGGTCTAGTATTATTAGGGACTATAATAATATTTATTCTCTTATCTTGAATTTTAACTAAATTATTCTTATCTAAATAACTTTTAAAAGGATTCCCAATAACGGTAATTCTATCAAAAACATCTAAATACTTTTGAAAGAAAGCATCAGAACATGATGGTAAACCATAAATGAAATCACCATCTTGATTAAACATAAAACTGCTTATATACAACAAATTCATTTTATTGACACTCCAATTAAAAAACTATTTTCTACTTTTCATAGCATAATAAAATAGAATAAATAAAGATGACAAAAAGAAAAAAGTCCCATATGCAATAACAAATAAATCATAATATCCAAAAATAGCAGCCAAAATCAACAATGGCATAAAAATTCCTGATATTCCTATTTCCTTATCAATTCTACTTCTAATATAACCTAAGCCTTTATCTTTTTCTACATCTTCATCAGGATTATAAGCATGAATATTGTTGTTGTTTAGTTTTAATATTGTAACCATATAGTTTTGGTGAACAACTCTCGCTAATATATTTCCAATACAACCAAGAGCGCCAAAAACTATCAAGTAAAAGTTTTCTTTAAAAAGATCAAAAGAAGTAGTGTGATATGCTGCGATTCCTATTCCAAGTAGACTAAATGCAGAAATAACATATCCACTTAACGTGTCAATAAAATCACCCATTTCCGAGCATTTTTTTGTCACTCTAGCAATATTTCCATCAACACAATCAAAAACAAGCCACAGTTGTATTAATATAACACCTACTATTCTAAAAATTTGATTATCTATACATAAAAAAGCAGAACCTATGAAAGCAATTATAGCAGAAAAAACCGAAGCAAGCCACGGAGATACCCTCAAATTTACAAACACATACGTAAATATAAATGATATTTTTCTAACTATTATTTTTACCCAAAGTGAGCTTCTACTATTTTTCTTTTTAGGCAACGATTTAATAATATCACCTAACGAATAATATTTACTATCCATTTTTTCACCATCCTTACACATTTGTTTCCTTACTAATTATTGATTCAAGGTTTGATACACTATTATCTAAGCTATACTTTTTTACAAAATCATGTCCATTTGAACCAATACGTTTCATATAATCTCTATTGTTATAAGCAAAACATATTTTGTCACGTAATGCCTTATAATCTTTTGGTTCAAAAAGAAAACCAGTCTCATCATTTAAAACATAATCTTTTATTCCTTGCCTGTTTGAAGCAATAATTGGCAATCCCATATACATTGCTTCAATACCTGCCAAACCGAGGCCCTCCCAAAGAGATGGAAAAACAAACAAATCAGCGGCACTTAAAACGCTTGAAACATCTTTTCTAAATCCAAGCAATAAAACTTTATTCGTTATATTATTCTTTGAACAAAATTTTATTAAATGTGCTTCTTCACTACCTTCACCACAAATCAATAACACAATTTTCATATCTTTCAAATCTTTAATAGCTTTTAAAATAACCATATGATTTTTACGTTTTGATAATTCGCCTACGCTAGCTATAACATATGTATCATCATCTATTGAAAGATTTCTTCTAGATTTTATTCTGTCATAAGAAGATATTGGAAAACAAAAGCGAGAAAAATTCACTCCAATTCCCGGAATACAATAAACATTTCTACAATGAAGTTTTTTTGCATTTTCATAATCCTCTGAACAAATCGTGATAATAGCGTCTGTTTTAAAAGATAAAATATATTCAAAAGTGAAATATAAAATCCAATGCTTTAATGGAGCTTTTTTGAAAAAATGGAATCCATGTGCAAGGTAAATTGTTTTTTTTCTTTCTTTTTTTCCGGCTAATCTAGCAAGTGCGCCACCAACTGGTTCATGGCAAAAAATAAAGTCAGGGTTTATTTTTCTAATAAGACTCTTGAGCATTGAATATGCCTTTATATTTCCTATTTTAAAAGGAGAACGATAGAATGGTATGAGATTAACTTTAAGATTATATTTATTAATTAGTTCGTCAAAATAAAAACCCGTTTTTGAACAAACACATTCTACAAAAAACCCCATCGTTTCAAGTTTTCTAATATGTGGAATTAAAAAATTCCATATCATCGAATCGGTAGTACATACTAATAATATTTTTTTCATTTTTTCCTCAATAACTCACGTTGCCATTCATTTTTTAAACAAAACTGTAAATACAGTCATAAACATTATTTTTATATCTCTCCAGAAACCACACTTTTTGATTTCTGATAAATTCCATTCCATCTTTTTAGGTAATACTTCTTCAATATATACCTTGTCAACATCTTCTTTTCCTTCTAGAAGTTTATCTTCATCTTTAAATTTAATTGATGCCATAGATGTAACTCCAGCAGGAAGTAATAGCGTTGCTAAATACTCTGGTTGATATTTATCAACGTATTTAGGAACTTCAGGTCTAGTTGAGACAAATGTCATTGTTCCTCTAAAAACATCTATTAGTTGGCTTACTTCATCTAGTCTTAATTTTCTAATGAACTTGCCAACTCTTGTTATTCTAGAATCATTGCCAACAGTAACTAAAGTTCCTTTCTTATCAGCATTTTTTACCATTGTTCTAAATTTAAAGATTCTAAAATGTTTGCCATATTGAGTTACTCGTTCTTGTCTGTAGAAAACTCCACCTCTGCTATCGATGATGATTGCTAGAGAGAGAATCAAGAAAAACGGTAAAAGAATCAATAGCATTATTCCAGAGGCAAATATATCAAATACTCGTTTCCAAAATAAACTAAAATTCTTCTTTCTTAAATACTCCCAATATGGTCTTACTTCATCAATTTGAAATTCTTTTGGTAATTTCTCCCATTTTTTAATTAACATAGTCTTTCAACACCTTTGTGAAAGTTTCTATTATGTAATCAATTTCTTCATCAGTCAAACATGTGTGAAGTGGTAATGTAACTTCGTTAACATAATGATTAAATGCATTAGGATAGTTTTTAATATCAAATCCTAAGTTTTTATAAGCTGTATGCATTGGGAGTGGTTTGTAATGTACATTACATGAAACTCCGTCTTCAGCCATTTTTATTATTATTTCTCGTCTTTCTTGATCAGATACTAAAATACCATCTTTCTTGAAAATACGGGCAATATATAAATGACCAGATGATGCATACTCATTTGTATAGTGAGGAAGTGTTTGAACTCCTAATGGTTTAAATGCTTCATCATATTTCTTGATTATTTCTTTTCTTCTAGCAAGCATTCCTGGATATCGTTCAAATTGTTTTAATCCAATTGCAGCTACAACATCAGTCATATTGCATTTGTACCAAGTGCCTACAATATCGTATTCCCACATTCCAGGTTTATTTTTGTTTAAAGCATCTTTTGATTGACCATGAAGACTATATAGTTGAACTTGATGATATAATTCAGCATCGTCAATTCCTTCTATGTGGTTCCAAGTCATAGCTCCACCTTCAGCTGTTGTAAAGTTTTTAACAGCATGAAAACTGAAGTTTGTGAAGTCTGCTATAGAGCCTATCATTTTTCCTTTATAAGACGCTCCAATAGCATGAGCGGCATCTTCTACTACTGCAACCCTTCCAATCGCTTCTTGAAGCTTATTTGAGGCTTTAAAGAGGTTTTTCTTCCTCTCTACTATTTCGAAGATTCTATCATAATCACAAGGAACACCACCAATGTCAATTGGAATGATTGCCTTTGTGTGTTCATTGATTGCAACTTCAAGTGCATCATAATCCATTTCAAGACTATCTTTTTGACAATCAATTAAAACTAATTTTGCACCAATATGACAAACAACAGATGCTGAAGCTGTATATGTGTAAGCACAAGTAATAACTTCATCTAATTCACTTCCGCCCTCTTGTGGACCTATTCCTAAAAGTCTTAGAGATAATTCCCCACAAGCTGTTTGAGAATTTAGACAAACACAGTTTGGTGCTTCAGTTGGAACACCAACATATCCAGCTAATAGTTTTTCTAATTGTTTAACTCTAGGTCCTGTTGTAATCCAACCAGATCTTAGCGCTTTGGATACTTCTTCGACTTCCAAATCACTTATATCAGGAGGACTAAAAGGGATGTTCATTTTTTTAGTCATATGGATCAACCAGCTTTCCTTTTTTATTTATTCACTAAAATTCCAATCGCCACTTGGAGATGGATATGGTATTTCTCTTACAAATATTTCTAATCCATCAGGATCATGAAGGATTCTAAACTTTCCTTCTTCATCTACTTGATAATTGCTTTCTAATTTATCAACTCTAATACAAATATTCTTCAATCCATAAGAATCATTTGTGTTCTTTTTTAAATCTTTAATTATATGAAGTTCAAGTAATAGCGAATAACCTTCTAATAAAACTATTCCTTCATTTTCTTTTCTGTCATCTTTTTTTTCTTCAAATCCAAGTGATTTATAAAAATCAACACTCTCTAATGAAGAAACATTTAATGCTATACGATTAATGAAAAACATACGAATCACACAACCTTTCATTTTATTTAAAATGAGTTTTATATCTCATGAAATTACTATTTTTAAAAACGTCTGCATCTATGAAACGAGGGATTTAACAAAGAAATCCCTATAAAAATATTATTTTTAAAACTACAACGGTAAAGGTATACTTAGTCGCTTGATCTCAACGCCAAAGGTATCACCTAATTTTACGATAAAAAGTTTAAAATCTGCTTAAAATTGTCTATTTTTTAAAAATTTTTCATTTTTTAAAAATTCGCCAATTCGAAAAAGCAAGGCTGTGCCTAGCTTTTTTCAGTCGCTAGAACTAGACGGTTAGGGTGGTTCCAAAGAGCGGGTCTAGGGCCAACAAACGACATCTTTCCAGAAAGGATGTTGAATAACTGAGGAAGCTCGTCTATCGATGTTTTTCTAATAAAACCGCCAACCTTAGTAATATGACTTGTGGCATTTCCTAATTGATGGGTTGGTGCATTGGGATCCGTGTCAGTAAACATCGAACGGAATTTAAGTATTTTGAATATCCTTTTGTTCTTGCCTATTCGGTCTTGTTTGAAAAACACCGGACCTTTTGAGTCTATTTTGATTGCTATCGCTACTATCAGCATTGGCAAAGCTAAAATGATAATAGCAAGCAATGAGCAGAATATATCAAAGCATCTTTTAAAAAACGAATATATCGGTTTCTTCTTCATTATTCACTGAACTCCCAATTCTCTGGTTTTGTGACTTTAGTAATCACTTGGCCATAATTCAAATTCATTTTCTCTGGAACAACTGCATCAGCCCCAACCACGGAATTGCAATCAATATGGCAACCTTGTTTGACTATCGCGTTGTGATTGACCACAGCACCAGACGATACTATAGAGCCTTTCTCAACTTTGGCATTTGCGTTAATCGTCGTCATTGGTTCGATAATACAGCCTTCCTCAATTACAGCACTCGGAGAAACAAATGCCCTCTCAGATAATAAAAGCGGCAGGTTGTAGCCCGCCTCTTTCAATCTGCCAAGCCACTCCATAAGGACTTCGCTATTACCTATAGCCACTACTGCATCTGAGTAATTATCCTTAAGTTTTCTATAATCTTCAAATTTTCCTATAGCCGCCTCGGATTTATCATCGAGGAAATCTATGGTTGTATATTTGTTCCTTGCAAGTTCTTTTACCAACTGCCCATATTCGCCGGCACCTAATATCAAAAGTTTCATATGAGCACTTTCCTATTTGTTATTCGCCACACATTAATTCTCATGAGGATCTATCGTGTTGAAATCAAATAAACGTCAAACTGAAATATTTAAACGGTCGAGCGTACTAAAAACCCTGCAAATTCGAGATAAACTGAATTGTTTAAATCTTTAATCCCCATCTTCATTCAGATTTACCATGCTGAAACAGGTCCAAAATGTAACGTGGTACGATACAAATGTAACGCACGACGTTATACGGCTTGCACCAGTTTAAATCGAATCTCTACACGCTTTATCCATTTTGGCTATTCAGCCAAAAGCAATAATTTTTTAGACTTTTTTAAATATTTTTTGCCATTTTTTTTACTATTCTTATAGTAAATTTTTTCACTCTAAAAATGTTAAAAATCGCAATAACCCCATAAGTAATCATGCGCATCATGTTACGCAACTTTTATTTCCTTTAAAACTTTTATACAATTCATTATTAATAAATCGTTATTTAAACAATTGATTAATAATAAATTATATAAATTTATTATTATGATGCGCCTTTATGCCTTTATAAAGGCGCATCACTAATAAATCCTTACTCCATCACTACTTTATTTTTCTTAGTTTCTCTAATTAAATAATAAATACTAATTCCAAGTAATGCTACTAATACTATAGGAGCACATACTTTAATGCATTTAACAATGAATGATGTAGAAATAATTGAATTAGAATGATAGTCTATTTTTTCTCTTGAAATAGAATTATTAAATATATATTCATTATTATATTCAACTAATAATCCATTAAATGATTCTTCTAATGTATTATAATCATTAGATAATTTAGTAATATAGTTTTCTACTAACAATCTATCCGCATCAGTTCCAGTAGCATTATTAATATCTTCTAATATACTTTGATAATCATTTATTTCTTTAGTAATAGAAGCTATTATATTAGATATACTAATTTGTCTAGCAAGTAAGTTATCATAAGTAGCACTTGAGTTTCCATCTACCTTAACAACATTTTCACCTGTACCAACATAAACTGTTGGATTTTTAGTATAAGCTGCTACTTGAGCATTTATATTATTTAAATCAGATGTATATTTAGTCTTTTCAAAATTCAAGTTTTCAATCTTATAATTATAATAATCTTTTAATCTATCAATATCTTTAGATAATGCATTTAGAATAATTATATTATTAATTCTAGAAATATCACTACTAATTAATTGATCGCATTTTAATGCAATATCATTAAATGATTTATCATTTACTTTAAAATCTTCGTGTTTTGCATGTAATCTTCTAGCATTATTACTTAATATTCTAATTTTATTTCTAAATACTGCTGATTGATAAATATAATCATAACTTTCCATATCATATAAGTCATTATAATTAGTAACATCATAATTAATTTTATATGTATTATAAAAAGCATCACAATAAGCATCAATAATATTATCTAATAATTTATTTAAATCATTCTTTGATAATTTTTTATCAATGTCATGATATAAAACAAATCGATATCTTACTGAATGATAATCACTAGATGTAATAACTCTTGAATCTTCATCATTAATTAATGATTCAAATGAATTTATTTCCTCAACAATTTGTTTAGGAACAACATTTTCCATTAAAATGCAATGTCTAATATCATCAATATTATATTTATCTTGCAATCCTTGGCGAGCAAGTCCATCCATTATTACTTCATCAGTTAAGAAATCTACTGCATTAAATGAATCACCATTTGGATCTAGCCCATCACTAGCTCCATCATAATCAAATTGGATTACTTCATATGAATATGATAAAGTTTTATTTATTATACTAAAATCAATTACTGATCCAACTATTCCAATAATGCCTGCTATAACAATTACCAATAAAGATATAAGTAATGATTTTTTGTTATTATTCATTATTTTACCTCCTTAGCATTTTGTCTTTTGTTAGCATCTTTAAATTCTAATACAAATGCATCAACTACCCAAATAGCAACTCCAATAAATAATCCGGCAGCTGCACCAATTAAAAACATTTTTAAATGATTGCTAATTGAATCTTGTTCAAATGTTGTAATATAGTGCATATATTGGTTTTGATATGAATTAGATTTAAATAATTCATCCGCATGATTATTTACAAGATTATATAAACTATTAGCATTATTTAAAGCGCTATCGATGTAAGTAGCTGCTTTAGCTACTTGTTCTTCGGTTGCTGCTGGGCCTTCTAATCTTTCTATTCTTTTATCTAGAATTGCTATTCTTTCTTCTAAAGAAGATTTTCTAGCATTTAAGTTAGATAATTCTAATACTAAATCATTATAGTATGCGCTATTAACTTCTACTTCTGTAGCTACACCACTATCAGGATTAGATACTACTACTTTATCAGCTTTATAATGTTCAATTGAATTACTAACTGTAGTAATTGAAGTGTTTACTTCAACTAATTCTAGGCTAGCTTCTCTTTTTTGATAACGATAATTAGTAAGTTGAGTTTCAGGATATTTAGATACATTATTTAAATAAATATATGAATAAATATAATCAATATCTGTATCTTTAATTGTATGAATAGTATTAGCTAAATCACTAAAAGTAAGGCCATCTTTTCCTCTAAATGAAGAATAACTACTAGATTTAGTATTACAATAATTTTCTAGATAAGATAGAGATGATTGAATCTCATCTAAAATATCTAAATAATCTAATGTATTATTATCAATAGCCCCAATATAATTATTAGGTAGAGACTTATCTTGATAAGTCTCAATAAAATATTTATTATAAGCATCAATAATAGCTGTTAATAAATGTGATGTATCAGTGCTAGATAATGTGAATTTCTTGTTTTCATTAACAAATGTACTGCTTAAAGAAACAATATATTGAGCACGATATTTTAAAGTATAACTTTGGATAAGTTTAGCATATTCTGTACTCTTATCAGCTTTTAGAGTATCTAACACTTCTTTTTGTTGCTTTGTTTCATCAGTTAAAACACCCGTAATAGTTAAGTTTGATTGAATTAAAGCAACACTAACATTTTTAGATAAAGTTACATTATTCAAAGCATTTTGAATGATGTATGAAGATTTTAGATAAGAAATATCTAAAGCTGATCCATTAGGAGCAAGACCACTTTCAGCTCCATTATAATCTAGCCCGATGATTGCAACTGCTTCATCTTCTTTATCTTTAAATAAATACATTGTAATTGGGATTAGTAATCCTAAAATAAATGTAATTATAATAATGAAAATGAAAATGTGGAAACGTTGCTTCATGAATGAGAAAACATTCATGATGCTAATACCACCTGCATCAACGCTATCATTATTATTGATGTATAAGTCTATCTTTTTACTATTAGCTAATGATTCATCTTTTTGTTCATTAACTTTAATTTCTTCTGGCATTAGTTTTGCCCTCCATCATCCTTAATATTTTTTTGGAAATTCCACGAGTCTTTACACATGTCAGCTAAGTTCTTTTCGCATTTAAAGCCTAATTCATTATGAGCTTTTGTAGCATCAGCATAGCAACAATCAATATCACCAGGTCTTCTATCTACAATTCTATATGGAACATTAATATTATTTACTTTCATAAAAGTATTAACAATATCTAAAACTGAATATCCATTTCCTGTCCCTAGATTATAAATATCTAATTTTGCAATATTTCTTTCTTTATCTTTTTCAATCTTTCTTAAAGCAAGCAAGTGACCATGAGCTAGATCACAAACATGGATATAATCTCTAACTCCTGTTCCATCATGAGTTTTATAATCGGATCCAAATACATTTAAATATTCTCTAGCTCCAATCGCAGTCTGAGTAATATATGGCATTAAATTATTAGGAATACCATTTGGTTTTTCCCCAATTAAGCCAGATTCATGAGCACCAATTGGATTAAAATATCTAAGTAATATAATATGCCAACTATTATCAGATTTATATAAGTCTTTTAAGATATCTTCAATAAACCTTTTAGTTCTACCATAAGGATTAGTTGCATCCATTAATGGTGCGTCTTCTTTTAGAGGTTGCACCTCTTGAGAGCCATATACTGTAGCAGACGAAGAAAAAACAATTGATTTACAATCATGTTTTTTCATAACTTCAAGTAAATGAAGTGTCCCTTCCACATTATTTCTATAATACTCTAACGGTATCACGCTAGACTCTCCAACTGCTTTTAAGCCAGCAAAATGGATAACAGCATCAATTTTGTTTTCTTCAAAGATTTGATTTTCCAATTTTTCATCTAATATATCGCCAATATATACTTTAAAATCTTTACCAGTAATCTTTTTAATTTTATCTTTAACATCAATTGTAGTGTTTGCTAAGTTATCAATTACACATACATCGTAACCTGCATTAAGTAATTCTACTAGAGTATGTGACCCAATATAACCTAAGCCACCTGTAACTAATATCATATATTTGCCCCCTCAAAAAATTTAAGAGTTTTTTCTTTTGGGACACCTAGTTCTTTCAGTTTGCTCAAAATAGTCTTTGAATGTCCATATGAAGAAACCAAAATTCCATCATAACTATATTTCGAAATATCAGCACTACTAATAATTGGAATATTAACTAATTTTGTGCCAATTTTAGATTCATCATCATCGATGATGGCTAATACATTAACATCAAGATCAGGCGTATTAGTAATAACATATACCATAATCTCTGCTACTTCTCCGGCGCCATAGAACAATACATTTTGATAGTTCTTATTAACTATTTCTTTTAAGAAATTAGAACATTGATCTTTAGCTAAGTTATAAATATCTAAAGATGACTCTAAAAACTGAATGGCGAGAAGTTTTCTGCGCTCAATTCCTTTTTTAGTAATGAAATATTCAATTGTTTTACTTGAAGAATAGTTTTTAGTAATTAAGCCTTCAGCTTCATATTTATCTAAATACTTATTGATCATCGTAGCTGATACATCAGCAATTAGTGCGATATCTCGTTGAGTCGCATTAGGGTTATCGCTAATAGCATTTAGCAATGCTAATTCGCGATATAAAGGACTTGGCTTAAATAACGATTCTTTCTTTCCCATTTTTTCCTCACGTATAAAATTTTCCTAATTTATCTAATAACATTATACAACAAACATATATGCGTTGCAATATATTTTGTAAACTTTATTAACAAAATGAAAGCGTTATTTTTTTTATGCATTTTAAATGCCTAAAACGCAACAAAAACCACGCCTTTAAAGATAGAACAAATCACTTATCAACAAAAATTTAATCATCAAGGCGCTAACACAAAAAAGTCAAACTGATGATAATCATCATTTTGACTTTAAATAATCATTTTATTTATATTCGATATTACATTCAAATACTATCTTTTCATTTACTTTAAATAAAAAGTAAGAGTTATCGCTTGATGCATAGATATCTATCGTTTCGCCTTCTTTTACTTCATTATGAAAGGCGATTGTTATTTTTTTGATATGGTTAATATAAAAAAAACTAGAATCATATAAATCACAAATGTAATCTAAATATTTAGTATTGTTTAGATGTTTATTAAGATCAATATCTGTATATTTTACAGTTCTTGATTCTTTTAGCTCTACTTCTTTTTTCTCAATTCTAGAGATTGGATCAGCTTTAATCGGTGATGCAACACCGATTCCGGTTTCACTAGGTAATAATACCTTACGCGTCTTAGCATCAATTAAGCACCAAATTGAAGTTGCTTTAATTAATAAATTATCATTTAAATCTTTAAATAAATAAGTTCTAGGATAAATGAAATGCATCATTTCATTTGGATAAGTAGATAGATTGATAGTTTCTTGATATCTTGGCATTCTATTAATGCTAAGATCTAATTTAGAGAATACCCATAGATAGCCTTTATCTAAAGTTTTATCTGTTCCTGCATCTACGATTTTAGAACCTTCGGTTGCTAAATCTTGTAAAATCTTTAGAAGTGATGAAGGTTTTAATTCTTGAGAAATATCTACTTCTGAAGATTTAACGTAATACTTTTCATTGTAAGTGATTTTATCCATAATACTACCTCACTAGTTGCTAAAACGATTATACCATATTTTGGAATCTATATAAATACGTACACTAATAATAAATATTATCACGCGAATAATTCCTATTTATTTATTAATAAAAAGAATCAATTCTCATTGATTCTTTGTAACTAGTGCTGCAACTAAATTGATAGCACCTTCAATAACTAATATAATTCCTTCTACAATAAATACCCAGTCAACTGTTCCTTTTTGATTTAAGAAAAGTAACACACCGGCTACGATCATTAGGATTGGCGCGATTAGGTTAATGATACTTGCATGACCTGCTTTAAAGAAAGCATAAATCATAAGTGCTCCATAAATTATAAATAATACGGCAATTATGTATAAAACGATGGTAGCAATTAACCAACCAGCTACAATAATTAGGGCACCAACACAGATTAAAATAATACCATATACTTTATCAGTATCACCAACTAAATGGATAATACCATTAACTATTAATAATACGCCAAGCACTGTCATGGCGATGCCAATGACATCGCTTTTTAGAATTATAAATAGAATGCCTACTACAATACTCATTAGAGCAATAATTATTGAATCTCTTTTACTTATATTCATTATTAATTCCTTTCTATTTCGTTTTTTAAAGTGCGCTACAGGTAGCGCACTTTTAATGTTTTATTTTGCATCAACTGGTTCTGGGTTTTCAATTCTTCCAACATTTACTAATGATTTTGGAAGTAAGAAACTTAGGCCAAATGCTACTAAGCAGCTTATTGCAACCATTAAAGTTAACAATCCTGCGCCTCCACCACCAACTAGTTCCATTAGACCAGTTACTGCGTTTAGCTTTTCTACTGGTGCAAAGAAGAAACTATTAGGGTTTGCAGCGATCTTCTTAATGTTAATCCATACAAGGCCAGTTGATATTGCTGTTACACCAGCACCGAATAAACCTTGAATAGCAAAATACATTGCTGGATGGCTAACACCAGTTTTAGCTTTTTCATCAGCGGCGATTTGGCTTGGTACAGTATAACTTACTGAGAAGAATGTACCAATAGCAAATGAGCATATAGCATTAGATACCATAATAGCAACTAATCTTACTGTCTCATTAGGAAATACTGATGGACGGCAGAATACTGCGCAGATCATACCAATACTAAAGATAATTAGTGTATATTGTAAGCTAAACTTGAATCCTTTTTTCTTATTTAACCAGTTATATAAAATTAATGTAAATGGTACTGGTCCAAAAGCAGCTACATTACATAACATTACTTTCATACCACTAAAACCAACTGTTCCACTATAATATACATTAAAGCCAGTTAAAAACATTTGTAAACCAAATTGTAAAGCTGAATAGATAATCATCCAAACGATGAAATCTTTGTTCTTAAATGTATATTTAATAGATTCCATCATACTTGGTTCTTTTTCTTCTACTGCGCCATCCATAAATTCTTCTGGATGTTCTTCTTTGTATTTAGCAACATCTTCTGGTTTAGTTGATCTTTCTTTTAATAATACAAATGGAATGATCATTGATGGCATCATTATTAGTACTGCTAGCGCTAGTACTCTAATGTTAGCTAAACCAATCATTGCCGGAATTGCCGCATAACCTAATACGAAATAGATAATATCAACTGTTGATTTAACATTTGATAAATATACTCGATCAGCTTGATTATCAGTTACTTCAGAAAATGTTGCATAATATGTAACCATCGTTAGAGTGTAGGCCGAATAGAATACACATAACCATGCAAAGAACCAAATAGTATTACCAATACTGTTTTCCGCATTCTTTGGTACGATTAAAAACATAAGGTAAGCTAGTAACATAACAATGATACCAACAAACATTGATGGTCTTCTTTTACCCCATTTAGATTTAAGGTTATCAGTAAGAGCACCAAGTGGCACATCGATTACACCATCGATGATTTTAGCGATGGTAACAAAGATACTCCAAACAACAATTACGATTAGAGTTTTATTTAAATATGTCCAATGCTCAATGTTTTCTCCAAAACCTTCAGTCATTAGAGCATCGCATAAATATGCGCCAACCATAAGGTTGAGCATATTTGGGCCTAAACCTGCTATACCATACCAAGTTAATTGTCTTTTAGTTAACTTTTTCATATTTCCTCCAAATTATAAATTATATTTATTGATGAATTGTTCGATTGCTTTATCATAACCTTCCTGGTTATTGATTCTAACGTAAGAATGTCTACCTTTATCAAACCAAGCAATCTCTTTTGGACCATTACATTTTTCATATAATTCTAAACCTTTATCAGGAGTAGAATATCGATCTTCTTTACTATAAATAAATAAAATTGGGACTTTTATTTTATCGATGCAATCGATTGGTCCGTAGAACGGATCAACTTTTGCATAATGTTTAAACCACATAAAGAAGAATTCATAAACGAAATGTTTAGGATATCCCGCTTCATACGCATGATTAATAAACGATAATGGGAAGTTTTGATACATTCCATCAGCTACCATACCTTTGTAGTAGTCTGGACAGTCTTCGCTTGTAAGAGCATATAGAGTTGTAGCTGAGCCAATACATACACCATGTGAAATGATTTCTTCTTGACCAAAATCATCATGAAGCATCTTTACCCAAGCTAGAATATCTGGCCATTCTTTTAATCCTACTGCATTAATCTTACCTTCAGAATAGCCATGGCCTCTATTGTCAATAACTAAAATGTTAAAGCCTAACTTTTGGTAAGGAATTGCAAAATAATAACTATAAGTTAGAGCTTCACTTCTACCGGCTACAATGATAGCTGTTTTTTTATGACCAAAGTCATAAAATTCCCCCGCTAGCTTGAAGCCACAGCTTGTAACGCTTACTTCTTTTGCTAAGTGTTTATTGGGCTGATAAAACTCTTTATCACCAATTTCATATATTTTTATAGTTTCTGGGTCATCTGTTTTAGGTTCTCTTTCCCAGCTTTCTTTCTTTCCTCTAACTAGATATCTAAAATAAAGTGATCTAGCCAGTAACATTTGAAAAAAGAAACCAGGTGCTAACACTAAAAAGAATATACCAAGTAATAACCATCCCCACCAAGGCATAGCCTACCTCCTAAACTAAACCAATAATAGCATCATAAATTTCTAATCCACCATCCATATAATTTATTTCTAAATATGGATTAGCTTCATTAATTGCTTTTTCTAATAATTCTGTATCGTAATTAAAGTTTTTACCTTTTAATATGATACACATTGTTTTATCACTTATATCATTAATCTGTTCTAAACTCTTTTTAATGATGTAATAAACATCATCTGAGCTTGCTAATATCTTTTCTTCATCACAAGCAACAATATTATCTTTTTTAACTTCAATATGATTTAAATTACAATCACGTGATGCATTAAATAAAGTAATTGTTTTAATAGCATCTACGCCTGCTTCCATTTGCTTGATACGATAATCGAGATTATCGTTATCAGCTTCATCCATCGCTAAAGCGTAATAGCCTCTTAAACTATTTTTGCTTTTAATCATGTGAATGTTATCTTGCCTTAAAACATCGATTGCTTGCAAGCATGCAAGCTCGATATTTTTATTGTTCGTAAAGATAACAATGCGGTCAGCATCACACTTTTTAATCGCTTTGATGATCTCTTCTGATGAAGTGTTCATCGTCTTGCCACCATCTAGGACGATATGGCAACCTAACTCAGTATAAATTTGTTTTAATTCTTCACCATTAACAATAGCAATCTTAGCTAGATCAACATGGGGAAGCTTTTCTTCATCCGCTTCTTCTTGGTGAAGGGAAGAATGTTGAAGCGCCATATTTTCTAACTTAAAAGCAACAAATTCACCATAGGTTTGTGCATATGTAATTACATGAGCAGGTAGCTTTGTATGAATATGTACTTTTACTTTTGTTCCATCTTTTACGACTACTAGCGATTCACCTAATCCCTCTAAATCTTTAATGAATAATTTTTGATTAAATTTATTGATATCAGTTTTAGAAACCATTAATTGTAAAATGAATTCTAAACAATAACCATAATCAAAATTAGAATATTCATCAAATTTAGTAGTATCAATTACATTATTATCTTTAGTTACTATTGCTTCTCCATCAACGATTTCATCTTGAAGATATTTAAGCATTCCTTCAATGATTAAGATGTAGCCGGCGCCACCGCTATCTAGTACACCTGCTTCTTTTAAGCAAGGAAGTAGGTTAGGAGTACCTTCTAGCGATTTTTTCATTTCCGCTACATAAATACTAAAGAATGAATCGATATACATTCCACGGTTAATTTGACCGCGAATGTGTTCAATACCTTCTCTCGCAACTGTTAAAATGGTTCCTTCTACTGGTCTAATGACCGCATCATATGCGCACTTATAACCAGCTACAAAACCTTCCATGAATTCCCTAGCATCTAAAATCGAGCATCTTCTGATGTCTTCAAAGAAACCTTTGAAGATTTGGGACAAGATTACCCCTGAGTTACCTCTAGCCCCCATTAGCATACCGCTAGCAAGCTCGTTAGCATATTCCCCGACATTGTTGTTAACTTTAGCACTGCGTAAGCCGTTTTCTAACGTCATACGCATGTTTGAGCCAGTATCACCATCAGGTACTGGGAATACATTCATTTCATTTATTTTTGCTTCGTTTTGTTTTAGATAGTTAAGTCCATTGACTAACATCTTCTCAAACAAAACACCATCAACTCTCTTAACTTTCATAGACTATCTTCTATTTTACTAAAATCTTTTCCATTAATTCTTTTTCTTGAACTAAATCTTTACTAGCTTTAGCGCCAAAATAATATACAGCATTTAAGCCAGGACCTACATTTATTCCGCAGCTAGGACCAGTTTCAATAAAGTATAACTTCTTAGGTTTAAACTCTTTTTCAACCATATCTTTTAAGATTAAAGCACACTTTTCACGATTAGAATGGCTAACAAACATAATTTGGTTTTCTGGATCAACTACTGTTTGTTTAATATATTCAATAATAGCTTCATATGCTGCTTTTTCACCTTTAGCTTTACCTAAAACGGTAGTCATACCGTTTTGGTCAAAATCACCTAATGGTTTAATACCAATTAATGTGCCAAAGAATGCTTTCGCATGGGTGATTCTACCTTTTTTAGCTACAAAGCTTAAATCATCTAACCAACCCATTTGGTGGAAACAATCTCTATTTTCTTTTAAGAAAGCAATAACTTCATCTAAAGATTTACCTTCACTTCTTAAAATTGAAGCCCATACTAACATTAAACCAAGGCCAGCACCAAATCTAAGACTATCAAAGACTTCGATATGAGCATCAGGATATTCTTTTAATACTTCTTTTTTCGCATTTAAATAATTATTATAAGATCCACTCATTGCTCCACTCATAGCAATAGCAAGGCAGCCTGTGCCATCTTTAATGATATCAATCATGAAGTTTTTGATTTCTTCAATATTAGGAGCAGATGAAGCAAATGCGCTCGGATTTGCTTTCAACGCTTTATAAAAATCATTACTTGAAGCATAATAATCACATTCACTCCAATCCGTGAATGAATATTTATCAACACCATCTTTATCCATGAAATGAGCTTTAATCATTTCAATATTAAAGTCATTTAATACTTCTTTTGATAAATCACAGGTAGTATCTGATACAATTTTGAAATCTTTCATTATAAATTATCCTTCTTTCTTCTTTTATAACTTCTTGTTTTTTGATAATCAGCCTCAGCTAGATGCATCAATTCTTCTAGTCTTGCCCTTAAGTAAGCGGCTGCTTCTTGAAGGTGATGACGATCATACCCTAAAGCAGTAAAGTCAATAGCTTCCCCGTATGCTATTCTTAACCTTTCAATGCGACTATGTTTAGGTAAGATATAAACGGGATAAACGGGCACTTTAGCACTTAGAGCCATTAGAATTGGTCCCTCTTTAACCTCATCGATTGTGTGAGGGACATAATTCATATGTCCTTCACAAAAAATATTAACAAGTCTACCATCTTTTAGTAAATTTACAATATCTCTAAACTGACCATAAGAAAATGCCTCACGGTCGATTGGCACTGCTAAAAAAAGTTTTAAGAAAAACGAACCTATTTTACTAGTAAAAGCAATCTCCCCGGCAATGATATGATTACGCCTCCAAGGGTTAATCGCTTGGATGCGCGGAATATCAGCTGTGCTTTGGTGGTTTAAGCAAACTAATGCTCCACCTTTAATATTCTTTGTTGCTTTATCGCTAATAAGTAATTTTTTAGGTCGATAATATAGTAACCAAGGAAATAGATACAATACTTTATGAATATCATAAAATAAGTATTTTTTGAAATAACCTTTAGATTTGCGTTTTCCTTTACTCATTTCTTGCACACTCTATAAACATTATACTCTTTTTTTAATCAAATATCTATCACTTTTATTAATACTATACACCATTAAACTAGTTGTAAATTAAAAAAGATGAATCACTTGATTCATCTTTATAATATTTTTGATATCTCATTTATATCTTTTCTTTTAGTGTGATTAGCAGATGGGGCTGCATCAACTGCCGGGTAACCCATAACTAACACCACAACAGGGATAATGTTATCTTCTAGCTCAAATTCTTCTTCAACAACAAAAGGATTAAAATGCATAACCCATGTAGAACCAAGACCAAGGTTTGCTGCTTCTAACATAACATGTGTCGCAACAATCGAAGCATCAACTTCACCGCTAGATGCCCCATCATATTCTCTAACCCAACAAGCATTTTTATCATAACTGATGATAAAGGCTAGCGTTGGGTTAAGATTAGGACTAATACCCTTTTTTAGTTTATTTAATGCTTCATCACTTTTAACTACAATAATTCTTTGAGGTTGAAAATTAACAGCAGTTGGCGCTAAGCGGGCTGCTTCTAATAATTTTTCAATCTTTTCATCTTCTACTTGTCTATCACTAAATCTTCTACAGCTATATCTACTTTTAGCCAACTCTAAAAAATCCATAATTTCCTCCATCTATAATATCATTATACAATATAAATGATTTTTTAAAATAGAAAATAAAAAAAGCATTAATGATTTCATTAATGCTTTACTTTATTTATTTAATCATTGGTTTTTCCCAAGAAGCTGGAATCTTAAATCCCATCATCTTAACAACAGTTGGAGCGATGTTAGCTAGGCCGTAATTACCTTCTACAAATTCATATTTATTATCATCATCCACAATAATAAATGGAACAGGGTTTAGTGAATGTGCAGTTCTAACTGTGATTTCACCTTTTTTGTTCTTTTCTAACATTTCATCCGCATTACCATGATCGGCTGTAACTAACATCGTATAACCTTCTTTTTTAGCAACCGCAAGTAATCTTGCTAAAGCTAAATCTAGTGCTTCCATTGAGCAAATAGTAGCTGGTAAGCTACCAGTATGACCAACCATATCACCATTAGGGAAATTAACTCTTAAGAAACCATATTTATGACTCTTTAATTCTTCAATTAATCTATCAGTGATTTCTGCTGATTTCATCCAAGGTCTTTCATCAAATGATACTTTATCTGATGGTATCTCTACATAAGTTTCAAGTTCTTGGCTAAACTTTTCGGTTCTATTACCATTCCAGAAATATGTTACATGACCATATTTTTGCGTTTCGCTAATAGCGAATTCATTAACACCATTTTCAACCATTACTTCGGTTAGAGTATTATGGATTTCTGGTGGAGCTACTAAGAAACGTTTAGGTAATTGTAAATCACCATCGTATTGAAGTAATCCAGCATAAACAACTTTAGGATTATATGCTTTATTAAATTTATTAAAGCCATCTTGATCAAATGCCATTGATAACTCAATTGCACGGTCACCTCTAAAGTTAAATAAGATTACTGAATCATTATCATGCATCTTACCAACTGGGGCATTTTCTTTGCCAATGACAAATGCTGGTAAATCTTGGTCAATAACACCAGGATTTTCTTCACGGTATGTAGTTATAGCTGATGTAGCAGAAGGAAAGAATCTACCCTCGCCTTGTACATGAGTTTTCCAGCCTTCTTCAACCATCTTCCAATTTGCTTGATAACGGTCCATAGTGATCTTCATTCTACCGCCACCTGATGCAATTAAGCCATTAAATGAAGAATCATTTAATTCTTTTAAAGCATTTTCTAATTGATCTACATAAATTAGAGCAGATGTAGCCGGAACATCTCTACCATCAAGTAAAATATGAATTCTTACTTCTTTAACACCATCATTTTTAGCTGCTTTGAGCATCGCAATTAAATGAGAAATGTTTGAATGAACATTACCATCAGATAGTAAACCGATAAAGTGTAATGTAGAATCATGTTCTTTAACGTTATTTACAACTTCAGCCCAAGCGTTAGATTTAAACATCTTACCACTTTCGATTGATTCATTTACTAGTTTTGCACCTTGTGAATATATTTGTCCACATCCAATAGCATTATGTCCAACTTCACTATTTCCCATATCATCATCACTAGGTAGACCAACAGCACTACCATGTGCTTTTAATCTAACATTTGGATAATTTGCAAGCAAATAATCAAGTGTAGGAGTATTAGCTAAACTAACTGCATCGCCTAAGCCAGTTTTGGAAAAGCCAACACCATCCATAACAACTAATAAAATTGGTTTCTTTGCCATAATAAGGCCTCCTTTATATTTATTCCTATTAGAGTATATAATAAAATACAAAAGATAGCAATTAATATGACATTATAAATTATTCTTCGCCTATTATATAATTATCATTTTATCAATGATCTTTTTATACATCATCTTATCTTCTATTTTCATAATAGTAGATATCTTATTCCCTCCATCTTTACTAGATGATCCACAATGATATATTTGATAATTATCATTATTATCATAGTCTATAATAATATATCTATCATGAAATAAATTATTATTTGGTTTTATTATTATATTAATATTAGTATCTTTTTTAAAATCATTAATAAAACTATTACCTAGTCTTAATACATTATCACTTATAATTATTATATTTATATCTTTATTACATACTTTTAATAACTGTAATGTTTTTATATCTATATAATTATCAATTATTATTAAAGAATATTTAGCTAATTTATAAATAGATTGACAAGCAATATCTGATTCAATCCTTTGACCATTTAGTATTAAATAATGTTTATAACTAGATGGATCTATAAAGTTATCCATAACTATATCTATTTTATTTTCAATTACTTCAAATCTTTTATCATATGAAGCAAACTTTGATTCTATATAAGTATTAGTATTTAATAGTAATCCATTGTTTTCAATAATATAATCTTTCATATTTTTAAAAGCATCAATTAATGCAATAGATTGTTTAGTGGCTAAATCTCCTTTTAATACAGTCATTAACATATAAATACCTTGTTCTGTGAATGCATAAGGAAGCTTTCTAGTGCCGCCCCAACTTGATGTCGCAAAATGCGACTTCAAGATTGAATCAATCTCGAATTGGTTCAACTTAAATCGATATCGTTCTGGAAATTTATCAATATTTCTTTTTACTTGTTCATTAAATCTTCTTGTTTCATATCCATATATTCTAGCTAAATCAAAATCTAGCATTACTTTCTTGTCTCTAATAACATAAATCATTTTCTCAATTGATTCATTGTTTAATTCTATGATTTCTATTTCTTTATTATCCATTATTCTCTTCTCCTCTCTTCAACATATAAATACCTTGTTCTGTAAATGCATATGGCAAATATCTTCTGCCACCTTCATTAGTCATTGGCCAAATTCGTGAGGTCGCATTTTGCGACCTCACCAAATAATCCACTTCGTATAATGTCAGCTGAAACCTATATCTTTCTGGAAACTTACTTATATTTCTTTTTACTTGCTCATTTAATCTTTTAGTGTCAAAACCATATATTCTAGCTAAATCAAAATCTAGCATTACTTTCTTGCCCCTAATAACATAAATCATTTTCTCAATTGATTCATTGTTTAATTCTATGATTTCTATATCTTTATTATCCATTATTCTCTTCCCCTCTCTTCAACATATAAATACCTTGTTCAGTAAAAGCATATGGCAAATAAACACGGCCACCCTTTATACCAGTTGTTTGCATTATCGAGGTCAAATTTTTTGACCTCGATAAATATTCTATTTCATCCACATTCATTTGAAATCTATATCTTTCTGGAAATATATTAATAATATTTAATAATTATAACATAGTAAAAATAGAGGTTATGAAAATATATGTTTAGTGTTTATAAACTATTAATTAATAAATAATGGATATAAGAACTACTAAATATATGTTTAGTTAAAAAGATATAAACAATAATAAGAAAACATTTTCTTTCGTTTTCAAAAAAAAAGGAGCCTAGGGCTCCTCATTTAAGAATAATTCTTTACTTTTCTAACTCTTTTAATACTTTTTCGCTTGACAAGTTAGTATTGTAAAAGTCTTTTTTCGAGCATCCAGCTCTTCCGCCACCAGCGCATGCGCAAGCACATGCACAAGCACAGCCGCCACCACCGCTAAATCCACCATGGCTTCCACTGCTAGAAGATGGATTTACGATTCTTGCACCTTTACTATTAACTGTTTTTCCATAATAATGGTGAGGTCTACCAAATAAATACCAATGGTAATAACCTGTACAAAATCCTCTTTCATTCATATATGGATCTTGATTATTCTTTTGATAGTAATATAGAGCAATTACTATTGCTAAAAAGGTAACAATTGCTGCTACAATTAAAATAATAGTTACTGGTTTAACATATTTATCAGTATATTCTTTCTTTGGATCAAGTTCACTAAAGTAATTATTAGCATAGCGAAGCCTCATTTTTATCGTTCCACCATAATTTAGTGGACTAGATAGTTTATAATAACCATCTTCTTCGCTAAATGTTACACCACTTGCAGTAGTTATGCCATCTGCTATTTGATCTACACCATCTTTAGCCCAATAAAGATTACACATATCTACTTTGATATCATCAAACCAACCAGGATGATAATCATAAACCACATATTCTTCATTTAGATGATACATGTATGATTGATTATAACTAAAGCGAATATCAATCTTTTCACCTTCATAATGGCTATTAGAAAAATCAATTCTAATGTATGATCCACTATCTGAATAATACTTTATCTTTCTAATTCCACCACTTAATGCTTTAATGTCCTTCGCATGGTAATTAGGTATACCTACTTTAATCCATTCTAATGGACCATCAGTATAACTATCTAATACTTCCCAAATAATATGGATTTCAATATTTAGGCTACCATCATCTTTAACGGGTGTTACTTTAATCTCATATAATTCAATATGATCTAAATCATTATATGCTTTAACTTTACTAAATGAGAAAGCAAAAACTAAGCTTAAGGAAAGAATGATAAATACCAATAACTTCTTAATATTACTCATTTACTTCACCCTCAATTCTACCGCTTAATGGACATAAATCATTAGCTTTAGAATTTTCTTTTCTTAACTTTACACATCTTCTACTATTCCAAATCTTTTTCCATTCATCAGTTAGCATGTTACCAAGTGGGGTATCTGAAAGCCAACTTTGGCAAGGTACTACCATGCCATTTGGCGTAATAGCCATATTTGATGAACATGCTCCACAAGAAGGCACCATCATTTTCATCTTTCTTAAAATATCGCTATCAATCCAACCAGGCGATGTAAATGATAATTCGCAATTATTTGAATCAGTATACGCTTTAGCTTCTTTTAAAACATTTAAGATTTCTGCTTTAGATAATCTAGAATTAGCAGTATCCGTAGCATTACCAGTTAAAATTAAACCAGAACATGTGAAATAATTAACACCTAGCACTTCATGAGCATATTTAACCATATCCACATAATCTTTATTTAGATCACATAATGGTGTATTGATGCTAACATTTAACCTAGCATCAATCGCATTTTTAATGCCCTCAATGGTTTTATCAAAACCATCGGCGCCAACTAGAAAGTTATGAATTTCTTTTTTATGTGAATATAGTGTTACTTGAACACTATCAAGGCTTGCTTCATATAACTTAGCACATAACTCTTTAGATAATAGCTGCCCATTAGTATTAAGGCGGGTTACAAACCACTGTGAATAATTAACAAGTTCTACTAAATCTGATCTTAGTGTAGGCTCTCCACCAGTAAATGTTAATTGAGGAATCATGGAAGCTTTGCATTTATCAATAATTTTCTTCCAACTTTCAGTATCAATTTCTTCTACATTTGCTTGAATCTGCCCTGCCGCATAACAATTTAAACATTTTTGATTACAATGCCAAGCCCCATTTTTGCTCATGGCGGAAATCATTAAATCCATTCTGTGCGGAGCAGCCATGTATTTAGCATATGTAGATAAAGGTGCATATTCTATTATCTCAGATATCTTTTCTTTTCTTGCAATCTTAGTTAATGTTTCTACGATTTGTTTTAAATCGGCACGAAGGGTCTTTTTGTTAGTCTTATCAAATACTTTACTAGCAGCTTCAATTGCTTCATTAATGATATGGGCAATTTCTTCATCTTCTAAAGCTACGCCACTTCTTTTGTTAACAGCATTAATAAATTCACGCAGTAATACTGCCCAACCAAAGGTAATAGGTATTACATCTTGACCATTTAAAATAATGGTCCAAGCTAAACCGAGTTTAATCTTTTCGGGTGGTACTAGGTGAATCCTTACTACTCCTGGTCCGTGCGGATCAAAGGTAGTATGAGATATGCCATCTATTGTTTCGATATAATCTTTTACTTTTTTATACATTTATTCACCAATCTTTTCTAATTCTTCTGGATATTTCTTAGGTTCTTTCAGGATAGTAATCTTAGCTTCACTTACAAATTTTTTGATTTGTTTTGGTGCAGCCTTGGCAGCACCACTTCCTGCATACAGTATAAATGATACATTTTTACCATTTAAATCTAAAAGAGATAATACTGTATTAATAGGTGTAGAAAGTCTTCCATTCCAAATAGGGGAACCAATTACAACTTCTTCGTAACCTTCAATATTTGCATCAAATTCGTTAAGTTTAGCTTTAGCATTTAGACTAGCTAAAAAGCCACCGCTCATTACTTTAAAAAAGAATGCTTTTGGTAAATCTTTTTTAGGAGTAACTTTTCTTATTTCATATCCTAAAGTAGCTAATTTGCTTGCTACTGCATCACCACTACCAGTATTTGAATAATAAATAAATAATTTAGACAATTTTGTTACCTCGCTTTACACTTTCTTCAAAATATTTCTTATAACTTTTTGCACAGTATTTTGGTTTCTTTTCTACTTCAAACTCTGTTGTTTCTCTAAACGAGTAAGCGCCACCAACCATCCACCTTTTAAAGAAGCCGGCTTTAATAGCAGTATGCGGACAGTTTACAACGCAACGTTGACACATTAAGCATTTTCCACCAAAAATAAATTTATCATCTTTGATTTTAATGTTATTAGCTGGACAGTTATTAATGCATTTATTGCACTTAATACACTTTTCTTGATCTACTTTATAAAATCTACCGTTAAGTCTACCCCCAAAGCGTTGGATTCTAAAAACAAAACTAAAGGGCCTATCTAAGAAAAACCTATCAAGCTTATGATATTTACCGCCTAGAAAATCATCAATATCTAAAGGCAGTAAATATTTAAGCGTATATAGCATTTTATATGCCATATAGTCTGTATGTCTAAAAACAAATGAATAAGGTAATAAATAATGATATTCACTAAATATCTTTATTCCTTTTCTCTTTAAAATGCTAGTAAGTTGCAAACTTGAAGCATTGTTCCAGAAAAGGTATTCACCGGAATCTTTTAAAATTAAACATTTAAGATCATTATTAATTTTATTAAATTTCTTAATATAACTAATAATAGGCCCTGGAGCATTAAAGGCATATATTGGGTATGCTACAACTAGATAGTTATAGTCATTAATTTCAACCACTTCATCGCTACATACATCTACCACTTTTGTATCATAGCCTTTAGCGAGGAATTCATCCTTAGCCATATTAGCAAGTAGTTTAGTATTACCCATACCACTAAAATAAATGATCAATACTTTTTCCATAAATACTCCATTTAAAACTAACTATATACATTATATAAAAAAGTTCTAAATTATGAAAGACTTTCATAATCTAGAACTTTATTTTTTTATAAGTATTTATTTTACTGATGCATGATATAAAACATTATCAGCAAGGGTAGTAGAGAAATCAGTGAAGTTTGCAAGGTAAACTACATTATTAAAGTCTTCTGCTGCTCCTAACTTACTGTTACGGAAGTCACCAGTATAGTTAACTGTAAATAATATAATTTCGCCTTCTAAAGCAGTCCCTGATTCAGTGTAAGCAAACATTACTTTACCATCTACTACTTGCACATCACCAATACCAGTTAATGCTTCATTCATCTTAGCATTGCTAAGTTGCATTAAGCTATTATCATAGCTATATGCAAAGCTCATTGCACAAACATCATAGTTTTCATTACCTTCAAATATGAAGTTGATGATACCTGCTTCTTGATCACGGATGGCTTTAATTACACAAGCATATTCACCATCTGGGTTTAAGTTTTCATCAAGTCTACTTGAGTCAATGATATTTACTGACATTTGTAGATCAAATGCATCATAATAAATTGTAATACGTGGTTTACCAACTGTTTTAAGTTTACGAATATCTTTTTCATCTAGCATTTCTTCAGTAACTGGTATATCTCTACTAGTTCCATCAGTATATTCTACATGAATCTTAAGCATTGATAGTTCAAATTCATCATATTCGTATTTAGCATAAAATGTTTCTTTAACTGGAGAAATACCACTTACGGTCTTTTTACTCCAATCAATTTCAGTATTTCCACCTTCTCCACAAGCAATTAAGCCAAGACTAAAAATAGCTAGAATAAAAACAAGAACAAGTTTAATTTTTCTCATGTTATCCTCCTAATTAGCCTCATAAATTGCTCTAACGATTAAGTTAGAATTTACGTTTGTATAAGATACGCTCCAGCCAACAAATGTATAACCAGTAATAGTTGGTGCTTCAGGGGCTACCGCATCTTCACCTTCTAGCACTTTTACTCTAGCTAAAGCATTACCTGAGTAGCCAACAAATGTAACTTCATATTCGTTATAAACTAAATGTTCAACGCGTTCATTTTGGTAAGCTAAAATCTTAAATGCATCGCCGATATCAACGATTCCATCGTTATTGTTATCTAGTAATTTAATAGCTCCGCTATTAAAAACGTAGCCCGCAAAGATTAATTCAATTAATTTCTTAACGTCGTTATCGTTAATGCTACCATCTAGGTTAACATCACCATATACGCCGTAATAGAAATCTTTATGGAATAATAACTTATTATCTTTGTAAGCTTCTAGAGTATATTTAGTGCTAAATTCTACTCTACTCTTATCAATTTCATAAGAGTTAGTAGTCGATGTACCTTCAAGCTCATCGTTAATATAAATCTTATATTGATCTACTAAGCTTGCATCGCTTACATTCCAGTTGATATTCATCTTATCGTTAACTACATTTGCTTTTAAGTTATTGATTAAACCAAATGTACCGCTAGTTACTACGCTAGCTGAAGTAGTGTATGTAGAATCATCGATGAATGTAATTGTTACTTTTGCATCATATAATGTGTTATTAGCTAAACCTTTAGCAGCAACGTAGCCTGTTTTTTGTTCAGATGGGTTAACTTCGCCGCTCTTGCCACCTGCTTCTACTTTAATGTTCTTTACATATAAGCTATAAGAACTCTTGAAATCACAAACGATTGAATCAGGTGTTCCAGAGAAAGTCAGGCTATCAATGATGCTATTTTTGTGGCTTTCAGAAATAGTTGATGCACGTCTTGCTTCAATTGTAAATGTATCTCTTACTTTTCCATCTACATCGATTAGTTTATAAGTTAGGCCTTCATTTGTAACTGTGATTGTAGAGATGGCAGAATAGTCTGTCCAAGTTTTAGTTGATTCACGGTAAGCGATTAAGTTTTTGTTTTGATCGCCTGAAGTTACTTTTGGTCTATCACCGATTTGAGGTGATACTACATAAACTGTACCTTTCTTTTCTTCAGTTGTAACTTTACCATCATATAAAGTCTTAGTTCTTAAATAGCCATGCATGTGGCCACTTAATGCTAAGTCTACACCATATTTATCGAATAAATCACGCCATCTATAAGCATATTTATCTTCGCCAGTTACGAAATCATACCATGGATAGTGTTGGTAAACGATAATGTATTGGTATTTACCTTCGTTCTTCTGCATTACTCTTTCAAACCAAGCACGAGTTTCGTTAAGTTTGCCGTAGTCACCAACTTGCATACTATCGATACAGATGAATAAAATATTATTATAAAGCGTATAATAACTTGATGGGATACCTTCAGGACCATTCTTTGGTACTGCTTTTACCGAATTAAAATATGTATTATAGAAATATTCTGGATCATCATAAATGGCACTTGGGTTAGATGAATACTTATCTGGATAATAATTCCAAATTGAGTTGGTTGTTTGCGTATAGTATTCGTGGTTACCAGGGCAAGATAACCATAAATAATCTTTACGAGCAGAAGTAAATTGTGTCTTACTCCATTCTAGCCAGTTAGAGTATTGGCTACCTCTCCAAGTTTCGTCCCCAGTCGTAATGATAAATGAAAGTCTTGTATCATTTACATCTTCTGCTTTTTCTAATAATGTTTGCACAGTTTTAAGTTTCTTAACAGCTGTCATACCTAGTTCTAGGTCATCATATGGAATTGCATGAATATCGCTCATGTAAGCAAATGTGAATTCTGATGCACCAGCTGTTCTAAATGTGTATTGTTCAGATGTATAGTCATCACATCTAATCTTATAAATGTATTCAGTATCAGGATCTAAATCCTTTAGTGGAACTGTACATTTATAGAATTTTGCCACATCATAGTGGAAGAATGATGATTCATCATAAATACCAGTTACTAGCATACTAGTAGCGAAGGCATAAGTAGGGTCGCTCTTTAATGTATAAATTAAAGTAGAATACCTAGATTTTGCATGCCATGAAATAGTAATTTGTGTTGAGCAGTCCTCACCAGGATTGCTATAAATAATGTCAACACCTTTAATGTCAATGTTTGCAGCTTTGACGCCAAAGCCAAACACAACTAATGAAGCAAATAATGTAGCGAAAAGAGTGAAAATCATTATTCGCTTCATAACTCTAGGAAATTTTTTCATTTACTCCTCCTCCAATAATTCTTTATTTTTATTTTTTTTATTGTAAACAAATGCACAAATGATTGATGTTAGTGGGATAGTAAGTACCATCGCAATAGCGCCAACTAACGCTTGGGCAATGGCAACTGCGATATATTCACTTTGGAAAATGAAGCCGTTACTTCTATGTTCCATTATCCATAAAATAAACGTTAAGTCGGATGCCACATACGCAAGTATTAGCGTATTAACCATCGTACCAATCATATCTTTACCAATCGTAAAACCACTTTTGATTGTATTGATTAAGGATGTCTCTTTACTATTATCATATACTTCTTTTAAAGCACTAGATAGTGATAAGCTAACATCCATTACGGCGCCTAAGGCACCGATGATAGTGGAAGCAAATACTAAGCCCTTAAGATCAATGATAATATCGGCGTTATATGATGTTTGGAATAACATTACTACATCTTCTACGCCTTCTTGGTAATAATATCCAGTTGCATTAATGATTCTTAAAGTAATTAAGGCAAGTAATCCGCTTAAAAGTAAACCACTAAAACAACCAAGGCTTGCACATAAACATTTTTTGTTTATGCCAACTACTAATATAAACGTTACCGCTATTACATAAATAGCACAGATTAATACTAATAAATAAATATTAATACCGTTAATAATTGATGGCAGTAATACAAATACAATTACTAATGCCGTTAAGGCTAACGATATAATCGTTAACAAGCCTTTACTCTTCGATATTATTAATAATAAAATTATTAATATCGAAACTAAAGCGATAATACCACCCCAGTGGTTATAGCTTAATGAGTCCCCCGCAAAGTAATATGTTGGTTCCCCATTTTCGGCTGTATTTTCTTCTACGATATATATTCTTTTACCATCTTTTACTTGTTTATAAAAATGACTAGTATAATCATTTAAATATTGCATTACTTCTACTGACTGACCTTTTTTATCACCTTTTAAGATTTCCGCAGTAAAGGTAATTCTAATTGTATAATCTAATCTTTCATCTTCACTCGGGTAATAAATATCATCAATTGAAGTTACTTTAGCTTTAATTAGTTTACCATAAATACCATATGTTTCATTCATGATAATGGTATATTCATTTTTATAATAGGTAGTTTTACCAAAGATTACAATGAATAGAACGGCAAGTACTAATGTAACCCCAATCGTAATTAGTCTTTTAATCAAGTTAGCTTTTCCATAATTTCTTATTTCTTCTTTTTTAGTTTTAAAATAATTATGAAAATATTCCTTTAGCGATTTTTTATTATCAGTTTGCATACTTTCCCTTATATAATACTATCTATTTAGATTATACCTTTTTTTATAAATTATTTAAACTTATTTTTATTTTTAGGTTGATAAATAATATTTATAATTAAAAGCTTTGGATTATTCTTCCAAAGCTTCTTTTTCATCTTTAAATATATAACCATTACAAACGGGAATGGATGCTGTTAGTATTAATTCTATACATAGTAAATATGTATGAATTAAAGCATGATGTTCACCTGGTTCCATTAATAATAGTATTGATAAAACAATTACTGCTAATGATTCTATAAAACTTATTAAGGCTAATACGGAATGTAGCTTCTTGGCTAATATTTCTCTTAATTCAATTGATTCTCTAAAGATTGACCATACCGCCCACATTACACAAACGGTAGCATATTCTTTGATTAGAATTAAAATAACTAAACCTAGTAATATTTCAATTGAGTTAAATAAGAAGCCGTGACCATCATATATTGGTTTAATCTTTTCTAAAGCAATTTCTAGAATTGCTAAAGAACCATATAAGATCATTAAACCACCGATGAAATATCTCAAGTTAGTAACAAAGAATTCTCGAAAAATAAAGATGAGAATCGCAAATATCACATAACTTGCTAGTTTTACTAATCTAAATACTTTCATAAATTAAATTATACCTAGTGGAATTAGAATTGCGAGTAATAATGCTACTAATCCCCATTCTACAATCAAGAAGATTTTTCTCTTCTTTGGATCCATATCAGGTACATAGTTACTAGCTAAGAAGAATGGTATATAAGTTGTAAAGAATACTGGAATTACACCCCACCATTTATATACCCAAATGAATGAATGATTTGAAGTTCCCGCTAAAAATGATTCAAATAAAGCAAATAGTAAGGCCATTTCAATAGCACCAACTAATTTACAACTAATTCCTTTGAATTTACCCTTAGCAAAATATCTTTTGTTTCTATCTTCTGGTAACATTTTAAATGAAATGATACCAGCAAGTGAAAACATCATTGATAATTCCCAACATACACCAATTAATAAAATAAATGTAGTTGATTCATTTGATACTGCCCATAAAGGGTAACCGGTAATCTTAGCAATAATAGCGTTAGCTATTTCATATAACCAGTGTACGCCATATAAAGCTAGTCCCGCAAAGACTACTTCATATCTCTTTTTATGAATTTCTGACCAGTATACATAAAATACAACTGCAAGAATAAAAATAAAAGTCCAATTAAAGTTTTCTGTACTTCTAACAACAATGTTTCTAATTAACTCTTTTGAAAAATCAGAGCCATCTCCCCAAAATTTAAACATTTCTTTCTCCTTTATTTATTATTTAATACTTCTATATATAACTCTTTAGCTATTTTATCTAGTAACTCTACTGTTTCAATTATATCTTCAGTTGTAGAGTTAGCATTAATCATACACATTCTAATAGTTTTCATTTCATTTAAAGTCGTAGTTACAATATAGGCAAAACCAGTCTTATTGATTTCTTTAGTAATATTTAGATTAAGTTCATTTAACTGTTCTAGTGACAAGCCACTTGGAGCATATCTAAAGTTAATCGTTCCGCAACTAGGTTTAGAGATAATTTGCCAATTATCTCTTTTCTCTAACTCGTGTAAGACAATTTTCGCATTATAGAATGAATATTCAATCATTTCTTCAAGCAAGTGAGTACCTGTAGCTTGAACTGTAAACCATAGTTTTATTGCGCGGTGCGGTCTACTCATCTCTGGGCCTTTATCCCAGCCATCAATATGATCCGTAGATGACACATCTTCTAAATACTCTGGGTGTTCTACAAACGCATCAACTAACGTTTGTTTATCTTTTACTAAAAGAGTTGAGCAAGAA
Source organism: Bacilli bacterium (assembly GCA_017962745.1). GTDB lineage: Bacteria > Bacillota_I > Bacilli_A > ML615J-28 > CAG-698 > RGIG8164. Next base: position 167,506 of record JAGCUR010000018.1, on the reverse strand, counting down.
TATGTTTGCATTAACCATTTATGAGTATCCCAAGTAAGTGAATCGGATTTTTCGATACCAGCTGATACATTTCTGTAAATTGGTGATATTAGTGATGATGCTCCATATGCTCCATCTACATGGAACCATAAATTGTATTTTTTAGCAATATCACCAATTTTAGAAAGTGGATCTATAGTACCTGTATTAGTTGTACCAAGGGTACCTACAACTAAAAATGGGATTTTACCATCACACCTATCTTTAAAAATCGCTTCTTCTAACTTCTCTACATCCATCTTAAATTCACTATCTGATGGTAGTATCGCGATTTGGTCAGTTCTAAAGCCTAACATTCTTAAAGCTTTTCTTACCGAGCTATGGGCTTGATCAGAAAGGTAGGCCATCGCTTTTGGATAATCGTATTCGCCTAGCTTATTAGTTCGAGCAGTGATGATAGCTGACATGGTAGAAATGGATCCACCGGATAAGAATATACCAGAGCATGTATCTTCTGGGTATCCTGCACATGATCCCATCCATTTGCATAACTTTTCTTCTATTATTCCAGCACCAGGACATAAGCTATATGAACCAGCATTAGGGTTATAAAGGTCAGTTAAGATCGATCCCGCAATTGAGTAAGGTGAGACAGCCGAACATACAAAAGAAAAGAAACGAGGATGTTGAAGAAGGGCTTGTTTTGAAAAAACATATTTCATTAATTCTTCTTCAACCTCAATAGCATTACGCCCTTCTTCAGGTATTTGTATTTTTTCAATTTCCATGATGTCTTCTTCATTCGGAAGCGTAAAGATTGGTGTTTCTCTAATTTTACTATGAGCAGCAATTGCATCATATAAACGATTTTGTAATGATTCAAGTTGTCTTTGACGTTCTTCTTCGTTTTTCTTATCGAATTTTAGGCGATCAAACATTTCTTTTCTCCTTTTTAGTATTTATACTTAAATGATACAGCAAAAAAGCCCTAATAACAAACAATAATGAGTTTTAGTAAAATTATTTATTAAAATTTATTGAAAAAAGACATCCTAAAATCTAGGATGTCAATTAATTATGTGAAAAATAAGTTTTGTTAACACAATGCACCTTTTATAGATGAAGGTGCACCCTTAAAGCCATATTTCTAGATATATACGCTATGTTACACGTGACTGGCGTGACAAACGTGACACTTAGGTATGATATGCATATTTTATACAACAAAAGTTTTTAAAAACAGGTTTGATTCAAAGCCAAGTTAAGAATGTTATTTTAATCTAATATAAAATGTTGACTTACCAACGCCTTCTTTTCTTATTTCGCCTGAATCACATAATTCTTTTAAACTTCTTTCAATACTAGTTGATGATAATGAAGGCACTAGTTCTAGTATATCCCTCTTTGTGAATTTTCCCAGTTTAGAATTAACTGCCATTCTTACCACTTCAATACTAGACCTCTTGTCTGACACTAATTCTACTCTTTCTTCAAAATCATTATATGCACTAACAATTGTACTTAACAAATACTTAATAAATGGAGTAGCGTCATCTTCATTTTCGTGCCATCCAATTTGAGAATCATATAATGCATCATAATATAAATCTTTATTCTTAGCTATCTTAGCTTCAAGTGATATATACTTTCCTACATAATAACCAGAACGATATAGAAGCAGTGTCGTTAATAATCTTGACATTCTTCCGTTTCCATCAATAAAAGGGTGGATACATAAAAAGTCATGAATGAACAGCGGAATTAAAATAAGTGGATCTACTACTCCTTCACCAAGAGCTCTATTGTATTCATCGCATAATTCTTGCATTGCGATTGGTGTCTCAAATGGTGATAATGGAGTGAATAAAGTACATGGTTTTCCATTTTCATTTGTCGCACTAATATAATTTTGGACATTCTTATATTTTCCACCATATGAAGTTGATGTATGAGATAACAATACTTTATGTAATTGAAGAATAAAATTAGGGGTAATAGGTATCGAATCAAAATTTTCATGTACAATGTTTAGTGCATCTCTATATCCTGCAATTTCTTCTTCAGCTCTATTTTTAGGAGCTGTTTTTTCATTCACTAATTGTTTTAGTCTAGTATTAGTTGTCCTAATACCCTCAATTTCATTAGATGATTCAGTACTTTGTATTTTTGCAATAATAACTAACTTTTCTAATTCTTCAGGCTTTTGTTTTAAAAACAATTGTTGTTTACCTTTTTCTTCATGGATTTGAGTCAAATAATTAATTATCTTGATATCCCAAGTTTTATTTTTTAAGTTTGAGTAGTTAAATTTCTTCATTTTGCTCACCATCCTTATTATTTACGCACCAATTATATCACCTTTGGTGAGAAAAAACAATTATTTGCGCCTGTTTGCTTATAATTTATTATATAGATTCTCTCGTTTTTACAATCTTTCTCGTAAAACTGAATACCAAATGAGAGAATAAATGAACTTTTTTCTCATCAAATTTCAGGCGATTAAACATTTCTTTTCTCCTTTTTACTACTTATACTTAAATGATACAGCAAAAAAAGCATTAATAACAAACAACAATTACAAAAGACATTTGGCAACTATTACAAAATGCCTTCAAGTTTAGCTCGCTAGGTAACCAATATCGATGCCGCATTCTCCGCTTAAAAAAGATACAAAAAAGCATAATTGTCGCTTTAAACAATTATGCTTTTATTAACTGACATTATTAACATTTAGGATCAGATATATTTACGTTACAAATGATTAAAACGTCAGCCATTGTTTTGAATAATTCATATAAGAACTTCATAGTTAAACACTTCCTTTCCACATAATACAGATCTATATTTATATGTAGTCTGGAGTTTTAAAGACTTTGTTTTGTCTACATAATGTTTTTATTCATTATGTTATTAACATTTTACACCATTTTCATTAATTTTTAAATGAATATTTTATGAAAACGTACTCATGATTTGCTACTTGCTTGTAAGAATCATACGTGGTTTTTAAAAAAAATACGGTTAAAAATAACAACCGTAATAAAATCATTGGAGCAAGTAACGGGAATCGAACCCGCACCCTCTGCTTGGGAAGCAGATGTTCTACCATTAAACCATACCTGCTTATTTTGGTGGGGCTAGTGAGAGTCGAACTCACACGTTAAAACATTACCGTCTGAGAGTAACGCGTCTACCAGTTTCGCCATAGCCCCACCCGTACTATTACATTATATATTTTTTTCCATATTTTTCAATAACATAATCTAAATCTTTGTCACCTCTACCTGACAAGTTGACTAAAATTGAGCCGTGATCCATTTGCCCTGCTAGTTTAATTGCATATGCTACCGCATGTGAACTCTCTAATGCTGGAATAATTCCTTCAAGGCGTGAAAGCTTGAAGAAAGCATCAATTGCTTCTTCATCAGTTATGCCTTCATAACTAATTCTACCAATATCATATAAGAAAGCATGTTCAGGGCCAACTGATGGATAATCTAGGCCACTAGCAATTGAGTAAGCTAATCCTGGATTACCTTTTTCATCTTTAAGCATAATTGAGTTAAAGCCATGAAGTACCCCTTCAGATCCATAAGTAATGCTTGCGGAATTGGCATCTTTACCTTTACCAAAGGCTTCTACGCCAACAATCTTAACTGGATCATTCAAAAATGGGATAAATAAACCCGCACTATTGCTGCCTCCACCTACACATGCTGTAATCACATCCGGTAGTTCTCCAGTCATTTCTAAGAATTGTTCTCTAGCTTCAATGCCTACAACGCTTTGGAAATCCCTAACAATCATTGGGAATGGATGAGGCCCTACTACGGAACCTATACAATAAATTGCATCTTTATATTGCTTAGAATAACTGATGAATGCGGAATCAACTGCTTCTTTAAGCGTACCTTCCCCATCAGTTACTTCTATAACCTTTGCTCCTAATACTTTCATACGCGCTACATTTGGTGCTTGTTTCCTAACATCCACTATTCCCATATGAATTTCACATTCAAGCCCAAAGTATGCTGCAGCTGTAGCTAAAGCAACCCCGTGTTGACCAGCCCCAGTTTCGGCGATTATCTTTTTCTTGCCTAAATATTTAGCCAGTAATCCTTCACCCATACAATGGTTAAGCTTATGCGCACCAGTATGATTAAGATCTTCTCTTTTTAGATAGATTTGTACTTTACCACTGCCTACGCTTTGTGATAAGCGTTCACAATGGTATAAAGGTGTCGGTCTACCTTGAAATTCCTTTCTAATTCTACGTAGTTCGCTAATAAACTTAGCTGATTTACAGATTGTTAAATAAGCATCATTAATCTCTTTAAAAGCTTTCTTTAAATCATCACTAATAAAACTGCCACCATACTTGCCAAAATAGCCATCCTTCGTCGGATAATTTTTCAAGTAAGTCTCAAAATCAACGTCATTAATCTTCATAATTTTCCTCCTTCTTGATAGGCCAATAAAAAAAGACCTATCCTAAATCTAAAGGACAAGTCATAAACCTGCGGTGCCACCTTTATTAAAGAAAACAAATGTTTTCTTTCTCTCATTTACGAAAAGCAATCACTTTTCTTGTTTTATAACGTAAACAACACGTCACCCATACTAAAGAATAATATCTTTTTCTGTTCGCCCTTGAAAGCCCACTTGCTAGTTACATTTATTAGGTTTCCACCATCCCTAAATCTCTATAAAATAATCACTAGTTTAATTTCTTTCTCATCAGTTTAGTTCATTATAAATGATTATTTAAATAATGTAAATAAAAAATGATTCATTTTTATAAATGAATCATAATATTTCTTTCTTCTTATTATTAAATTCTTCTTCAGTTATTAATCCATCATCTAGCAATTCCTTATATTGCCTAATTATATTTATTTTTTCTTGCTCGGTTAGTTGTTTTGTATCATATTGAGCGCTGCCATCTAGAAGTGACATTTTTTGTTTGTACACTTCCATACTGATTTCACCATTGCTTAGTTGGTTTTCATACTTAGTAATCTTAGATAGCCTCTCTAATGGTGTCATATCATCAGGTGAATTGCCGCGGTTATAACTTCTATGTTCATCAGGAATACAAAATGTCATAATGCCACCAATGGTACTTACAAATAGTAATGTCCATACACCGCATCTAACCTTATTCCCAGCTTCAATTTCACTGTTCCTACAAACCAATATAATAAATCTAATTAATGATATCACAACGAATAAAATCCAAAACAATACAGGACTAATATTATACGTTCCTCTATTAAATAAATAAATTGACAAAATGGAACTAGTTATTGCTCCCAGCCAGCTAAAAACAGTCGATGCAGTTTTCATTAGTTTCCTCCACAAGACATCATTTACTAACCCCATTATATTAAAACCAATTATTCCTGTCAATAAACTACTATTAACTAAAAAATGATGCACTTTTTTTAAGTGCACCATTTATTTTTATTTTAATGCTTTAATCATTAAACTTGTCATCTTATTTGAAAACTCAACTGGATTATCTAGATTAAATCCTTCCATCAATAATGCCTGATCATAAAGTAAGTCAGCATATTCATTAATCTCTAAAGGAGAATCATAATAAAGTTTCTCTAAAGCTTTAAATAAATCATGATTTGGATTTAATTCCAAAATCTTTTCCGCTTTAGCATCGCTTCCCGCTGGATTTTCAGCTAAGACTTTTTCCATTTCAAAACTAATTCCATCACTTGATACTAGACAACATGCGCTATCTGTAAGTCTCTTTGATAATCTTACATCGCTAACTTTACTAGCTAAAGCATTCTTCATTGCCTCTAAGAATGGTTTCTTAGTTTCATTTAATTCTTCGATTTTTTTAGCTTCATCCTTATCAAGGATATCAAGATCACCTTGATTAATTGATTTAAACTTCTTACCATCGTAATCCATTAAGATATTCATCAAGAATTCATCCACATTATCATTTAGAATTAAAACATCATAACCATGTTTTTTAACTAAATCCATTTGTGGCATTGCAAGGATCGCATCTTTGCTCTTACCAGATGCATAGTAAATATACTCTTGATCTTTAGGCATCTTCTCTACATACTCTTTAAAGCCAATCATCTTTTCTTCATTGATTGAAGAATAGATAATTAAATCTTTAAGTAAGTCTTTCTTTAACCCATAACTTTCATAAATACCAAATTTTAGGTGTAAGCCAAAGTTCTTAAAGAACTCTACATACTTATCAAAATCATCTTTTTTAAGACTTTCAAGCTTTGCTACAATCTTCTTCTCTAAGTTTTCTTCAATTTCGTGTAAAACTTTAGACTTTTGTAACATCTCACGCGAGATGTTTAAATCTAAGTCGCTTGAGTCCACTAACCCCTTAACAAACTTTAAGTAATCAGGGATTAATTCTTTACACTTATCCATGATGAAGACGCCTTTAGAATAAAGTTGTAATCCTTTTTCATACTTTTCTGAATATAAATCATATGGAGCTGCACTTGGAATATAAAGTAGGGCTGTATATTCTAGTTTACCTTCAATATTAACTAGCATATGCATAGCTGGGTCTTTATAATCATAAAACTTATTATGATAAAACTCATTATATTCTTCTTCAGTTACATCATTTTTATTCTTCTTCCAAATAGGCATCATACTGTTAAGAGTCTCAACACTCTTAACATCTTCATACTTTGGATCTTCATCAGTTGAATCAGGTGTCTTTTCCCTCTTAGTAGTTTCCATCTTAATTGGATAACGGATGTAATCAGAATATTGTTTAACTAAATCTTTGATTTGCCATTCTTCTAAATATTTATCAAAGTCAAATTCATCTGTTTTCTTTCTTAAGTGAATGATAACTTCGGTTCCTGATTCTTCTTTTTCAATTTCTTCAATTGTATAAGAATCTTCACCTTTAGATGTAAACTTATAGCCTTTAGTATCAAATAAGCTACGCGTATTGACTTCAATTTCACTAGCTACCATGAAAGCGGAATAGAAGCCGACACCAAACTGACCGATAATATCGATATCTTTTGCTTCTTCGCCTTTAAGTTTAGCGATCTTTTCCATGAAATCTTTTGATCCACTCTTAGCAATAGTACCAAGGGATTCAATTAATTCTTCATGTGTCATACCTATACCATTATCAGATATCTTTAAAAGTCTATTCTTCTTATCGATTTCAATATCAATTTCATAATCATTTTTACGTGGTAAGTCTTTACCAGTTAATGATAAATAATGATATTTATCGATTGCATCAGATGCATTAGATATTAATTCTCTTAAGAATACATCTTTATTGGTATAAATAGAATTAATCATTAATTCTAATATCTTTTTCGATTCGGTTTTAAACTTTATTGTTTCTGCCATTTGGTTCTCCTTTAATTACTTCTACTCTCTATAATTTTAATTTCCCCATCATAATCTAGTAAATATGATTTACCAGGGATTAATCTACCTTCAATAATCGCTTTCGCAACATAAGTTTCTAGGTTATGTTGAATAAAACGTTTGATTGGACGGGCACCATATTCTGGTGAATAACTATTATCAATGACATAATCTTTAAGTCTAGATGAATAGTCCATCTTAATATGATTATTATCAAGTCTTGCACGTAAGTCATCTAACATCTTATCCACAATCTTAACTTGAACGTCTTTTCCTAAAGCATTAAACATAACTATTTCATCGATACGATTTAATAGTTCTGGTTTAAAGTTAGCTCTAACTAAATCCATTACTTTATCGTATGTTGCTTTATCTGATCCTTTTAATAAGTATTCACTACCAATATTTGATGTCATAATGATAACTGTATTCTTAAAGTCAACAGTTCTTCCTTGTGAATCAGTAATTCTACCATCATCAAGTAATTGAAGTAAAATATTAAATACATCATGATGAGCTTTTTCTATTTCATCAAACAATACAATTGAATATGGTTTTCTTCTAACAGCTTCAGTTAACTGTCCACCTTCATCATAGCCTACATATCCTGGAGGGGCTCCAATTAACTTAGCTACCGAATGTGGTTCCATATATTCACTCATATCGAATCTTACGATATGAGACTCACTATCAAACAAAGCTTCAGCTAAGCTTTTACATACTTCAGTCTTACCAACACCAGTTGGACCTAAGAATAAGAATGATCCTATTGGTCTTCTTTCATCCTTAATACCAGCTCTTTGTCTAATAATTGCATCAGCTACAACGCTTAATGCGTAATCTTGACCGATTACTCTTTTACGCAAAGTATCTTCTAGACCTAATAATTTCTCTTTATCCCCTTTAACTAGTTTTGCTACTGGGATATTAGTACTAGCTGAAATGATATTAGCAATATCATTTTCGGTTACTACTTCACTAAGTAATTTGTCTGATTCTTTCTTAGCTTCGTTTAATTCTGCTTCTAGAGCAGGAATTGATTTATAATAAATCTCACTAGCTTTGTTATAATCACAGTTCTTTAAAGCAACTTCATAGTCGTTACGAAGAGTGTCAAGTTTCTTTTGTTTTTCATTGATAGAATCAATATCTTTCTTTTCTTGATGCCACTTAGCTTCTAGTTCTTTTGATTCTTTCTTCTTAGCATCTAGTTCTTCATTGATTTTAGCTAATCTTTGTTTACTTAAAGGATCAGTTTCTTTCTTCAAAGATGCTGCTTCGATTTCAAGTTGCATGATATGACGGTCGATATTATCAAGTTCCGTTGGTTTACTATCGAGCTGTGTTCTAATTGAAGCACAAGCTTCATCGATTAAGTCGATGGCTTTATCTGGTAAGAATCTATCAGTTATGTATCTATTAGATAGTGTCGCAGCAGCAATAATAGCCGAATCAGAAATTCTTACTCCATGGAACAATTCAAATCTTTCCTTTAAACCTCTTAAGATACTAATAGTATCTTCTACACTTGGTTCATTAATCATTACTTTTTGGAAACGACGTTCAAGCGCAGTATCTTTTTCAATATATTTACGATATTCATTTAATGTAGTAGCACCGATACAATGAAGTTCACCACGAGCTAGCATTGGCTTTAACATATTACCAGCATCAATTGCTCCTTCTGCTTGACCAGCCCCTACAATTAAGTGAATCTCATCAATAAACATGATGATATTTCCGTTACTCTCTTGAATCTTTTTAAGGACAGCTTTAAATCTTTCCTCAAATTCACCCCTAAACTTAGCCCCAGCAACAAGTGAAGCCATATCTAGTTCGTAAATATGACAACCTTTCAAATTAGCTGGTACATCTTCTTTCACAATTCGGGTTGCTAAGCCTTCAATAATAGCAGTTTTACCAACACCTGGTAAACCGATTAAGATTGGGTTGTTCTTAGTCTTTCTGGCGAGAATTTTAATGATTCTTAAGATTTCGTCTTCACGACCAATAACAGGATCAATTTTGCCGGCTTTAACTGCATCAGTTACATCACGACCAAACTTTTCAAGAATGTTTTCATCCTTGCTATAATCTTGCATTTCCATTATAGTTCTCCTCCTTATCGTTAATATTTAGCACTCTAACACCCCGAGTGCTAATCTACAATACCATTATACAACGTTATTATTATTTTGCAATAGGTTAACATCATTTTTTTAAGATATTTTTAATATTTATAAAAAAAACTTGTAGAGAAACTACAAGTTTTGTTTATCTTCTTTCATATAATATTCTTCTAGTTTTGGACGGGCAGCTACATAATATTTTTGCAATTCTGGGTCAAAATGTTTGCCAAAACTTTCCATCATTATTTTATCTGCTTCGCTAAAACTCATCGAATCTTTGTATACTCTTTTACTAACTAATGCATCATATACATCAGCTACTGCCATGATTATGGCTTCGATTGGAATTTCATCTCCTACTAAATGATGAGGATAACCCGATCCATCCCATCTTTCGTGATGATAATGGGCAACATTTTCTGCGATCCCTTTGAAATAATCATCATCAGTATCAGCTAGTATTTGTCTAATAATACCAACTCCTTTTTCCGAATGGGTCTTCATTATCTCAAATTCTTCAGGTGTAAACTTGCCTGGTTTTCTTAAAACTACATCATCAACAGCAATCTTACCTAAATCATGCATTGGCGCTGCTTTAATCATATTGAAATAAAATTTATCATCAATATTATTGTTAGGATCAGTTCTCATTTCATCGAGCAATATTCGAACGCCCTCACTAGTTCGCTTGATGTGACCACCTGTTGAGTTATCTCTACTTTCAACCATTGTTGCCATGCCCAATATAAATTTATTGTGCATCTTAACAAGGTTAGCTGTTTTAATTTCTACTTCTTTAGTTAGCTCTTCGTTGAACGAATTGATTAATTTAATGTATTGTTGGTTCTTTGTATCATCAGTTATGAATAGTTGATATCCTCTTTTACGTTTACCATCATATAAATAAGTTATTTGCACTTCATAAATATGATCGTTTACTGAATAATATACGACTGATTTCCCCTCATCATTTTTAAAATCTTCTAACCAGTTAAGAACATTTTGATCAAAAACATTATTATTATCAAGAGGCTTATCTACTGGCATTTGATTTAGACTATCAAATATATCTTTAGCTGTTTGATTAGAGCCTAAATAACGATATTTAAAATCGAATGAAGCAAAGCCCGTATCACCTTTGTTGACTAAAGAGTCAATTGCTGAATCGGTAATATCATATAAACGTAATCTATAAATAATAAATAAATAGATAACTTGTGCAAATACATAAGCAAGTGGCAACAATTCTAAATTCTTAATTATTCTTCTACCGCCAAAGAAAGCAAGCACTGATACGACTGCCGGAAAATATAGAAGTCTAATGACTCTATTTGATATTTGTTTTTTCTTGATATTTGCATAAATCATTGCCGCTAAGCTTAATAAAAAATCTACTATTACAACTACATAAAAGAAAGTATGCATGTAATTGTATTCTTTAGTAAATACATTTACCCCATTTATTCTTTCCATCGTTATTGATTTATAGAAAATATCTAAATATCCTACTGTCAAAGCTGAAAGGTAAGCAATAGTTGATGCTAATAATAATCCTAGTTTTACCCATTTATTAATTTTAATGTCACACAAACTACATACCGCAAATAAAATAACTAGTCCTAAATAGCACCCACCAAAATATGTTAATTTATTAACAACAATTGCTGCTTCTATCGTTTCGCAGTGGGTTAATAAGAAATAGCCTAATGTCTCAATTGGTACTAATATAAATATTAAGGTAATGTGAACATCAAAATGCTTATGCCATATCATTATATAAAATAACGTTAGAATTATAGATATAGCAAATAAAACATCATAAAAAATATACAACATATTATTACCTTCGCTATTAGAACAAATCTGAATGAGAGCCGGTTCTTGCTAAATAAAGCAACAACTCATTATCTCTTATTTCATATATCAATAACCAGTCAGGTAAAATATGGCACTCTCTTTTTCCAGTATAATCTCCTTGTAATTGGTGATCTTTATATTTTGGATCAAGTGTATTGCCATTTGCTAGTTCACTAATCACGTACTTTATTTTATTCAAGTCATATCCACGTCTAGCAATTATTTTTAGGTCCTTTGAAAACCTAGAAGACATTACTACTTTATATTTCATTTCAAGGCATCCTCGAACAATTCATCTACATTATCGTATGCCTTAAAAGGAATCTTTCCAGCTTTCATTAATTCTATTTCTTTAAATGCATCTAATGTCTCTTTATTTGGAATATTTCGCGTAATTTCAAATGGGATTCTTTGCTCCCTTACAGCCTGCTTAACAAAAAGAGTCATTGCTTGATTAAGACCAATTCCTAAATCATCAAACAATAAAGCTGCTTCTTTCCTTAAATTTTCATCCATTCTAATGGTTACATTTACATTTGCCATAATTGTATCCTCCTCTTACAATTTAATTTTACTTCGTTTGCACATAATTTGCAAGTAATTTTTTTACAATTGGATAAGTTATATTCAAATAAAAACTACGTATAAACGAGCACTTAACTGTTCAGGTTATATAAATTTCTTGGGGGTCAAGCATAGGCTATCAATTTCTTGGGGGTGACCCCCATCTCTTGATAGCCTCTTTTTTTGTAAAAAAAAGGAAGACCTTTTTTTGATATAATTGAGTGTCAACCAATTAAAAAAAAGGAGGTCTTCATGAATTATGATATCATAAAATTGCTAAATTTAGAAACTTATAATATAGATTTAGATAAATCTACGCTCATTAAGGAAAACAATACCATTATTTATTATGTCGTATTAAAGAACAATATTGCTACTTGCCCAAAATGTGGATGTACTGATTGTTGCATACACGATTATAGAATTAAATCTATTAAGCATTCTTTATTAATAGATAAACCTTGTATTTTAAAATATAAATCTCGAAGATTTAAATGTAAGATGTGTGGCTCTATTTTCTATGAAAATAATCCGTTTTGCCAAAAAGATGAAAAAGTATCTTTGCAAACCGATCTACTAGTACTAGAAAAACTTAGAAGCCATACTGCTACTTTCATTAGTGTTGCGAAACTATTTTCAATTACATCGCAATCTGTCATTAATATATTCGATAAGTACGTTAGCTGTAAAAGATTGCCCCTTTCTGAAGTAATATGCATGGATGAAATATATACTAAGAATATGAAACCGGATAAATATATCTGTGTTCTTCTTAACTTCTTTAATGGTAATATTATTGACATCTATCCAACTAGGCATTATTTATCATTACTTCAAAATTTATATAGAATACCTTTAAATGAGCGAAAAAACGTTAAGTACATCGTTATGGATATGTGGGACTCTTATAAAAGAGTTGCTAATGATCTTTTTCCAAACGCATTAGTTGCTGTTGATTCATTTCACGTTTTACAACACCTTAACATAGCTGTCGATATGGTAAGACTGAGAACAATGAAAAAGTTTGATAAGGGTCATTCGAAATTAGAAAATGCTGATATGTATTATTATATGCTTAAAAAGTTTCACTTCTTTTTTAAAACACCATATGCAAAACTCGAAGATAAACTTTGGAACGTTAATAAGATTAGAACAAAATGGGACAAACTTACAATTTTGGGATACTTGAAAGCCATAGATGGAGAGTTAACAAAAGCATATAATTTAGCCGAAGATTATCGCGAGTTTAATTATTACTGCGATATCAATAATTTTGAGGAAGATTTTGAGGATTTAATATATAAATTCTCAAATTCAGGTATACCAGAATTCTATGAATTCACAAAAATGATTATTAGATGGAAATACGAAATCAAAAATTCATTCGTGTTTGTTAAAGGCAAAAGATTGTCCAATGGAAAAATAGAAAGCTGCAATTCTCGTCTTAAAATAATACTTAAATCAGCCAATGGATATAAAAACTTTGATAGATTTAGAAATAGGTGTATGTTTGCTGTAAACAAGGATACACCAATTAGAAATTATCATAAATGAGTTATAATGGTTGACAAAAAGCCCGTTTCCTAATTTGGAAACGGGCTTATTTCGACCCCCATCAATTTTATAGGTGTTTTTGACCCCCACTTATTTTATAGGGTTATTTATCAAAACCCCCAGTTATTTGATAGCGCCTCTGTTCATACGTAGTCTAAATAATTATTAAAAATATTATTTTTGTAGGCAGCCTTGAATGATTTCTGATAAAGTAGGATGCGCATGAATATACTTTTTAGCTTCACTTGCTTTAACTTTAGCATTCATTAGCGCTACCACTTCATGAATTAAAAGGTTAGCTTCTTCCCCAATGATACTAGCACCAATTATTAAATCATTTTTAATAATTAGTTTTACAAAGCCATCAGTTTCTTTAATAGCTTGGGCTTTACCATTAGCTCTATATAACTCTTTTACTACTTTAATTTCACCATATTTTTCTTTTGCCTCATCTTCAGTTAGGCCAATACTAGAGACTTCAGGTAATGTAAAGCAACAAGCAGGTATTAAGTCATAATTAACTTTATATTTATTACCAAGTATTTGATTTAATACAACTTTTGCATCAAAACTTGCTTTATGAGCTAGCATAATGCCACCGATGCAATCCCCGATTGCATAAACATTAACATTTTTAGTTTGCAAATTCTTATTTACTTTGATACCTTTTTTATCAAATCTAATGCCGGCTTCCCTTAAACCAAGGTTAGATGTATTAGCAATTCTTCCAGTAGCGCATAAAACAATCTCAGCTTCTTCTTCAATAATCTTATCTTTAACGCTAGCAATTACTTTATATCCACCTTTAACTTTCTTAATTTCTGTGACGCCTGCATTATTATAAATATTAATGCCTTTAGCTTTTAAGATATTAGTAAGTCTTCTAGATACTTCTTTATCAAATCGTGGCAAGATCATTGGTGCATATTCAAAGACATTAACTTTAACGCCTAAAGCATTGTAAATTGATGCTACTTCCATACCAATTACGCCACCACCAATGATGTTAATTGAAGTTGGCAAGTGGTCTAATTCTAATAACTGCTTAGAATTAACCGCATACTTAATGCCTTTAGCTTTAATTGATGCATCAGTTGATCCTGTTGCGATAACTATATTTTTGGCATCAATCAAATAGTTTTCACTACTAACTAATACTTTATCATCAGTTTTAACTATTTTTGCTTCTTCGCTAATTATTTGAACTTTAGCTAAAGAAGCTTTAATTCCTTGCTTTAAGACATTAACGGTATCATTTTTAGAATTAAATAAATCAATAAATTCAAAATCTAATTCTTTAGCATATAGTTTATTTGCTTGTTCCCTAACTTTTGCATATTGAAAATATGTTTTAGTTGGGATACAGCCGCAGTTTAGGCATGTTCCCCCTAATTCGCTTTTTTCAAATAGGGCTACATCAAGTCCAGCACTACTTGCCATACTAGCAAGTTCGTATCCGCCAGGACCAGCACCAATTATTACTAAATCTTTAAATAGTTTTTCCATAAAATATCCTAAAATGTATCTTTATTTTGTAAATAATCTTTGTAAGTTAGAATTGGGCGCCTTGCGGCAAGAACATCATCGAGTCTTTTAACTATTGTAGTATGTGGAGCGTTGTGTAAGATCTCTGGATTCTCTTCTGCTTCCTTAGCAATCTTAATTAAGCACTCAATAAATTCATCTAAAGTTTCTTTAGATTCATTTTCCGTTGGTTCAATCATCAATGCTTGATGGAATAATAGTGGGAAATAGATTGTTGGTGGATGATATCCATAATCAAGCAGTCTCTTAGCAACATCTAGGGTAGTTGCTTTTTCACTAATTAGGCCATCAAATACTACTTCATGCTTACAAATATTAGCAATTGGTAATTTATAATAATCTTTTAGACTTTCTTTAATGTAGTTAGCATTTAAAACAGCGTATTTAGCAACACTTGCTATATTTTCTTTACCTAAAGATAAAATATAGCACCATGCTTTAATAACTACATTGGCATTTCCATAAAATCCTGATACTCTTAGTGGGCTCGTACTTACAAAATGATATTTACCATTTTCTAATTTAATTCTTGGATTAGGTAGTAAATCTACTAAGCTAGCTTTTACGCCAACCGCCCCACTTCCTGGACCACCGCCACCATGAGGAGTTGAGAAAGTCTTATGAAGATTGATATGCATAATATCAAAGCCCATTAATGCTGGTTTTGCTACGCCTAAAATAGCATTTAGGTTAGCGCCATCATAATAAAGTAAGCTGCCATTTTCACGCATTAGCTTAGCAATTTCTAAGATTTCTGATTCAAAAATACCTACGGTATTAGGATTAGTCATCATAATACCAGCTACTGTATCATCAAGCAATGGTTTAAGTGCTTCAATATCAACCGTACCATTTGCTTTAGATGCTACTTGTACTACTTCGAATCCACATAAAGCACTACTAGCTGGGTTTGTGCCATGAGCTGAATCAGGTACGATTACTTTAGTACGTTTAGTGTCACCTCTATTTAAGTGATATTGCTTCATAATCATCAATCCAGTTAACTCGCCATGTGCCCCAGCAAATGGATTAAATGAGAATTCAGCCATACCTGTAATTTCGGCTAACATCTTTGATGTTTCATAATATATTTGCATTAAACCTTGGGAACTATCTTCACTTTGAAGTGGATGAATATTTTTAAAGTTAGGAAGGTTAGCAATTTCTTCATTAATCTTTGGATTATATTTCATTGTGCATGAGCCAAGTGGATAAAATCCTTGATCAACACCAAAATTCTTAAGCGATAACTTAGTGTAGTGTCTAACTACATCAA
This sequence comes from Bacilli bacterium, assembly GCA_017962745.1. Classification (GTDB taxonomy): domain Bacteria; phylum Bacillota_I; class Bacilli_A; order ML615J-28; family CAG-698; genus RGIG8164. Next base: position 151,201 of record JAGCUR010000018.1, on the reverse strand, counting down.
GTTCACTTACACTTGCTAGATCTAAACTAGTTGATCTAGTCAAATCTTTATCAATTTTATATTCTTTAACTTCACTTTTTGGTAAAGAATAAGCAATTCTAGCTGGTTTAGATAATTCGTAAATTAGTTTATCGTACATCATATGCCTCCACTAACTTAACATAACAATCAATTTCGTCTTTTGTTCTAACTTCGCTAGCACAAACTAGTAAATGATTATTATCGATTTTCACACCAGCAAGGATGCCATTATCTTCCATATATTTTAAGAATTCATCACTATTAAATTTTGTCTCAACAACAAATTCCTTAAAGAATGGTTTATCGCTTACTTTTACTTTACTTGATTTAGCTAAAGTTTCAGCTAAATAGTGAGCATTATTGTATGCTCTTTTAGCCACATCTTTTAGCCCATCTCCACCCATTAAGGCAACATACACTAAAGCGTGTAAAGCCATTAATGATTGGTTAGAGCAAATATTAGAATTTGCTTTTTCTCTTCTAATATGTTGTTCACGAGCTTGTAATGTTAATACATAGCCTCTTTTACCTTCCGTATCTTTCGTCATACCAACGATTCTACCTGGAAGTTTACGCATTAATTTAGCAGTTGAAGCAATAAAGCCTAAATATGGTCCACCAAAGCTTAGTGGAATTCCTAAACTTTGTGCTTCTCCACAAGCAATATCAGCACCCATTTCCCCAGGTGATTTTAATATCGCTAATGTTGATGGGTCAGTATACATTGCTACTATCGCTTTAGAGTTTTCGTGAATATTACTAATTAGACCAGTATAATCATTAATTTCGCCAAAGTAATTTGGATTAGCAAGTAATACGCCTGCTAAATCATCATTTAAATTATTATTGATTTCATTAACGCTACATTCAATAATCTTAATTCCATGCATCTTAGCTAATGTCTTAACAACATCCGCTACACGAGGATTAACATCAAGTGGTAAAATGAATGTATTTTTTCTAGTTTGGTTAACTGCCATAAGCATTGCTTCCATAGCAGCAGTTGCGCCATCATAATTAGATGCATTAGCAACATCCATTCCGGTTAAATTACAAATCATTGTTTGATATTCAAAGATATATTGTAATGTGCCTTGACTAATTTCTGCTTGATATGGCGTATATGATGTTAAGAACTCTTGGCGAGAGGTAATAGCATTAACTACGCTAGGAGTATAACAATCATAACTGCCCGCTCCAGCAAAACAAACTAGCTGTTTGTTAATTGATGCTAGTTTGTTTGCTTTATTCCTTAATTCAATTTCTGATAAAGATGAAGGAATGTTAACTTCTTTTACTTTAACTTGATCTGGTACATCACTAAATAGTTGATCTAACTCGGATAAGTTAATTTTAGCTAACATTTCTTTTTCATCATTTAATGTATGAGGAAAATATTTAAACATTATTTCTGTTCATCCTTATAACTAGCTGAATCGAGTAAGTTATCAAGTTCAGCTTCATTATCCATTCTAATCTTTAAAATCCAATTAGCATAAGGATCTTTATTAAGTAATTCTGGATCGTTAATAACATCATCGTTGATATCAATGATATCACCACTTACTGGAGCCATAATATCACTAGCTGCTTTTACGCTTTCAACCGCTCCACATTCAGCTCCTTGATCAACGTGTTCCCCAATTTCATACCCTTCTACATACACAACAGTACCAAGGCTAGCTTGGGCATAATCAGTAATACCGATTGTGGCAACATCGCCATCAACGCTTACCCATTCATGAGTCTTTGAATATTTTAAGTTTTCTAATACTTTATACATAACTTTCTCCTTACTTAACGTATTCTTTCTTCAAGAATTTCTTATCTCTTACTTCCATTTTAACTAATCTATTTCTAATTTGCACTTCAACTTCAGTCCCAATCTTCGCATTCTTTCTAGTAACATAACCTAAAGCATATGAATTTTGGGTACCCGGAATCATATAACCAGTTGTAATATAACCAATTTCTTTACCATCTTTGAATAGTTTATAACCGCTTCTAGCAATTCCTCTTTCTTTTAATTCAAGGCCTACTAGTTTTTTCTTGACGCCTGCTTCTTTTTGTTTAACTAAAACTTCGCGGCCGATAAAATTGCCTTTATCAAAACTAACTGCATAATTTAAGCCCGCTTCAAGCGGTGTAGTTTGTTCACTAATTTCATGGCCATATAAAGGCATAGCAGCTTCAAATCTTAGTGTATCTCTACAGCCTAGTCCACAAGGAGTAACTCCGCTTTCTATTAAGTCTTCAAATAATTTTACGATATCTTTATTTTTACCATAGATTTCAAAACCATCAGATCCCGTATATCCACTACGCGATACGTTGAAGAAAGTCCCATCTATTTCAAAATAATCAAAGGTGAAGAACTTTAATGAATCAAGATTATATCTTGTGAAATTATAGAAATAATTTATAGCCTTTGGACCTTGTAAAGCTAGTTCTCCGCATTCATCCGATAAGTTTTCAATCTTTACATTAAACTTTGGTGCATATTTATTGATATTAGCGTAATCTTTATCGGTATTAGATGCGTTAACTACTAACATGCACTCATCTTCTTTATATTTATAAACCATTAAGTCATCTACAACAGTCCCATCTTGATAAAGCATCATACCATATACCATATGATTAACTTGTGCACTCTTAACATCACATGTTAAGATGTAGTTTAAGAAATCCATCGTATCAGCACCTGACACTTTAATTTGACCCATATGTGAACAGTCAAAGACACCAGCATCATTTCTAACCGCGAAATGTTCTTCGCTAATGCTTGTGTATTCTAGTGGCATTAAGAAACCACCGAATTCGACCATCTTAGCGTTATGTCTAATATGGTTTTTATATAAACATGTTCTCTTTTCTAACATATCTTTCTTCTTTTCCTCCACAGCCATAAATAATGATTTAAACTCATCATTAGTTATGCCATAAATAAATTTAGAAATAGTTAATTTATCGATAACTTTGCCGATTTCAAATACTCTTGCCCCTAAGAAATTATGTTCAAGGGTACGAATATCATAATTTTCAAAGAAATCACCATTTATAATTACTTCTTCAATAACATTTTTAACAAGTTTTGCATTAAAAGTAATTTGACCGCAAGGGAATCGTTTACTAACTTTATAATTAGTTTCAATTCTTTTACCTCTTAGCCATGCTTCTTCTTCATATTTTTGCGCTAATCTTTCAATTACTTTTTCTTCACTATCAAATAGTCTTCCTTTGGTTGTACCAATTGACTTTTGGAAGAAATTCATTAAGCCTAGTTTAGTATAATCAGTTTTACCTTTTAAGTTAGTTACCCTACTTTTAACACTAGCTACTTTATTTTTAGCTAGTTTTTCTTTAGAAGGAGTAAGATATTTAGCCATATCATCAAGCTTAGAATCATACAAAATGCTACCGTGCATGATCGCATAATTACTCTTTAGGTAAATGGCATTACCTGATATTTTTGCGCCATCGACTAAAATATCATTTCTTTCCCCAATTTCGCATTTAACACCAGCTAGTTTTAAAACTTTATAAATCTTGCGTAAGCAAGATGCATAAATGTTTGAAATTACATCTTTCTTAACAATAAAAGTAAACATAAAGCAGCCGCTATCCGCATATACAGCTCCGCCTCCACTCTTACGTCTGTAAATTGGGATATTATCTTCTTTAGCTTTCGCTACATTTACTTCATCATCTAAAACTTGGTTTTTACCAATAACGATACCGGGTTTATTGTTCCAAATAAAAAATGCTTCCTCATTTTTAGTAAGCAAGTATTCTTCTTTGGCTAGATAATAACTAATTGGATATTCAGTTGTCTCAAATTCATAATATTTCATATATCCATATTAGCACAAAACAAATCGTTTTTAAAGATTAAACATTTTTCTTTTCATTAAAAAAATGCTTTTCGCAAGAAAAGCATTTTATTTATCATCTTTATCAATTATTTTTACGGTTCCATCATACTCAATTTTTATTTCATCATCAGTTTTAATGGCATCTAAGAAGTCAGATCCTAAGTTATCAATACAAATTACTTCGCTATCTTCCCAAATCTTAGCTAAGATGATGCCGCTAGCAGCTACTTCATCAATTGAATTACTAAATAGATAGGCGGCTGGTGATATTTTCATCTCACATATCGTTTGAATTACTAAGCCAGTGATTGCTGATGCTTTTGAGTGTGGTAAGCATAAAGCATTACCAGTTAATACTTTACCATATAAATCGCTATTTTTAGGATCTCCTCCTACTGCTTGCTTACTTTTCTTGTAAGCACTAGTGTAGAAAGTATCCATCATATTAACGACTTCTTTAGTAACGATGGCTTTACCCATCCATTCACCTGGGGTAATGACACGACCTTTAAATTCTTTCATGATTGCACCTTCCCCACGATGATATTAATAATATCTTCGTTTGTATAATAACGGCTTGAAGAAAAGTATCTACATTTATTACTATTGGTAATTATTAATCTCTTCTTAGTCTTTGGATTATTAGTAAACATAATCGGACAAATACTAGATAGTTTTACCCCGGCATTAATTAATAAATCATAATTAACTGTATCTTCAAATTTAGTAATTACATCAGGGCTTGCTAGCAAGACTGTCTTTACTACTACTTTTTTATGTTCAGTAGCTTTTAAGCCGTCAATTATCCTTTTAGTCCATTCATTTAGTTGAAAAAGTGATAAATGTGGACAACCGATAAAGCATAGATTAGGAGTCGCATTTTCATCTTTCCATAAAACAGGAATTTCTTTAATCGCTTTTTGGACAGCTTCATCATCGATAACAACTGTCTTATAATCTTTTTTAAGTAATTTGTTACCAAACTTCTTAGCTTCAGGAGTAATGTTATCGATATGGTATAAACCCGTATCGCTAACTGCTGATAAGCTAGCCCCAAAGTCTTTTAAATATGATTTAACTTTTTCGCTTAATTCTTTTCCTAAATGTTTATCAAGTCCCGAAATATAAACAATTTCATCTTTAGCTACTTTTGCTACTACTAAGCCAATTGCTTGCGCATCAAATAATCGAGAAAGTCTAAATACTATTTTTGTACTTGCTAATCTTTCTTCATCAAGTAATAATCCATAATTTGGTACTAATCCTAAAATATTACCAAATAGTTCAATCATCGTACTATTTCTATTTGATCTAGCACCAATTACCGAGTTTGCATAGATGACACTACTTGATTCTGCCCAAGATAAAATATCACCATATTTAGGCCTGTTGCCTACTTCATCTAAGAAATTAGTGCAAGTAAAAGCATTTTTATCTTTTAAGCCTAGTTTTAGTAGTTGTGATTCGTATAATGATTGTTTATTGTATAAGTATTTATCAAAGACAATTCGTTCAAAGAAATTACATTTCACATTAGTATAATCAAGTGGACGAGGGTTAACGGTAAATGGGGCTACAGTTTTAATCTCATCATCAGTTAGTTTTTCCATAACTTCAAATAGAGGTTTTAGCGTACCAATACCAAAACTAGTCGATAGATGACCATTTAAATGCGTAATTGGCACTAGTTCAGTTGCTCCTTGAAATTCGCCAAACATAACTAAAGTTTGCATAACTTTAGCCATTGTGGCACCTTGGGCACCATTTAGAATTTCTAATTGTTCATCTGTCAACTTCATGTTGTAGTCAAACATTGTTTTCCCTCCTTTCTTATACTAATTATTTAGAAAGAATTTCGCAGCCAGTCTCAGTTACTAGCAATGTATGTTCCCATTGAGCTGATAATTTATGGTCTTTAGTTTTAACTTCCCAACCATTCTTAGCATCAATGAATATATCTTTTCTACCTTGGTTAATCATTGGTTCAATGGTAAATACCATTCCCGGAACGATTAACTCCGTTTTTTCGTTGGGATTAAAGTGGTAAACATATGGGTTTTCATGCATCTTTAAGCCAACCCCATGTCCACAAAACTCTTCTACAACGCTATATCCGCATTTATGCGCATATGCTTCAATCGCTTTACCGATATCACCGATGACGCTTTCCCAAGGCTTAACTTGGGCAATACCAATTTCTAAACATTTTTTTGTTTCTTCTACTAACCTTTTAGCATCATCACTTGCATTGCCAATTATATACATCCTCGATGCATCCGCATAAAAGCCATCAACTTCAGTTGTAGCATCCACATTTACGATATCGCCTTCTTTTAAAATTACTTTTTCCGAAGGGATTCCGTGGCATACGACATCATTAACTGATGTACAAATGCTTTTTGGATATCCTTGGTAATTTAAGTCAGCAGAATGCGCATTATTTGCAGCTAAAAATTCTACTGCCCATTTATCGATATCTTCCGTGCTTGCACCAGCTTTAATTCTTTCCTCAATATAATCAAGGAGCCCGTTATTAACAACGGCTGCTTTTTTTATACCTTCAATTTGGGCTGGTGTTTTAATCATCGCTTTTGTTGGGAGTTTATATCCTCTTTTTTTGAATAGTTCTAGTTTGTCATCAAATGCCATATGGCATTTTTTATATTTCTTACCAGAACCGCACCAACATTCTCCATTTCTATCAAAACTCATATTATCCTTCTTTCAAAGATTTGATTCGGTTTTCAATTACTTGTTTATCTAAATCAAAATCTTTAAGCTTAATTTTTACAAAATCAATGTCTTTTGTAGCATCTTTTGGCATTAAGCCGATTAGTTCGCTATATAAAATGTTTATACCTTCTTTATCTGCTAACTTTTTAACTGCATTAAATACTTCCATAATTCCCGTATCTAAGTAATTACATAAATTCATCGATACTTGGACTTTAGATGTCGTTTCCAAATACAAACCTAGCGCTTTAACCGACTTTAGGCCACCATTCTTTTCACGAATCTGGCATGCGATCCTTTTAGCAGCATCTAAATCGCTACTATCAAGGATTATGTTATAAGCAATTAAAGGCTTTCTTACCCCTATTGCTACTACACCAGCAGTCTTATGGAAACCTATCCCATAGTCAGGAGCCCATTTAGGATCTAGTTGTTTTTTAGCTAGGCCTTCAAACTGGCCTCTTCTTAAATCAGCTAAATTCTTATGGCATGGATTAACACAAGATAGTTCGTATAAATATGTAGGTATATTTAAATCTTTTGCTACCCTTTTAGCTAAATTACGGCTCATTTGGATGGCTTCATCAGCTAACTTTTCATCAAGGCTTACAAATGGACAAACATCAACTGCCCCCATTCTTGGGTGTACGCCTTGGTGATGGTTTAAATCAATTAGCAAGCTCGCTTCCTTGATGAAGGTAAACATAGCAGCTTCCATTTCCTTGATGCCACCAACGATTGTATAAACGCTACGGTTATGATCCGCATCGCTACTATAATCAAGTAGCATTACGCCTTTAGCCATTTTTATAACCTCAGCTAAATGGTTAACAATATCTAAATTTCTACCCTCTGATACATTTGGAATGCATTCAATTAAGCCATTCATTTTTACACCTTCATATCATTATACTATTTTTATAAAATATTGACAATCCAAAAGAAAAAACCCCACTAGTTGTGGGGTTAATAATTATTTGCGGTCGATATAATTAACCGCTTCTACAGCCGCAATAGCGCCATCAGCTACAGCGGTAGTAAGTTGTCTAATCTTCTTGCTTCTACAGTCTCCAGCCGCAAATACGCCAGCTGTAGCTGTTTTACAAGCATCATCAGTTACGATATAGCCGTGATCTAACTCAACTAAGTTAGCAAAACGCTCATTATTTGGTACTTGGCCAATAGCAATAAAGCAAGCAGCGCAAGGTATGTTAATCATTTCTTTAGTTTGCGTATCCATAAAATCTAAAGATTCTAGGCTATCACCATAATTAAACTTTTGTAGAGACAAATTATGAGTAACTTTAATATTAACTCTATCTTTAATACGTTTAACTAAAATATCTTCTCCGAAGAAATGATCAAATAATGTGCAAATGTGTACTGATTTACAATAATTTGATAGTAACAATGCATATTGAAGTGCTGTATTAGCATCACCAATTAAAACTACATCTTGGTCTTTATAAAAAGCACCATCGCATACGGCACAATATGATACACCTTTACCAACCAACTCATCTTCACCCTCTACACCAATCTTGCGGTGGTGTACACCACTTGCAATGATTACTGCAGATGATTGATACTCATTATAGTCAGTTGTTACTACGAAATGATCATCTACTTTTTCAACGCTTACTACATCTTCTAACTCAAATTCAGCCCCTAAACTACAAATTTGATCGAACATGTTACTAGATAAATCAACACCACTGATTTCTTTTATTGAAGGAAAGTTTTCAACTCGAGGTGAATTAGCAATTTGACCTCCAAAGTTTTCCTTTTCTAAAACTAAAACACTTTTTCCACTTCTTAAAGCATAAAGGGCAGCGGTCATCCCAGCTGCGCCTCCACCAATTACAATAATATCTATCATAATTTATTTTTGTCTTTCGATAAATCCTTTAATTTCACTAGCATTTTCATAACGATCGAATGAATCGCCATTAGGTACTAGTAATGTAGGGGCTTTTCTAACACCATATTGAAGTGTTACATCTTTTTCATCTTCAGCGTCAATCATCTTGTATTTGATACCAGCTTTTTCTAGTAACATCTTAGCCATCTTACAATTTGGACATGTCTTTGTAGTGAAAAGCATCATTTCTTTTACAGCTGGAGCAGCCTTACATTCGCATTCGCATTTTTCTTCTTTCTTAGAAAGATGTGAATTATCGATATCATAAGTCTTACGATTCTTGAATTCTTCAGTCTTACCTTCATTCCAGTTTTGAACAGGACGATAGTAACCAGTAATTCTTGAATATACTTCAGTTCTTTCCCCACAAATAGGACATACATATTCTTCACCTTCGATATATCCATGTTTTGCACAAACAGAATATGTAGGTGACATTGTATAGTATGGAAGTTTGTAGTTTTCGGCGATTGTTCTAACTAGCTTAGCACAAGCTTGCCAAGATGGTAATTTTTGACCAAGGAAGGCATGGAAAACAGTTCCTGATGTATATAATGTCTGAAGTTCATCTTGGATATCTAATGCTTTGAAGATATCTTCAGTATAACCAACTGGTAAATGACTTGAGTTAGTGTAATAAGGAGTATTATTACCTTCGCTAGCAGTGATGATATTTGGATAACGCTTCTTATCATGTTTTGCAAGTCTATAAGCCGTTGATTCAGCTGGAGTTGCTTCTAAGTTATATAAATCACCATATAATTCTTGGTAATCAGATAATTTTTCTCTCATAAAGTTTAGAGTTTTCTTAGTGAATTCAATACTTTCTTTATGAGTTAAATCTTTACCAATCCACTTAGCATTTAAGCAAGCTTCATTCATACCAACTAATCCGATTGTAGAGAAATGGTTATTGAATGTTCCTAAATACTTTTTAGTGTATGGATAAAGTCCGGCATCTAAAAGTTTAGTAATAACATTTCTTTTAATCTTTAGAGATCTAGCTGATAAATCCATCATCTTTTCTAGACGATTGAAGAAATCAGCTTCGTTTTCAGCAAGGTATGCAAGTCTTGGCATATTGATAGTAACTACACCAACTGAACCAGTTGATTCACCACTACCAAAGAAACCACCTGATTTCTTTCTTAATTCTCTTAAGTCAAGTCGTAACCTGCAGCACATACTTCTAACATCACTTGGTTCCATATCAGAATTGATGTAGTTAGAGAAATATGGAGTACCATATTTAGCTGTCATTTCGAATAATAACTTATTGTTTTCAGTTTCACTCCAATCAAAATCACGAGTGATTGAATATGTAGGGATAGGGTATTGGAAACCTCTTCCGTTAGCATCACCTTCAATCATGATTTCGATAAATGCTTTGTTAACCATAGCCATTTCTTTAACGCAATCTTTGTACTTGAAGTTTTGTTCAACTCCACCAACGATTGCATTAAGTTCTGCTAAGTCATTTGGAACTACCCAGTCAAGCGTAATATTTGTAAATGGAGCTTGAGTTCCCCAACGTGAAGGTGTGTTAACACCATATACGAATGATTGGATGCATTGTTTTACTTCTTTATATGATAAGTTATCAACCTTAACAAATGGAGCTAGGTATGTATCAAATGATGAGAATGCTTGAGCGCCAGCCCATTCATTTTGCATAATACCTAAAAAGTTAGTCATTTGGTTACATAAAGTTGATAAGTGTGAAGCAGGTGTTGATGTAATCTTTCCAGGAACGCCGCCAAGGCCTTCTTGAATTAATTGTTTTAAACTCCATCCAGCACAATATCCTGTAAGCATAGATAAGTCATGGATATGAATATCGGCATTACGATGAGCTTGTTCAATTTCTGTATCATATACTTCAGATAGCCAGTAGTTAGCTGTAACTGCACCTGAATTTGATAAGATTAAGCCACCAACAGAATATGTAACAGTCGAGTTTTCTTTAACACGCCAGTCATTAATCTTTAAATAGTTATCAACTGTATCTTTATAGTCAATAATAGTATTCTTCACATTACGAATATTTTCATGTTGCTTACGATATAAAATATATGCTTTAGCAACATCAACATAACTCGATTGAATTAATACTACTTCTACGCTATCTTGGATGTCTTCCACATCAATAACGCCATCTTTTACCTTGCTATTAAAATCAGCAGTAACTTTTAAAGCAAGTAACTCAATGATATCTTGAGAATAATTTTTGTTTAATCCTTTAAAGGCTTTTTCGATTGCTCCTTCGATTTTCTTAAGATCGAATGGTACAATATTGCCATCTCTTTTCTTAACATTTAACATAACACGCACACTCCTGTAATTAGCATTATACCTATTTAAAAACCTAAAATCAAGGAAAATGCTACTTTTATTAACGACTATTTTTTTCATTCATTTTCATAAAATTTTTTTCATTTTTTCATAAGTTTTTCTTATCATCTTCTATTAGTTTTATAGGTTATTTAATAACATATTTATCCAGTTTTTATCTAATTCACTTATTGAAAATATCTTCTTCCCCAAATCTTTAATTGATGCTCCTAAATGATATAATTTTATTTTGTCTATAATTATATATCTATCATGTACTTTTAATGTATTAATAATTTTTAAATTATTATATTGTTTATTAAATGTATTTATATCTATATCATTTATTTTAGATGTATTTATATTTTTATATATAATTACTCTAACATCATTTTTTTTAACTACTAATCTATCTAAAATAGATCTATCTATATAATTATCTATAATTATTATTTCTTCTTTAGCTTTTTCAAAGATATTTTGAATTAATGTATATGCATCATAAAATTGTCCATTAAAAAATAGTTTATCTAATCCATATTCTTTATCAAACACTTTATCTTCTATCTTTAACAATCTATCATTTATACTTACTACTTCATTTCTTAACTCGATATAGTTTTCATTAGATACTACTACTCTATTTTCATTGATAGAATAGCCTTTTAATAAGTATTCTTTTAAGACATTTGTTGCCCATTTTCTAAATAGAATACCTCGTTTTGATTTTACTCTATATCCAACTGATATAATAACATCCAGATTATATAATTCAGGCGGCCTATTCTTAGGATTCAAATTAGTTATGTGCAAAAAATGCACAGAAGTCCTTTTATCAAGTTCTCCTTCTGTATAAATGTTATTTATATGTCTAGAGATTACACTTCTATCCCTTTCGAATAATTGAGCTATTTGCTCAACTGTTAACCACACTGTATCTTCTTTTGCGCTCACATTAACATCTAATTCAATTTCTTCATCTTTAAACTTTACAACTTCATAATTATTTTCTTTCATTACTATCTCCTTCCCATAAAAAAAATTAATCATATAAAGATCAATCATATATATAATTAACCTTTACACAATTAATTTCTTATTGATTTATATTTTTTGCTTATATTATTTAATATTTATTAAATAATTATATACTTCTTCAATATCTTCTGCTTTTGTATTAAAAGATGTCACAAATCTAATTACTAATTTATCACCTAAATCTTTCCATAGTTCGCAGCCAAAAGCTTCAATTAGTTTATATGCTAAATCCTTTTTGATAGTTACAAATAATTGATTAGTATAAACGGGATCAACATCAAAGTTTAGGCTAACTAGTCTTTCATATAATATCTTAGCCATATCATTAGCGCTTTTCGCAATCTTAAAATATAAATTATCTTTTAAAATTGCTTCAAACTGAATACCACTAATAAACCCTTTTGCTAGCATTGCGCCTTTACTTTTTATTTGATATCTAAAATCAGCTTGTAATTCTTTATTTACAATTACTAAAGCTTCGCCAAACATAAGGCCATTTTTTGTTCCACCTAAATAAAAAGCATCACAGTTTTTTGCAATATCATCTAGTGCTAAATTATTGGCATCACTTGTAAGAGCACATGCTAACCTTGCCCCATCTATAAATAAGTATAAACCTAACTCATGGCATTTATTATATAAACTAGTTAGTTCTTCTTTTTGATAAATAGTGCCAATTTCTGTGGAATTAGAAATGTATGCTAATTTTGGTTTTACCATATGTTCGTCACAGTGGTATTTAACCGCTTTTTCTAATTCACTAGCTGTTAACTTTCCATCTACACCATCCACTGTATAAACTTTATGGCCAGTAGCTTCAATTGCTCCGGTTTCATGAACATTGATGTGACCTGATTTTACTGCAATCACTGCTTCATAATCTTTTAAAACATAAGATATAAAAGTTAAATTAGTTTGTGTTCCACCAACTAAAAAATGGACATCTGCACTTGGTGCTTTAAATAAATCTTTAATAAGCTTAGCAGCGTTTTGGCTATGCTCATCTAGCCCGTAACCGCTAAACTGGTAATCTTTATTATCAATTAATGCTTTTAGCACTACATCATGTGCTATTTCGCAATAATCATTTCTAAATTTATGCATATTAATAACCTCTCAAGTTTACATCATTTAAGTCTTTTCTTAATATCTCTAAATATTTATTAGCATCTTCAATCTTTATCTCGTGAAGACCTGAAGCTATGCAGTATTCAGAATTTTTGAATTTTTGAAGAAAATACCTTTTAGCACCTTTTAGCATTTTAGCTAACTCGATGAAATCTTCTTCTTTATGTAATTCTTCTACAATCGTTGTTCTAAATTCGTAATCAACATGTCCTTCAATTAAATAAGCGATGCTTTCTTTTACTTTAGCTAATAGTTTAGGATCATCTTTTCCTATTGTTTTAAAATAATTTGTATAAGAATTCTTAACGTCCATGGCAACATAATCAATTAAGCCAGCTTCTACTAACTCTCTTATCATATCTGGATTAGTGCCATTAGTATCAAGTTTAGTGATAAAGCCCATGTCCTTAAAGATTTTAAAATAATCTTTTAAATCTTTATATAAAGTAGGTTCCCCACCTGTGATACATACCGCATCAACCATTTTGCGCCTTAAAGTTAAGTAATCCATCACTTCACTAAAATCTAATTCTTGATTTAGAGATGGGTTTAGAGCAAGTGAAGAGTTATGGCAAAATGGGCAGGCGAAATTACACCCTCCGCAAAACAAAACGCAAGTGATTTTGCCATCAAAATCAACAAGTGATAATTTTTCCATTCCATAAAACTTCATAACTTCCTCCTAAAACTATAAGACATTCCGAAGAATGTCTTATTGTATTTTCTATTATGCTTTGTTATCGCAACCAAGTACTGCTACGATCTTATGTTTAACAGTTTCACGAACATAATTTCTACCATCTGATAAGTATTGACGAGGGTCGAAATGATCTGGATGTTCATCGAAATGTTTTCTAATAGCAGCTGTCATTCCTAAACGTAAGTCTGAGTCGATGTTAATCTTACATACACTACGTCTAGCTGCTTCTCTTAATTGGTCTTCTGGAATACCAATTGCATCTGGCATCTTTCCACCATGTTCGTTAATGATCTTAACGTATTCTTGAGGAACGCTAGATGAACCGTGTAAAACGATTGGGAATCCAGGTAATCTTCTAGATACTTCTTCTAAGATATCAAGTCTTAGTGCAGGCGGTACTAAGATACCATCTTTATTTCTTGTGCATTGTTCAGCTTTGAATTTATAAGCACCATGGCTAGTTCCAATGGCGATAGCTAAGCTATCTACACCAGTTCTAGTTACGAAATCTTGAACTTGTTCAGGATCTGTATAACTTGATTTACCAAATTCAACTTTTACATCATCTTCAACCCCTGCTAGAGTTCCTAGTTCTGCTTCAACTGTAATATAGCGTCCACGTGCTTTAACGTCATGTGCGTATTCACAAACTTTCTTAGTTACTTCCACATTTTCTTCATATGGATGACCAGAATAGTCAATCATTACTGAAGTAAATCCATCATCAATACAAGCTTTACATAATTCAAAACTATCGCCGTGGTCTAAGTGTAAAGCGATTGGTAGGTCAGGGAAGTTTTCGCAAGCTGCCTTAACCATATGAATTAAATAACGAGAGTTAGCATATTTTCTAGCTCCACTTGATACTTGTAAAATTACTGGGGCATTTAAGCTTCCTGCTGCTTCAGTAATAGCTTGAACGATTTCCATATTGTTTACATTGAATGCACCAATGGCATAACCGCCTTTATAAGCTTTTTCAAACATTTCTTTTGTGTTTACTAATGGCATAATCATTTACCTCTTTTCTTCATTAATATTCACTACTATTTCATTATACATTAACAAATTTACAAATTCAATTTATATGATAATTATTTACTTACCTGCTTTTTCAGCTGCTAATGCTTCACGGTAAGAAATTTCAAGTTGTTTAAATGGAACTTTAATACCATTTTCTTTAAATGCGGCATAAACTTGTTCGATTAGATCAAATCTAACACCCCAATAATCATCACCTTTAACCCAAACTCTACAAGTAACCTTTAATTGTGATTCACCCCATTCAGTAACACGTGCAAATGGAGCTGGATCTTTTAATACAAGTTCGTGTTTAGAAGCCACTTCTTTAATGATTTCTTCAGCTTTCATAAAGTCAGCTTTGTAATCAACTGAAAAGTCGATATCTACTCTTCTAGTAGGTAACTTAGAATAGTTAATTACATTGCCGCCAATTAAAGCGCCATTTGGAATCATGATTTCTTTATTATCAACAGTTACTAACATTGTATAGAATAGGTGAATATCATCTACTCTACCCATTACGCCTTGACATTCAATAAAATCATCAACTCTAAATGGTCTCATGATTAAAATTAAGAATCCACCCGCAAAATTAGATAAAGCACCTTGGACAGCAAGTCCTATACCTAGTCCAGCTGCCGTAAATAAACCGACAATACTAGTAGTATCAATACCTAAGCATCCTACAGCTACTAAGATTAATAAGATCTTAATACCTTTATTAGTTAAATGGTAAACAGTCTTTGTAACTGTTTTATCGCGGCCTTTCTTTTCCATTCTTCTTTTAATCGTTTTAGTAATGATGTCGACAATCTTACATAAAATGAATAAAATGATTAAAACCGCTACAACTTCCATCGCTTTGATTAAAAAGATTTGAAGTCCTCGCGATTCAATTTGTTGGATAAAGCCGAAATTAAAAATTTCATCAATGGCATTAAGTTGATAACCACTTGCCACAGTCTCTTCTACAACTTCACCTTCTAATTCATCAGCTAAAAATAACATAATTTATCCTCCTATTTATTTATTACTTCTCTATATACATCACTTTTAGAAATGTTTCTATCACTTGCTACTTTTTTCATCGCTAATTTTGATTCAATTCCTTGATCTAAATAATATTTATAATGATCTACAATATCTAAATTATTTAGATTATTAGTAATTGTATCTATTTTAGCCCCTTCTATAATTAAAACCATCTCACCTTTAAGTTCTAAGTGCATATCGATAATATCAGCTATATTACCTCTAATGTATTTTTCATACTTTTTCGTTAAGTCTTTAGCTATACACATATATCTATTACCAAAGATTTCAAGTAATACTTCTAAAGTTTCCTCAATTCGGTGTGGTGATTCATAAAAGATCAGCGTATTTTTAAAATCAACTAGTTCTTCTAATTCTTTTTTCTTTTGCTTTAGATCATGATTTAAAAAGCCATAAAAATAAAACTTATCACAAGGTATCCCACTTGTAACTAGGGCAGTAAGGCTTGCCGTAGGCCCTGGAATCGTAGTAACTTCCAAGCCTTCCTCAATTGCTCTTTTAGCTACTAAGTAACCAGGATCAGATATTCCAGGATATCCTGCATCGCTAACAAGAGCTATATTTAAGCCTTCTTTTAATTCTTTTATAATCTCTTGGCTCTTTTTATCTTCATTAAACATATGATAACTCTTCAAAACTTTATGAATATCATAATAACTAAGTAAGATCCTCGTGTTTCTTGTATCTTCACAATAAATATGATCTACTTCTTTTAAGACTTCTAAAGCCCTTAGATTCATATCATCTAAGTTACCAATCGGTGTTGGTATTAAATATAATTTTCCCATAATATCCTCTATCTAAAATCGATTATAACATAAATAAATTTCATTCTCAATGCCACTTTTACCATTTAAGAAATATTTAATTAAATAGGTTTTATTCAAACCCCATTAATTATTCGCGCTAGGTAGACAAATAGATTTATGGCTTAATTTTAGCCTCATTTAAGGCTACAATTGAGCCTTTCAAAGCATAAAAATGACAAAAGAATTAATATATGGTATAATCTTGATAGTTTGTTAAATGAGGTATAAAAATGAATGTTTTAAAAGAATTTTTTGGTTATGGTGGCTACACTAGAACTCCAGAAGGAGCTTATTCTTGGCAACACTTGTTATATACAGGGATTATGATTTCGATCATGATTGGCCTAGCCGTTTTCTTAGGCTTAAGAAACAGAAGCAAAGATGATGCCACTAAAAACAAAGTATTAATCTGGGCGGCTATTTTAATTGATGGTTTTGAAATTTTCAAACTAATTATCTTTGCCACTCGTGCGCATAGCATCGCAAGTTTAAAAACTAGTTTACCTTTGTTTTTATGTAGCATCCAGTTAATTACAATCCCAGTTGCGGCTTTTACTAAAGGTAAAGTTAAAGAAGCAGCGATGGATTTTGTTACTTTATTTGGTATTTTAGGTGGTATCGCGGGCACAATCGGTGCAGCCCAAAACTATAATGCTTATCCAGTACTTGCTTTTGATAATATGGTTAGTGCTACAACGCATTGTATTTCCGCTTTTGCTGGTTTATACATCATATTAGCTGGTATGCTTACTTTAAAGAAAGAAAACATTTGGATTGTGGCAAGTATCTTAATGACATTTATTTTATTAGCCATGATAGTTAATAAAATAATTGATTACAATTATATGTTCTTACGCAACCATGATGGTACACCATACGTAATATTCTATAATATGGTTAATGGTAATAAAATATTATATCCAATAACAGTTGTATTAGCATTTGTAGTATATGGTGCGATATTCTATTCCGTATTTTATTTAATTAAATATTTAAATCAAAAGAAAGCTTCATAATGAAGCTTTCTTTTTTAAAATAATATGGCTAACTTTCTAGCTACTTCTTCTAATAAATCTTGGTCATCTTTATTAAATCTAGAAAATGATGGTGAATCAATATCAATTACACCAACTACTGTGTCTCCTTTAATGATTGGAGTTACAATTTCTGATCTCGATTTAGACGAACATGCGATATGACCTTTAAACTCTAATACGTTATCTACGATTAGCGTTTTTTTAGTTTGGGCTGCCGTGCCGCACACTCCTTTACCAAACGGAATAGTGGTGCAGGCTACTTCACCTTGAAATGGTCCTAAATATAAAGTTTCATCTTTAGCTAAATAAAAACCACACCAATTGATATCTTCCATTTCATTTAAAATAGCGCTGACATTTGATAAGTTTGATACTAGTGGAATTTTATCATCAATTATTGCTTTTATCTTTTCAATCATTTTATTACTCCATATTTTTATAAACTAAAGACTCTAACATTTGTTTAATGATTAAGCTTGCTGCCCTATTTAAATCATTAATACTAACCATACCATTCTTTAGACCTTTTTTAATCATCTTCTTAGCGCTTTTGGCACCAGGCATGATTAGATCAACGCCACTTGCAATTGCAGTTGCATCGTTAGCCCTATCGCCTCCTGTTTCAAACCAGTCAGTCATAACTAGTCCACTATAGCCCCATTCGCATCTTAAGATTTGTTGGTTCAGATCATATCTATTACCAGCATAAGCGCCATTTATAATATTATAGCTTGACATTAAAGCATCTACCCTAGATCCTTTAACACAAATCTCAAATCCTTTTAAGTATATTTCTCTTAAAGCTCTTTCTGAAACTATACTATTAGAATGTTGACGATTGTCTTCGGCGTTATTGCAAGCAAAATGCTTGATGGTAGCATAGTTACCTTCAATTTTTGTAATGCCTTCTACTATGCACCTTGCAATCTTGCCACTTAAGACTGGGTCTTCAGAATAATATTCAAAGTTTCTTCCGCACAGCGGATTACGATGAATATTTAAAGCTGGTCCTAAAAAGTAAGTAATGCCATATTCAGCCATCTCTTTAGAAATCGCATAACCTACTTCACAGCAAAGCTCTTCATTAAATGTTTGCGCAAGGCTAGTTCCTACCGGAAATGCCGTTGTAAATTGGTATAAGTGGTTATCTTTTTCTTTAGCTAAGAATGGTTTAACTAGAAAGTCAGGTAATCTTTCCATAATACCAGTTGGCCAGTTTCCTTTAACCATCTTTAATTTATGTCTTTTATTTAAAGCTGATTCTCTTAAAATACGCAAGCCCGCTGGTCCATCGCATAGATTAAGATTAATAATACCTTTATCAAATAGGCTAGTTGTTGTTTTACCAACAGCACCTGGGGTATAAATACCAGCTGAATCCATCATACCTTTAATTCCCATACCAACACATAAATCAATCTTTTCGTTCGTAGTTAATTTTTCTAATAATCTATTAACTTCTTCACTAAATTTATATTTTGGTAAATCATAGCTTACTTCAATTTCTTCTACGCCACTGATATTCAATATTTCTAGGTTACTAGGAATATTATATTCATTATTAAATTCTGGCTCTAAAAGTTTAATATCTTCTTCTAGTTTAACTAGATTAGCTAACTTATATGGATAATATGTTTTATCTAAGTTAGCCCCATAAATTATCTTAGAGTTATCGATATCTTTACCGCTCCAAATTAAATATAAGCCTTTTTCCAAAATGTAACTTGCTTTAGATGTGTCAAATGAAGCTGCATCTTTAATATTAAAACTTAAATGAAGAGTGTCTTGCTCGCCTACTTCTAATTCTTTAGTCTTTTTAAAAGCAACGAGTCGGCGATATTCTTTTTTAAGTTTGCCATTTGGCATTGAGATATAGCACTGCTCTAAGTATTTAGCTTTACATGGTCCTAAATTCTTAACCATGCAATCATAACTGATTGTCTCACCTTCGACTTTAAAGTTAAGATATTTACATTCAAATTCTGAGTAAGATAAGCCGTATCCAAAGCAATATCTAGTTTTTACTTTAAAAGTATCAAAGTAACGGTACCCGACATAAATATCTTCTTTATATTCTTCTTTAGCTAAATCACCTAAATAACTATATTCATCCCCGTTTGGAATATCTTTATAACTTAATGGCCAACTAGATGATAAATGGCCAGAAGGCGATGCTTCCCCTTTAATAATGCTAGCAAAAGCATTTCCACCTTCTTCACCTAAACCATTAACATATAAAATGGCATTTAAATCTAGGTGTTCAATATTCGATAAATCCATTCCTGAGCCTGAATTGATAACAAGAATTACTGATTTATAGTTTTTCTTTAAGAATTCTAAATTCTTAATTTCAATATCAACTAAATTATAATCACCATTATCTAATCTTTTATCTTTACCTTCACCGGCTTGACGGCTAGCTACATAAATGGCAGTTTCCGTTTCACCATCGATATCAGTATCATTGATTTCTCTACCAAATGGATATGAAAACTGGCCGATTGCATCATTAAAGATCGTGAATGGATTCATCTTCATATGATTGAAGATAGCTAGTTCATCGCTATATTCTAAATCATAATCATCAAGCCATTTGTTTGATGTAATGATAAAGCCTTTATTTAGTAAACCACTATAAATTGATACACTATATCTTTCATTTACTTCACCAGATCCGGTGCCACCTTTAATAGTCTTTTTGGCACCACTTCCAAACAAAGCAATTTTTTGATCCTTTAATGGCAAAATGCCATCATTTTTTAATAAAACGATGGCTTCTTTTGCGCACTCTAGCGCTAATTTTCGGTTATCTAATTCTAGCTCTTTAATATCTTTAGTGCTAGATGCATAAATTATTTGTTTCATATTATTACCTGTTAGTTGGAACGTAATCTGGATATAAATATTTATCTAAATAAACATTATAAAACTTATTAGCATCAACGCCATAATCAAGATATGCATTTTTGTGATCAATTGTAAATGTATTATCATTTTTAACTGTTACAATCATGGCACCTCTTTGGCGGCCTGATAAGTTAATATCTTTGTATGCTGTATTATCTAGTGACATACCATAAGCAAGGATTACTCCTTTGTATTCCACAACCGCATTATTAACGTGGTCATGACCTACAAAGATAGCTTCAAGTGAATTAATACCGCTTGGGCCTAATTCTTCAAATAAATTATCGTTATCATTAGGCGCTACATCTTTCTTTTGGCAGCCGCCATACCAAATCCTTCCACCCATTTCTGGGTCAACTAATTCATCCCATACACCGCTAATATATTTAGTATCAGCTGTATCGTTGAAGTTATTAGCAGCTAGGTTACGGTATGCTTGTTCGAATTCACCTGTTGGGATATGGAAAAAGAATAATGATTTAGCAGGGTTAACGCCATCTCCTAAACTAAGAAGAGTTTCTTTTGCCCACTGTACTTGTTCATCATGGATTACATCATACCACCAGTTCATTGATGCTTTTAGCGATGTATCGATATAATCATTAGAATCAAATACCATAATTGCTTTTCTTAAGTTACCAGCGCTATCTTCTAGTTTAATACACTGGTTAGTAACACCATATCCATCAAATTCAGATTGGAATATACAATATTGGTATCTATCTTTCATATATAGTTTACCGATTTGGGCACGGTTATAATAATCAAATGCTTCTGTATCGTGATTACCAAAGGCAACAGTAAAATATACACCTAGCTTTTCAAAAATATCTAGGACTCTACGTGATGCCATTTTGTTATTAAAACTACTACCTCCACCAAAAAGTGGTCCTGGTACACAGAATACACTATCACCATTTAGAATTACTAAATCTGGTTTTTCAATTTGCACCATAGTCATTACTTCATAGATTGTTTTCTTATCTTTTTTAAGTGAATAGTGACCTCCAGCAATATGCAAATCATTTAATTGCATAATTCTAAAATCACCATCAGTAGTAAATGTATAATGACCATCATCATCAACTACTGGTACTAATTGGTTAGCATATTCTACTTTATCAAAAGTACGAATGTAATTTTTAAGTGTTAAGCTAGAAATTACATTTAACATTGCTAACACTAAAAATATCATCACGATTGATCCGATTATAATACCTAATATTTTAAATAATTTTTTCATTTCTTCTCCCGTTTTTAGTTAATTGCTACATCTTTAATCAAAGCAAATTTTGCTCCGCTATAATTATTGATATTTGATACTTCTTTACTTAAAGACATATTATCAATGGCTTCTTGTAAGTTAGCGCTAAATGAGAAGCCGCTAACTGGAATAATATCTTTACCATCAAAATATAAAGCTAATCTTACTTCACCACCTAAGTAGTTTTGGTAAGCATCTACTTGAATGCCTGACATATCGTATATTTCTAAATATGGTTTTGTTTTAAATGCTTCTACCGACTTTTTACCTTTTGATAATGTTAATTTATTTAAATTACCAGTAGGTTTTTCGCCGATATAGCAAGCATAACGGTTATTACCATAATATGATTTAACGATACCATCTTCAATTACGCTGCATTTAGATAGTCTAACTCCATCATTATCAAAATAATCATATTTAGTATTAGCATCTAGACCAATATTAATCTTATTAGAAGTTAGTGCTTCACCAACTTTTTTAAGATTAGAATGGTTATAAACGCTAGCATAATGTAAGCTATCGATTACTTCAAATGCTAGTTGGAATAAATCTTTATCGCGTAAAATGATATTTGCTTTGTTTACGCCTTCTAGCTTAACAGCTTTACCACGGTTATAAACATCTAGAATTGCTTCTTTAGCATCACTTGCAGCTTTATCGTAATTTAGTTCGTTATATTCAAACATACGGTAAAGTTCTGTCTTTATACCTTCACCATAGAATGATGGAATAGCTTCAATATTAATTTCATAAGTTCTCTTTTTGTAATCAACACCATTTGAGTTAACAATATGGGTAGTCACATCATTAAAGAATAACTCTAACGCATTAAAACGAGCTACTTCATTAGATTCTTTAAAGAAAATCTTAGCTAGCTTTGTAAGGATTGTGAATGGATCTTCTGCTAGTGGCTTATAAGCCATGCTCTTCTTTTTATCACCATTTACTAAGCTATATTCTTGGTTTTTAATGAAGCTTGCTTCATAAATTGCTTGATCGATTAGTTTTTCTAAGTTAGCTTTTGATTCTTCATGGCTAACAATAAAACTAGCTTCACCCATTAGGGTTTTACCATCTTCAGCTGTCTTTACATAAATTGTAACTTGCTCTTCGGTTGTAGATACTCTTCTTACGGTTTCTAATTTTTGTAAATCATAGAATTGTTGATAATCATCTTCGATTGTTTCGATGATACGATATTCGCTAACATTTTTAGCCTTAAGCGATTTAATTATTTTATTAATTCTTGACATATTATCCTATTTTAACCTCCGCTTTAATGCTAGCGCCACCATCAGATACTCTAACCCATTCCTTGTATCCTTTTCCGCAAGATCCGGATCCAATAATATCAAATGTATCTTTAGCAACCATTGAAATAGATTCAAGTAGATCGATTACATAACCACTCATAACAACTGGTGATACAATCTTACCGCTAAATTTACCATTAACGATTTCTCTACCGTATAGAGCAGTACATTGGATACCCCAGTTTTTAGGGTCTTCCATACCGTTATTAGTAATTGCGATATAGTATCCATATTCTACACTTGCAATCATTTCTTCTAATGTTTTATCCTTCTTATCAAAGAATGTATTAGTCATTCTTGTATAAGCTTTATGTTTATATGATTCACGACGGCCATTGCCTGTTGGCTTAACACCTAAAATTGAAGCTGATACGGCATCACAAATACCTTTTTCTAAAATACCTTTTCTAATGATTACGGTATCTTGAGCTAGTGTTCCTTCATCATCAAAGAAATATGATGCACTAGATACACAAGCTTTTGCCCCATCATGCATTGTTACATGTTTACTTGCTACTCTTTTACCAACAAATTCAGCGCCCATCGCTCTATCTTTAACGAATTGGTCCATTTCTGTTCCATGGCCAAATGCTTCATGAGCAATTAAGCCGGTAATTGATGGATCAGTAATGATTGTATATTTACCTGGTGTTGGCATTGTAGCACTACATAACTCTAGAGCTAGTTTTGCAACTTCTTTAATAGATTCTTTTAAATGACTAAATGCATAATCAGTATCATTAGTACCAAAACCATCATATGCGTATTTAACATTATCATCTTTACCAACTAAAACAAATGTACGTGGATTAATCCAAGTATAGAACTGTTCTAGGTCACGGTCTTTTGATAAATACATTTTTGAAAATTCCGCAAACTCAATGCTAGCTCTTGCATTGATTACAGCCTCATCATAACTAGCTCCAATCTTTACAACTTCTTCTAGCTTAGCTAAGATTTCTTCATCGCTATAAAGAGCCCCTTTAGTAGGACGTTTGAATTTCTTAGTTAGCTTTTCTTCAGTAATCATGGTAGCTTTTAAGTCTTCAATACCTTGGTTTTCGCTAACCATCTTAGCAATTTCAAAAATGATGCCATCGATTGAGTTAGCTTTAATTTCGTTAAATGAGTATTCATAATACTTATGATCTTTATAAACTCGAACTACAAATCCAGCTTCACTTATGCTAGATGGTGAAATACTAGATATTTTCTTATCAACCATGTAGTTTTTGCTGTAAACATCAGTTGCTAAGACTGAAGCAAAATCATAAGCCTCACTTAGTCTAGCCACTAGTTCTTTTAATAATTTCTTCTTTTGTTTTAAATATGGAGAAAACTTATTCATTATTTATCCTCTAAATCTCTAAGCTTCTTTTCAAGAGATTCTATTCTTTCTTTTAATTCTTTATTTTCTTCAGTTAACATCTCTAACTTCGTATTAAGGTTAAACGAATTACCATAACCAAAGGTGTCAACTGTCTTTTTATATCTTTCGTAATTACCCGTATTAGGAATTGCAAAATGTAAGATGATTCCAAGAATTACAAATAGTAACCCAATTCCCCCAAATACATAGCCAACAATACTAGTTTCTAAATCTTCAGATATTATTAGGGCTACAATCCCAATTGCTAAATACGTTCCCCCTAGTCCACAAAACACACCGGTTAAAATTCTTTTAACGATTTTGTTTTGTTTCTTAGAAGTTTTTTCGAATAATTCTTTTTCGCGCTGTTCAGCGCTTTTTTCTTCGTAATCAAAATCAAACATCATTGATCTCCTGATAGCATTTATTAAATAAATATTTCCTATTTATTTTTTATCTTTATATACAAGCGTAGGCTTACCAATTGTAACCTTTTGGTTCGGTGCTACGCTTTCAGTTAAGAATACGTTAGCTCCAATGGTACAGTTAGTACCAATTACAATATCACCTAAAATTGAAGCACATGCATATATTGTTACATTATCTTCAATGGTTGGATGTCTTTTAACACCTCTTAAGCTAGTCGCATTTTCTAGTGATAAAGCACCTAAAGTTACCCCTTGGTATAGTTTAACGCGTGAACCAATTACAGTAGTTTCTCCAATTACAATACCGGTGCCATGGTCGATAAAAAATGGGGTACCGATTCTAGCAGCTGGGTGAATATCAATACCAGTAGCTGAATGAGCTAACTCACTAATTAGTCTTGCTTGCACTTTTAAGCCTGTTTCTCTTAAAGCATGAGCAATGCGGTAGCAGGTAATGGCTTTATAGCCTGGATAAGCTAGGACTACTTCTTCGCTTGAATCGATAGCCGGATCTGATATCATGTAGAAATCTAAATCTTCTTTTAATTCTTTTTTGATGGTATCGATTTTATCAATGAACTTAGCTAAGCTATCTTTATCTTCACTAATGTTACATAAAAATGATTCTTTAACTTTTTCTAAATTATCTTCATTTTTAGTTAAGTATTTTGTTGCTTCTTTTAAAAAGCATGAATAGCATTCTTTATTATAAATACCTACCATGAGTATCTATCACCTCGATCAGGGAATATAACAACAATATCTTTATCTTTGATATTATGGGAATTTAAGTAATTGATGCATCCGCATAGTGCAGCACCAGATGAGTATCCACAGTCAATTTGCTCTAATTCTCTTATCTTTTTAGCCATCGCGATTGCATCTTCTCCTCTAACTGTAATCACTTCATCTACAACTTTTAATTCTAAAATGATTGGGATAAAGTTAGCGCCAATTCCTTGAATTAAGTGCGGATGAGCTTCGCCTTTTGTTAAGAGTGGTGATTCGAATGGTTCGATTCCGATAAGTTTTGTATCAAATTTTTGTTCTTTAAAATATTTACCAATTCCGCTAATGGTGCCACCAGTACCAATCCCGGCAAATAAATAATCAGCTTTAATCTGGCTAGCAAGTTCTTGGCCGGTTGTTTCGTAATGCGCTCTCGCATTATTATAATCATCAAACTGCCTAAACATAATAGCGCCCGGAATGCTATCCACGATTTCTTTAGCGCGGAGAGCGCATTGCATAATGCCACCATCAACTAGTTCTAGTTTAGCGCCGTATTTTTGAATCATCTGGCGGCGCTCAACTGACATACTAGTTGGCATAACAATGATGGCGTTATAGTTAAGCTCTTTTTGAAAATAAGCTAACGATATACCCATGTTACCGCTGGTAGCTTCTACTACCGTTCCGCCATCCTTTAACAGACCAGCTTCTTTATCCTTTTTAAGCATAAAGTAGCAAGGTCTATCTTTAATAG
The DNA here is from genome assembly GCA_017962745.1 of Bacilli bacterium. Taxonomy (GTDB): domain Bacteria; phylum Bacillota_I; class Bacilli_A; order ML615J-28; family CAG-698; genus RGIG8164. The sequence continues at coordinate 124,762 of JAGCUR010000018.1, read as the reverse complement.
ATCCTGTCGGGTTGGTAGCTTCAACCTTAGCATATACATTATTTGGGCAATTGAATTCTTTTAAAATTTTATCTAGTCTTACGAGTTTTGTGTTACCAACCATCTTGATCCTCCTATTTTAAATCTTTTCTGTTAAAGGCTAGAAGTCCTAAAAATACATTAAGACCACCGAATAATAAGTATGAAACCATACCTTCAATAAATACTGTATTATTAACTTCGGCCACCGTCAAAGTCGATCCATTAGCAAATAATGGAATAAAATATAAGATGTATTTTAATGGCTCGAATCTTTCTGCGTCTTCAATTGCTCCCCATTGGAAAATAAGGAAGAATATCATCGTAACAAAGGCAATAACCATTGTATAAGCAACCGTTAAGATGATTGATGGGGCAATTGAGCCTAGTATCAATGCTAAGAATGTTGTAACAGTTGCGATAAATACATATGTTACTAAACCTAAAACTATTGAATAAACTAATCCTCTAATTTCATCTGCGGAAAAAGGATTATTGCGTTTAAATAATAATAAAGTAAGTAATGTAGTAATTGATGTATAAATTATTATCATTACTAAGTTATAAATAATTGATGATAATAAATGCGAACAGTATATTGAAGTTCGCGAGTGACCAGCTATTACTTTATTGCGAAGTGTTCCGTTAACAATATCTAGTGATACAAATATTACCGAGAATATGATTATTACTAAACCCATATTATCACTAACCGAAAACGATGTTTTAATTAACGATGAAGCGCTAAATAATCCAAATGTAACATCTTCACCATCAGTAATCGATGCAAGTGATGCATCAGCTGCATAATAAATAAGTACAATTACTACTGGCAAAACTACCGAAATGATTAAACCAATTCGTGCTAGTTTACCCCTAAAAATTCTAAACAAATCGGCTTTAAGTAAACTAAGCATGTTTGCCTCCCACTACTAAGTTAATGTAGTAGTCTTCAATTGTATCTTCTTTAAGTGATATATCTTTAACTTGTTTATTGCCATTAACAAGTGCTTTTAGCACTTCATTAATATCGATATTATCAAATATTAATAAATGATCATTAGCAATTTCAACTTCACCTAGATTTAAGTTAGATACTAAATATTCTTTTAGACCTTCTAAATCTTCACTTGCTACTTCAATTCTCTTTCTTGATTTAGCATGTAAGTCCTCAATTGTAATTTCATCAAGTAATCTACCATGGGAAATTACACCAATTTTGTTACATACTTTATCAAGTTCAGCTAGGATGTGACTAGAAACTAAGAATGTTACACCTTCTTTATTAAGTTTAACGATTGTTTCTCTAACATCAATAAAGCCTTGAGGATCTAAGCCATTCATCGGTTCATCTAAAACGATGAACTTAGGATTAGAAATCATCGCAATCGCAATACCTAATCTTTGGCGCATACCTAAAGAAAAGTCACCAGCTTTCTTCTTGGCAATTTCTTGATAATCAAGGCCAACACGATGAATTAATTCAATTAATTCTTCATCAGTTTTCTTAATATCATTAATTAGACACTGTAATTTTAAATTATCTAAAGCATTCATCGATCTATTAACCGATACTGCTTCTACGATTCCGCTCATATATTTTCTAGCATCACCAATACGCTTATCTGCACTATTGATACCAAATAGAGCATATCTACCACTTGTTGGGTTAGCAAGGCCGGTGATAAGACGAATGATAGTTGTCTTACCAGCACCATTTTCCCCAACAAATCCGTAAATATCACCATATTCAATATGCATATTTACGCAATCGACGGCTAGTTTTTCTTTATACTTTTTAGTTAGAGCATAAGTCTCTAACACATATTTCTTTTCTTCCATTATAAATTATTCAACTCTTCTTTCATTTTAAGTAGTTTATTAACAGCTGGAGCATAATCCATTTGTCTACTTGCTCTTAAGTTTTCAGTTAACTCTACTAATTCATTATAAATAGGTGTGATTGATAAGTTGCCATACATTCCTTTTAAGGCATGGCTAATTAAGAATGCGGAATTAAGATCATTCTCTTCAATCTTCTTAGCTAATTCAGCTAGTTGATTATCTTCTATAAGTTTACCTACTAACATTAAGTAGAAACCTTCATTATTTACACATCTTGCAATTCCGTCATCTACATCAGCACCAAATTTTCTTAAATTATCAATTGTGACCACTATTTTTTACCTCTTCTTCAATTAGTTTTGCAAATTGATCAGCCGGAAGTGGTTTAGAGAAATAGAATCCTTGGATAATATCACAACCCATCTTCTTAAGCATATCAAATTGTTCTTTTGTTTCTACGCCTTCAGCGACAACTGATACTCCTAATAAATCCGAAATATTTAAAAGGATTTCAACCATCTTCTTATCTTTATCGCTGGTGCACATATGAATTATAAATTCTCTATCAATCTTTAATACATCAATTGGTAAGTTAGAGACCATATTTAAACTAGAATAGCCTGTTCCAAAATCATCCATTTCGATTTTAAAGCCATCTGCCCTTAAATGTTTAATCGAATTGATAATACCTTTGGCATCGTTAGTATAAGCCGATTCGGTAATTTCTAATAATAACTGCTTTGGCTCGATATGATGCAAATGCACTATATCAAGTAAGGTACTTTCTAATTGTTGATCATAAATATCAACTCTTGAAACATTAACCGAAATTGGTAATTGGAAATTGTATTTTACATTCCAGATATGCGCTTGTTCAGCTGCTCCATTCCAAACGAAACGGTCGAGTTTTTGAATTAAGCCATTATCTTCTAATAGTGGAATGAACACACCTGGTGAGATTAGGCCATATTCTGGATGATTCCATCTAACTAGGGCTTCCGCACTAGTAAGACGTGGCTCATCACCCTTGATATTATATTTTGGTTGATAATAAACCATAAACTGGCCTTTATCTAGGGCATCATCAAATTGAGCTAATAATCTTTCATCATATATTTCTTTGTTATGCATTGACTCATCATAATATGCATAAACATCTTTGTAATTATTACGTAAGCCATTACAAGCGTGTAATGCTCGATCGAAGATATCTTCAATATCCATACGGCTAGTAACATTTTGATAAATACCGACACGTAATCCGACATTGATACCAACGAATTCTTTGTTAATAGTTGTGAGTACGTTATCGTTTAATGTCTTTTCAATTTCTTCTTGATGTTCAAAGAATAAATAGAAAGTATCTGAATCAGTTCTACATACAATTCCTTCATAATCATTTAATAATGATTTTAATGCTTTAGCTACATGTGATAACAAGTAGTCACCATATGCATGACCATGGATTTCATTGATCATATGGAAACGCCTAATATTTAAGACTACCGCATCCATTGGAATAGCGCCTTGGTATTCTTCATACTGTCTAATGTATTCAAAGAAATATCTCTTAGTGAATAAGCCGGTTAAGCTATCACGTTCGGTATTTCTAATTAAGTTAGTATCTTCAAATAGTTCAATTGCTCTTTTGATACGGGCCAAAATTACATCTGGCATATCATAAGGTTTTGGGATAAAGTCTTGGGCGCCCATTTGTAAGCTCTTAACTTCCGCATACTTTTCACTTGTTAAGACAATAACTGGGATTCGCTTTAAGTTTGGATCATCTTTAATGCGCTCTAATACAACAAATCCACTCATGATTGGCATTAATAAATCTAATAAGACTAAAGATATTCCATGATTCTTAGTTCTTAAGATCTTTAATGCTTCCATTCCGTTTTCCGCATAAACAACGTCATACTCTTTGCTCACAATAAAGCCTAGAAGCTGACGATTAATCATTTCATCTTCTACAATCAAAATCTTACGGCGAATATTATCTTTATAACGCGAAATGTTTTTCATATAAACCTCATTTCTACTATCTAAAATTAGCGCACAATTTCCCTTATACAATTAAATTATATTATAATTTGCCACTTTTTTTCAATATATTTGTACTGAGAAATGATTAAAGCTAGTAACAGAGTTACTAGCTTCATTTATTAATTATTATCATTCACAATACTTTTACAACATTCCTTAAATTCTTTCGAATTAATGTATTCTTTAAAGTTCTTAGCACAGTCTTTTGAGCAGCTTGCGCAGTCTTGCCCACAGCTACAAGTGTGTTTACCTTTTTTATAATCACGAATTTTTAAAATGATTGGTAACACTACTAAAAATATTGCAACTATGGCAATAATGGGTTCAAACCATTTCATAGTCTACCTCTTTAGGCTTGTTGTAGTTTTTTGCGCTTACTAACTAGCAATCCTGCTAGCACTACTGCACCGGCTAGTACTAATACTACGATTAAGCCGACCCACCAAGCAACTTCAAATGTTAAGCCAATTAAGAATACAAATAAAGAAATCACATATGATCCAAAGAACCAAAATGCTAGTGTAATTGGGAATGCTTTTTTGCTTGATTCACTCTTAGCTGTTGCGATTGCTGCAAAGCATGGGAATGTGAATAAGTTGTATGCGGCAAAAGCATAAATTCGAGAATTACTCAAAGCAAATGAGATAGTTTCTCCTGCTTCATCGCATAAGCCAAGTTGGGCCATTGTAGCAACAACGTCTTCTTTGGCGATTAGGCCAGTGATTGTTGCAACACTAAATTTCCAACCTTCTGCCCCTTGTGCCCAGCCTAGTGGCCAGAAGAAATACTGTAATACTTTACCAAGGGATGCAAGAATTGATTCATCGATGTCATCAACAAGGCCTTCCCAGAATGCCCAACTGAAGCTCGATAAGAACCAAATTAAAATAATGGCTGCTGTAATAATAGTCGATGCTTTTACAACGAAATGTTTAGCTTTATCCCATAGATGCGCCATTAAGTTTCTAAATTGTGGTGCATGGTATGATGGAAGTTCCATAATGAATGGTGGAACATCATAATTCTTAGAGAATGCCTTCATGATGATAGCCGCAATAATAGCAACTACAATTCCTAGTAAATAAATACTAAATACGAATATATCACCTAAAAACGATCCGGCAACCGCTACCGCAAGCATTGCCCAGGTTGGTGCTTTTGCTCCACAGCTAAAGAAAGGTGTTAGACGAATTGTCATATCTCTTTCTTTTTCGTCTTCTAGAGTCTTAGCACCCATCATTGCTGGTACTGAACAACCAAATCCCATAAGTAATGGGATAAAGGCTTTTCCGCTTAAACCAAACTTTCTAAATGCTCTATCCATGATAAAGGCTACACGTGCCATATAGCCGCTATCTTCTAGAATTGATATAAATAAGAATAATAGGATGATTTGTGGTAAGAAACTAAAAATAGAATCTAAACCTGTTAAAATACCATCACAAACTAGGCCAGTATACCATGTTCCTTCTGGCATAAAGCCTCTAAACAAATCAATAATTGCTCCGGTTAGCCATCCCATCCAGTTTTGTAAAAAGACACCTAATGATGGAATGCCAGCTAGCGGAATAATAGCTCCAGTTTCTTCATCAAATTCCGCTCCCATTCCGGTTAAGAAGTTAATGAATCCTTCATTTTTAATTTCTAAACCAAAGATTCCATTTAAGAATAATAAATCTTCAGAAAATGTTAAGTGGAATACGATAAACATAATAGCAAGGAAAATAGGAATACCCCAAATTCGATGTGTTAACACTTTATCGATTTTATCTGATTTAGTAACACCACTATCATCTTGTGATTTGATAACTGTATTAGCAAAATGTTCGCTAATATATTTATATCTTTGATCAGCAACTATTGCTTCATAGTCGCCACCAAATTCATCCTTAGGTTCTTTTGTCTTTAATTCTTCTACACCCTTAGCAATCTCGGGATGCATCTTGATTTCTATTTCATCGTTTTCAATTAATTTAATAGCATGAAACAAAGGGCTTTCAATCTTTTCTTCGTTTAATTTATTAGTAGTTTCTTCAATTACTCTGCTAATTCTACTATTAGCTAAAACGCTCATACCACGTCTAGGACGTCTTGCTTCGCTATAAGCTACTTTCATTAATTCATCTAAACCTTGGTTCTTTAAAGCTGATATTTCAACGCATCTAACCCCAAATGCTTTTTCTATATCAACAACTTTAATTTTAGATCCGCTACTTCTTAGAGCATCCATCATGTTTAAGGCAATAACAACTGGAACATCAATCTCTAATACTTGAGTAGTTAAGTATAAGTTTCTTTCTAGGTTTGTAGCATCGACTACATTGATGATACAATCTGGTTTTTCATCTAAGATGAAATTACGTGAAACTACTTCTTCTGGTGTATATGGTGATAAAGAATAAATACCAGGTAAGTCAATAATACTTACTTTTTCTTCTAACTTCTTATAAATACCTTCTCTTTTATCAACTGTTACTCCTGGCCAGTTACCAACATGGGCAGTAGCTCCAGTTAGTGAATTAAATAATGTTGTCTTACCACAGTTAGGATTACCTGCTAATGCAAACTTCATTCTATCACCTCCGCATAAATACATTTTGCTTCATCTTTTCTTAAAGTTAAGTCATATCCTCTTAACTTTACTTCAATAGGATCACCTAGTGGAGCCACTTTCTTTAAAACAATACTAGCTCCAGGTGTAACTCCCATATCAAATAGTCTTCTTTTAATCTTGCCATCAGCTATAACTTTAATAATTTTACCTTCTTCTCCGATGTTAAATTCATTTACGTACTTATTCATATTTCCTCCTAAGCAACAAATATTTTCAAAGCAGTATCTTTATTTAAAGCTAATCTGCCATCTTTAATCTTTACAATTACATTTCCATCATTTCTAGCTAATACAGTAATACTAGCATTAACTAAAATACCTAAATTTTCTAAATGCCTTTTAGTCTTTTCATCAACTAAAATCTTAATAATCTTAAGCACTGTATTTTCAGGTGCTACAACGATTGGCATAATATCCTCCTTCTAGTTAGCATATGCTAACTCATAGTCATAAATATTAGTTAGCCATTGCTAACTATAAACATTTTATACCCATAAATTAGTCTTGTCAAGAGATACAATAAAAAAAATGCTCAAAATTGAGCATTATTTTTTACCATATTGTTCGTTATGCTTTTTAATCGCATTAAATGTTTCTTCACTTAGATCGTGTTCGATTTTGCATGCATCGCGCAAAGCCACCTCTTCGCTAACACCAATTTGCACTAATACATTTGATATTACTTGATGGCGCTCGTAAATCTTATGAGCAATTTCCGACCCTTTTGGAGTTAAGTCTATTTCGCCTAAGCTATTGATTGAAATGTAGCCATTTTCTCTTAGGTTTTTCATCGCTCTAGATACGCTAGGTTTTGAATAATTCATCGAATTAGCGATATCAAGTGAAATTACTTTGCCTTGTTTTTCTTTTAATATAAGTATTCTTTCTAAATAGTCTTCTGCTGATTCGTAAATATTCATACTTCCTCCTACTTTTTATTTAATACTTTCTTATTTAGTAAATAAACTAATACACTTATTAAGTATGTAGCGCCTAACATAATAATTACCGATAAAATCATACCGATTGTCCCGCCTTGAGCAAAGCCATACCAGTCATATTTTGGGGCGACTCTACCACCTTCTATATGGACTAATACATTAGTAGTGTAATAAATTCCATATAAGAATGTTGGGACGATGCCATAAACTGTATCTTTGAATTTAATATCATTGTCTTTTTCAAAAAAGCCAAAGGCAATGAGTGCCATAAGTGGACATATTAAATGGAAAAATAGATTGCTATTTTTAAATAAGATAAAGTAATTATCTGCTTGCGGAGACAAGAAGATTATTACTGTTAACATCGTTAAACTTACCGCAATCGTAGATACATATTTTAATAAATATAAAATATGAGGCACTTTATCCATTTTCTTCTTTAGAATTAGTATTTCATAGACAATAAAAGCAACCAATACGATTCCTAACAATAAATTCGAATCAAATGTAAAGAACTGAAAGGCGCTAAAGCCCTCAAGTTGCAAACTTACATCATCGCCCATGAAATAAAAGCCCGTTACCATTGAAAACGTAGCGAATGCCACAAACACTACATTTATGATATTTAGTATTAAAGATATTTTTAATCTATTCATAATTATTACCTTACTTACATTATAAATGAAAATGCTCATTAAAAAAAGGAAAAGTATTAACTTTTCCTTTTAATCGTTAACTTTATTATCTAAATAGCGTTTTAAGAATTCTTTTGTACGATCATTCTTTGGATTTGTGAAGAATTCTTTGGTTGGGCTATCTTCTAAGATAACACCATCATTCATAAATAAAACCCTACTCGATACTTCTTTCGCAAATTGCATTTCATGGGTAACAATAATCATTGTAACACCAGTTTCTTTTACCTTTTTAATAACGTTTAATACTTCACCCACCATTTCGGGATCGAGTGCACTAGTTGGTTCATCAAACAAAATAATATCCGGTTCCATACATAAGCTTCTAGCAATAGCAACGCGTTGCTTTTGTCCACCCGATAGTTGTTTTACGTTTTTGTTTATAAAATCACTCATACCAACTAGTTCTAGAGTCTCTAATGCTTTAGCCCTAGCTTCTTCTTTATTCTTTTTTAAAACTTTAGTTTGACCAACCATACAGTTTTTTAAGACATTTAAGTTATTAAACAAGTTGAAAGATTGAAATACCATGCCTATTTTACTTCTTAGCTCGTTAACATTGGCATCTAAGATATTCTTACCATTGAATAAAATTTCCCCATCATCATAATTATTAAGTAAATTGATACATCTAAGAAGCGTAGATTTACCAGAGCCTGATGATCCAAGGACGCATATTACTTCCCCTTTATCCACCGTCAAGCTAACATCTTTTAATACTTCTTGATTATCAAATTTCTTTTTTAAGTTTTTAATCTCTAAAATCATAAGCTACCTCAGTTAGAACTAGTTATTTCTTTAACTGGGCTGCCGATTCTTAATTCTAGCCTCTTTAATAAATATGAAGAAGTCAAAGTCATAATTAGGTAAATTACAGCAGCGATGCACATCGCTTCTACTACTTTATAGTATTTATTTCCGGCCATCAAGCAAGCATTATATACTTCTATAACACCGATTACATTTAACACCGATGTATCCTTAATGTTAACGATAAATTCATTACCAATTGATGCCATTGAGTTTTTAATAGCTTGAGGATAAACGATAAATAGCATCGATTTAAACCCGCTCATACCAATACTACGCGCTGCTTCGTATTGTCCTTCATCAACTGATTCAATTCCACCTCTTAAAACTTCAGTTAAGTAAGCTGTTGTATTTACCGATACGGTAAATAAGCCAGCTGTAAGTGGGTCCCAGTTGACACCTAACATTTTGAAGGAATAGTAAAAGATTAGTGCCTGAACCATCATTGGGGTTCCCCTAATGATCGTTACATATCCATTCACAAAACCTTTTAAGATTTTACCAACGATACCTGCTTCTTTTTTCGTTTTAATGTATGAAAAAAGACATGCTATGATAAAACCTACTACAGTACCTACTAGTGATAAAAGTAATGTTCTACCGATACCTAGTAAGATTTGTCTTGAATATTCGCTAATAATCCTTCCTATCCAACCAAAAAATCCTGTTAAAATCATTATTCTGCATTCGCATTAACAGCATTAACCATTAATGTTTCTCTTTCTGCATCACTAATCTTTGCTAAAGCATCGTTAATCTTAGCAAGTAAGCCTGTATCTACTTGTCTAACACCAATGCTTACAACAACATCTGCTTCATCAACTTCAAATTCATCAGCCAACTTAATCCACTTAAGTCCTGGATTAGATGCACATACACCTAATGCTACTGGCTTTTCTACAACCGTAACATCAGTACTATCAGCCAGAATTGAAGAAATAATTAGTGGAACTGTGCCTAAAGGTGCTTGAGCCGTAGCACCAGCGCGAGTTGCTAACTGGTTAGCTAAATCTTCATAAGCTGTTCCTTTTTGACCAATGACATTTGCCCCTGCAAAATCCGCAAAGCTAGTGGCACTAGCAAATCTGCCACCATCTTTTACAATAACTACGTGTTCACTTCGATAATATGGATCAGAAAAACTAATCGATTCTTTTCTCTCTTCCGTTGGGCTCATACCCGCAATAATGGCATCGATATCACCGCTTTGTAAAGCCGGGATTAATCCCTCCCATGCAATCTTCTTAACAACTAACTTTAATCCTAAATCATCAGCAATTCTTCTAGCGATTTGGATATCATATCCATTAGCGTACAAGCCGTTTTGCCCATATATCTCTACATTTTCATCACTTTTAGTAGTTTCAGTCCAGTTAAATGGAGAATATTCACATTCTAGGCCAATTACTAGTTCGCCCTTACTTTCTTGAAACTTCACACCTCCGCATGCACTTAAAAATAATCCAATTACTGCTAACATCATTAATACAAATAGCTTTTTCATAATATACCTCCTCTAATTGCCTAATAATAAAAAAAGCATCTTGTATAAAGACGCAACCATAAAAAAGTATTTGTATAAAACTTAATTAAATAGCGCCTCTACTAATAGTAGGAGTGTTATAGATATTGTCTATAACCCCACATTTAATTTATGCCTAAATTAAATGTTCGGCGATGATTACCTTTCATACAAGATCCAAACGAATGCCTTCTCTCTTGTATTACTAATTTGCATCGCTACCTCTATTAATTACATTATACATTAAAAATATGAATAGTTAATAATATTGCATTAGAAAACGTTTTTAATAATTGTTATAAAAAATAGCATAACTTGCGTTATGCTACTTTTTCTTCACTTTCTTTATTCTCTAGGTGTCTATTTCTAAAATAAACAATTATATTTAGGCCAACTACGGTGAAATTGAAGAAATAGAAAATTAGGACATACCATTTTGTAGAGAAAGATGCCATGTATGCTTCATTAGTAAATTTAGATATAATGCCAGCAACATATCCAAATAGAATCATTATATAAAATAAGATACTTACTCCTTTAGTTGATCTGGCTTTGATATTTTTAACTAAACTAATTGGCCAAGAAAAGCCAAATGCTACTAACATTACTATTTCTAATAATTCTGACATAATTACCTCTTAAGAATAAATGTTTTCCACTCTTCTTCTTTAAAACCAAATAATACGTAATCTTTATCTACTATTATTGGTCTTTTAACTAACATACCGTTTGAAGAAAGCATTTCTAGCTTTTCTTCATCGCTCATTAAAGCTAGTTTATCTTTTAGATTATATTCTTTATAGAGTAGTCCACTTGTATTAAAAACTTTATTTAGTGGTCGACTAGATAATTTAACCCACTCTCTTAATTCTTCAATAGTAGGGTTATCTAGTTTAATGTTACGATCAATAAAATCTATGCCATTATCTTCTAACCACTTTTTAGCTTTAATGCAAGTTGAGCATTTAGGATATTCAATAAATAACATTTATATTATCCTTTAAATAAACTATGTAAGTTGCAATATGCGTATACTGCTAATACTTCATCGCCAGGTAAAATTGCAAAATGAGCAACTGGAGCATCGCCTGGGTTAAGTTTTACTCTTTGATTACCTTTCTTAGTTTGAAGAGCAATCCATTCAATATAATGTTCTTCAATCATTGGATGGGCAACTTCTCCTACTTTTACTTCTACAACGCCATCTTTTACTTCCCATACTGGTACATGCTTTTCAGCTGAAGCATCAACTTCACCAGGGATGATTTCTTCCATCATCTTTCCGCAGCACATAAGCGGTACTTTAGTTTGTTTCACAATTGCAATAATTTGACCACATACTTTACAACGATAAAATTTCATTTCCATAACCATTCTCCTTTTTTTTATTCGTTTTTATCTAATACTATTTTTATTCTTGAATAAATAATGCAAGATACTGCTGCTACCACTATATCTTTTAAGATGAAAGGTAAAACCCCAATTTGGATAATGGTTAGCAAGCTCTTTTGCGTTTCCATATAATAATTATAAATAAAATACATATAAGCTACACCGATTACATTGATTAAAAGCAATCCGCATAATGATGTAATGTATTTTAGATATCGTTTATCTGACTTTGAAGCAATACCAATTATTAAGCTAGCAGGGATAAAACTAATTATAAAGCCAAATGATGGGGCATAAATGTATGCAAAGCCCCCACCGCTAGAAAAGATTGGTAATCCGATTAAACCTAGCGCGGTATAAACTATAAATATAATGCTAGCTTTCCATCCTAAGATTAGTGAACATATAAATACCGCAAAAGTTTGCAAGGTAATCGGAATTGCTCCAACTAAAAAACTAATCTTTGAACATACAATCATTAGTGCTAGGGCAATGCCCATAAACACTAAATCTCTAATCTTTTTACTTTTCGTAAGCTACCTCTTATTACATCTTAGTGATGAATTCGATATATGCTTTATATGCTTCATATACATCCACTTTAGATACGATTTCCATTGGTGCATGCATATTTAAAACTGCAATGCCAGCATCGATTACATTCATGTTGTAGTTACCTAAGATGTAGGCGATTGTGCCACCACCACCTTGGTCAACTTTACCAATTTCTGATGTTTGATAGTGGATATTAGCATTATCTAATACATTTCTAATCTTTGCAAAGTATTCAGGCATTGCATCATTTGCTCCACCCTTACCACCACGTCCTGTAAACTTATTAAAGCAAATACCATTTCCTAAGAAGGCAGCATTTTTAGAATCATTTACACCAGGATAAAGTGGGTCAAAGCCTGCACTTACATCTGAACTTAACATCATTGTATTTTCAAATGCTTGACGTAGTTTTAAATCAGAATATTCACCAGTTTTATTAATTAGTTCTGCAATTACATTTTCAAAGAATTTAGATTGAGCACCAGTTGCCCCAATTGATCCAACTTCTTCTTTATCTACTAAGATTGCACAGCTTGTATATTCTACTTTTGGACTATCAAGTACTGCCATTAATGATGTGTATCCACAAACTCGATCATCATGGCCGTAACCTGCTATCATGCTACGGTCTAGACCGTAATCTCTAGCTTTACCAGCAGGTACGATTTCAAGTTCGGCACTTAAGAAATCTTCTTCTTCAAAGCCATATTGTTCTTTTAAAATATTTAATGCGTTAGCCTTAACATTTTCTTTTTCAGTTTCTTTAAGTGGCATATGCGCAATTGTTACATCTAAGTCTTCGCCTTCAATAACTTTATTACCTGGTTTTTGTAATTGATCAGCTGATAAGTGGATTAATAAATCACCAATTCCTAGAACTGGATCATTTTCATCTTCACCGATGTTAACAATAATGTTTTTACCATCCTTTAAGCATACAACTCCGTGCATTGCTAGTGGAATTGTAACCCATTGGTATTTCTTAATACCACCATAATAATGCGTATCAAGTAATGCAAAACCATTTCTTTCATATAATGGGTTTTGTTTAATATCAAGTCTAGGAGAATCAATATGTGCTCCAAGTACTCGCAATCCTTCTTCAATTGGCTTTTTACCGATAACAAAGCAAGCAATGTTTTTGCCTTTGTTAATGGCATATACTTTATCACCTTTTTTTAAAGATTTAACGCTAGCTAAATCTTTAAATCCTTTAGCTTCAGCTAACTTCTTTGCTTCATCTACGCATAATCTTTCAGTCTTGCCTTTAGTTATATAATCTTTATAACCTTCGCAAAAGTCAAAAACTACTTTTGTGTTTCCTTCGTATTTTTTCCAAGCATTTTTAGCGTACATATATAATACCTCCATATCACTATATAACCATTATACAACAACTATTTTCATATTTCATCAAAAAAACAGCCTGAGTTTTTCACTGGCTGTTTTTTATGGTTATTTTAATTTATCCGGGTTAAAGATAACCGCAATTGTTGCGCCATCTTTACCTGATGGTTCTTCATAACTATATGATTCTAGATCATCAAAGCCACCATAACTCACTTTATATGACTTAGCAGGATCTACTCTTTTAGCTATCTCTAAAAATCCTACCATTTCTTCTTTTTTAAATAATCTTGCATCATGTCCTACTAAGAAGTTATCAAAGTCTAGCTTTAACACCCTTTCTAACATTTCAATATATTTAGGAAGTGGTAAAGATTCATTTAAGAATAACCATACATATGGGCATGTGGCATCAGCTACTAATAGTAGTTTCCATTCTTCAAGTAAGATGCCAATAGATCCTGGTGTGTGGCCTTCCATATTGATGACTTTACCATGTAGTCCGCCTAAATCAAATACATGACCAGGGCTAATAAATTCTAGATTACCTTCTCTTTTATCTAAATAATCATCAATATCAAAATCTTCACTAATAGCGTTAGCTTCTTTCGCTCTAGCAATATTAGCTTTACGCATTTCTAGACTATTATGGCGCTTACATAAAGGGTAATCAAGTTCGTTAATATAAACTTTAGCGAAATGAAAATTTCCTGCCGTATGATCCATATGACCATGCGAATCTACGACTATTAACTCTTTATCAGTTATCTTTTTTACTTCTTCTAAAAGACTCGCAAACCCGTAACATGTATCATATACTAAAGCTTTAGAACCACCTATTACTAATGTGGATATAACGCCTAGTTTATCAATTAATTGATACAAATTATCGTTATATTTTTTGATTCTAAAATATCCCATCTTAGTGAACCTTTATCATCTTACCGCCTGATAATCTTGAGCTTTCAGCTGCGATTGCCATCAAGTGGCTTTCAATTGATTGTTCTAATGTAGTCTTTGCGTTCTTTCCAATGATAGCATCATATAAGCTTTGAACGATCATATAATCACCACCACCATGAGCCATTGAATCTGGATTTACTAGATCGTCAATCTTAATGATTTCTTTTGGTAATGCAAATCTTTTAACTTCAATTACGCTCTTTTCCTCATCTAAATCAATCTCACCGATAGTTCCATAAAACTTCATAATACGGCCAACACATCCCGTAAAGCCCATCATAGTAAGGCTTGCAGTTATACCATTTTCAAATTCCATCATAACGATTTGGCTATCTACCGCATCATTATCGCAGTCAAATACGCATCTACCATATTTAGTATTTTTAATAGCATCGCTTAAGGCTTCATAAGTTAACGGGTTAGCTTCTGTAATAACATTAAATGGCCACTGGTTACCTGGTTTACCTCTGCTTAGCCAACCATCTAGATAAATGATCTTAGCGCTATATGGGCACTTATCAATATGTGGACAGTCTACGCACATATGAGTCGCATCAAAAGGCATATTTTCTTTTTTAAAGAAACGTAAATCGCCGATTGAGGAAATAGTTTTACATCTTGATTTTGCATAAAACTGTAACAAGTCTAAATCATGACAGCACTTAGCCATAATCATCGGTGTCGTCTCTTTTGTATCACGCCAGTTACCTCTTACAAAGCTATGAGCTTGGTGGAACCAGCCTACTTGTTCTAAGGCTTGGATTGATACAAGCTTACCAATTACGCCTGCTTCAATTAATTCATTTACCTTCACAAAAGCATTAGCATATCTTAAGACATGGCATACAATAACTTCTTTACCGCTTTTCTTTTTCGCATCAAGTAATGCCTTGCATTCGTCTAAATCAGCTGTAATTGGTTTTTCTAATAACAAATGATAACCTAGATTTAATCCTTTAATAGCAACACGGACATGGTCTTTATCTAAAACACAAATGAATAAAACATCAGCTCTCTTTTCTTTAAAGAACTCATCTTCATCTAAGAATGTGTTTTTCTTATCGATCTTAAATTCGCTACTATATTTATCTAGTCTATCTTGTCTAATGTCACATAAAGCGACAATTTCAAACTT
This sequence comes from Bacilli bacterium, assembly GCA_017962745.1. Lineage (GTDB taxonomy): Bacteria > Bacillota_I > Bacilli_A > ML615J-28 > CAG-698 > RGIG8164. Next base: position 108,877 of record JAGCUR010000018.1, on the reverse strand, counting down.
ATCGTGTAAATCATAAACTAATCTACCGTATGTTTCACATCCTCTAGATCCACAACCAATAATTGCTACTTTTAATTTTTCCATAACTTCTCCTACTCTCCTAGTGCTACACTTAGCTCGTTAATTGTTACTTTCTGGTAACTAGTTCCAGCCGCAAATACTTTAATGCCATTAATAGTTAATTTACCATCATTTAAATATGCTTTCGCAATATTTAAATCGCTTAGTTTAATCTCACCTGTAAAATGACCCGGTCCCATGATATCACCAGCTGTATTGACATTTTCAGATATATGCGAATTGATAACTACATATTCCCCATTTTTATAAGCAGATGGTGTAGATGTATTAAAGAATATGATAATACTTGTATCTACTCTACTTACCTCAATATCGTAATATAAAACACCACTATTATAATCAATTACAATTGGATTAGACCTTGCATAAATTGCTTCTGGCCATAAATTGTTAGTATTATAAAAGACGATTGCTTCATCTTGCTTTTCAATCTTCATTAGACTAGTATCAGCTGTATACCAATCAGTTGCTTCTTTACTAATTAAACTTACTTTATTAGTATCAGTAACATAAATATTTAAGTCTTCTTTACTAACTTTTGGCGCATTAGGATCATTAGCATATTTATTTCTAAAGAATTGTACTAATGCATCTTTAAATATTTCGTTACCTCTAGCATTTAAGTGAATCCCATCTGATAAAGCATTACGGTAATATTTTTCACTAAACTGGGTACGCATATCTACTAAGTCACAGTTAGTTTCACGCGCTACTTCGCGGGTAACTTTATTATATTCATCTAGCCATGCTAGGGGGTTGCCACCTACTTCAGTATAGTTTTCTTTCTTTTGTCCTTGCGCAGTCCAGAAAATATCAGGGTTAAGTGGGTTAGTAGTTAGTAATATTGGGGTAGCCCCAATGCTTCTAACCATTTCGACTAATCTAGTCATATTTGCTTTAAAATCAGCTAAGCCAACTTTAGGGGTATTATATGTATTCATGATTAAATCGTTTTGACCAAAACACAGTGTAACAAAATCAGCACCAGAATCTTTTACTACTGCATTGAAACGATCAATTCCTTGGGCAGAAGTAATGCCACCCATTGCTCCATTATAAAAATACATATTAAGCTCATCAGCCGCATCTTCGCCCCAAGTGCCAAGAGCGGTAATTGAATCCCCAAAAACAACTAGTTTTTTACCATCGATATATTCTTTTTCTTTATTTTGCGTATTATCAATTAAACTAGCATCCACGATATTATTATCCACTATAAATTTATATAGTTCTACTCCTTGCTTGTATGCTCCAGCCATTCCTGGATGGCTACCAGCACCACTAAAATCACTTGTAGCTTGGAACCAGTAAATGTGTTCATCACCACTAGATTGTAAGTCTGATACTACTTTTCTAATACCATCTCTGATTTTAGAGTTAATACCCATATGGCCATACATGCAAATAATTTCTGCGTTTGGATTCTTTTCTCTAATTAAATTAACTAGTTCTAAATAATCAGTAGCAAAGTCATTACCGTATTCAGGATGGCCTGCTAAGTAATCCGCATCGTTAGTTCCTAAATCGATTACTACGATATCGCTAGGATTACTGAAATCATATTTAGAATGATTATTTAAAGAATAACTTTGATATAAATCAATACTTTGGGCTTTAACTGCAGTTGTTGCTTTAACGCAAATACCTTCAGTAGCTGATATTGAAAAATAAGCACCAAGTAAATTTGCACATACATATGAATATGCTTTAGTTACATCATTGTTATCAAATGATGTAGTTGGCGTAGTATTATCCGCCAAGCTCCCTGCTCCACAAGTTATCGAGTCTCCTACGAATTCAATTCTTAGTTTAAATTCTTTTTGGTATTTATTGATAACACCATCGGTATTAATTTCATTAATGAATACTGGGCCACTAGCAGTTGATGAAGCTTTAATTACTCTAACAATATGTTCACCATTTTCTAAATCTTTACAAACATTAACGGTCCCATTTCTCGTTAATCTAATAGTTTTATATTCTTCTCCATCAATATAAACGACTAGTAATGTGGTAGTACTTGCGGCTATGACATCAAGCGTCATGCTCGAACCCGTAAATGAAGCTTCAAACCCCGTTCCGCAGTGATCTAGCGCTAAGCGCCCATTACTAAAATAAGTTCTACCAAACAAAACTAGATAATTTTTAAAATTATCCTCTTCTCCTTGTTTGATACTACTAATTGGGTCTGGTTCTACGATTTGGCTTCCACCGCCATCACCATTCGGTTCTTTTTCTTTACAGCCAATCATCAATAAGCATAAAACAAATAATAAAATGATTATTAACTTTTTAGGCATAAGCTTACCTCTAATTCAACTTAATCTTTTTCTCTTTTATAGTATCTTGCTCGTAATATAAAATATACTCTTTCTTATTATATATATTACCTATAAACTCTAAATCATTATAATTAACGCTTTCGATATTTTTAATCTTATCAACTTCATCTATCTTAGCAAGTGGTAAGATACCACCATCTAAAATAAAGAATACGACTTCATCTAGATCAACTTTAATATAATGATCACCTTTTGGTAGATTTGTTAGCTTATAATCCTTACCACTCTTCATTCTAACTTCAATGGCATCAGTTGGTAGATATACCATTCTACCATTTGCATTTTGAGAATAGACTGGGGCAATTAACAAACTATCACCAAATAATAACTCATCTTCAATATCAGCACATCTCTCATCATCTCTAAATCTAAATGCTAATGGCGTAAATAACAAAGTATCATTATTCACTGCTTTAATGTATTCGGAATAAATATAAGGCAGTAATGCATATCTAATCGATAATATGTTTCTTATTATATTAGTCCTCTGCATCAAATGATAATCTTTAGCCCTTACCCAGTTACATGTATGATTTCTAAATAATGGTGTAAAGATACCAAGACCCATCCATCTAATCAGTAAATCTTCACTCGCATTGTGACCAAAGCCACCAATATCAGCCCCACTATATAAATAGCCACACATATTTAAAGATGGCATCATCTTTAGATTTAATAATAAATGATTCCAGTAAGCCGCATTATCACCTGTCCAAATACCACTATAGCGGTGTGAGCCAATCATTGATGATCTACTAAATAATAAATACTTCTTATTTATATTATTTTCTAAATTATATTTTTCAAAATAATTATGAGCTGCTTCTACCATTTTATATCCATACATATTATGAACATCATAATGGTTAACGATATTATTATCTTTATAGGCTAAATCATATTTATGATAAATACTCTTATAATCATCAATATTGTTTTTAATCTGATTTACTTTATCACGGATGATGTAAAAATCCATTTCATGAAATTTATCATAATCTATATTTCTTAAATGGTTTGCAAACTCATTTATATACTTTTTACTATAGAATAAGGCTGGCTCATTCATATCATTCCAGAAGCCATCAATTCCTAAATCTAGATATTTCTTATAGCCTCTACCAAATACTTCACTACCAGATTTAGATAAATAATCTGGTAGTAGGCTATCCCCTGGCCATACGCCAACGATATATGGGTTACCATCTTTATCTGTGCAATACCCTTTTTCTTTCATTAGCTCTTCATATAAGAAATAACCATCTTTAACTTTAACTGCAGCGTCTACAATTGGAACTAAATGAATCTTATCTTCTTTTAGTCCTTTAAAGAAACCACTATCAATCTTACCATTTTTATAAAAAGTATTATTGAAAGTAAAATCTTCAAACTCTTCTAAACAGTCAATATCACAAAATAGCATATCTAGTGGTAATTTCTTTTCTTTAAAACCATTTATTACATCTTCTAAATCTTGCTTGCTCTTATATCCCCATCTAGATTGAGCAACACCAAATGCCCAAAATGGCGCAATATAACTTTTACCAATCATTTCTCTAAATTCATGGATTATATCTAGTTCTGGTGTGCTAGATTCTATATCAATTATATATAAATCAAATCCATCTTTAGTTTTAATAACTAAATTATCTAAATCACTAAATCCTAAATCATAATCTACTACTTTTGGTGTATCGATAAATAACCCAAATGTATTTTTACCCGCAATGATTAAAAAGTTATGAGCTGCATATAAACTCTTACGATCTTCTGTAATATCTGGATCATCTTCATTAAATGATGTAAACATACATCCTCTTTTATTAATCCCTTTTACGTTTTCCCCAAGACCATAGATTTTATCATCATCTAGTTTTCTACTTAGTGTGACAACACCATCAGTTAATTGCACTTCAAAATAATGATTTAATAATTTTAAATCATTATATTGATAATCTTTAATAACTGAATTAGTTATGATTTTTTCTCCAAATCCAAATCTTAAAACACTCATAATTAATCATTGACATTAACTGATGTCATTCTTCTCCATCTATATTCGCAGTTATCGTAATCTTTTTCAAAATCTTTATCATGTCCATTAAAACATAATAATTCTTCTTCTAATTCTTCTATAACTTTTGTCTTACCTTCTAAATAATCACTTAGCTTTTTAATAGCTACTTTAATTCGTTTCTCTAAAGCACCAATTCTAATGTCTTGGACATCAAAGCCATTAGCTCTATTTTCTAAATGCCATTGGTAATTAAATGAATTATAAAACTCTTCAATTAAAGGAAGTAATTCTTTTAATATATTTAAATCTTCTTTTAGACCTGCTTTATTATTAGCCTTATAGTCACGTCTTAAATCAATACCTAAATGAGCTTTCTTGCTTAATACTTTGCATAAGTTAAGTTGATTAGTAAATAAATAACCAAATTTAGTATTTTGATAATTTACTTTTTCAAATTCTTCGATATGTTCTAAATACATATTAGTAATATTATCATCAATAATAGTATCTAGAGTACCTAGTAAAATATCATTAAATAATAAATATTTATTAGCGCTATTCTTTTCGTTAAAGTCATCATTATGCGTGATTCTATTAGCTAAATCTAGCTTCATATAATCATCATATGTGATTCCATCACTAAGCACCATAAATTCATTATTAAATACTAATTTATTAATATCTTTATCTAGATCTAAATAATTATATCTAGCTAAGCTTGCATAAAAGATAGCAGGTAGAACCGCAAACGGACTAGTTTCCGTTCCATTATCACCCCAAGCTGTTAAAATATAGTTATTAGTATTAGTCAGTTTACATGCTCTCATCGATGCATCAATTTCAATATTTGAATATCTATTGTCAGGTGTAAATCCTAACCACTTCCAAGCACCACCGGCAAAGCCAATTTTCTTATCTAATCTTTTATGAATATTTAGGACATTTTCGTAATGAGCTACATTAGTGTGATAATAATCCCAGTATATTAATTCAATACCATCAGGTATTTCTTTTAATTTATCTTTTGATACATTAGATGCTCCAGTAGCTAGTGATACATACATATCACTCCACATCATGGCATCTAATCCATATTTATTACAAATATCTAACACTCTTTTCACATGATAGTTCATCAGTTCACCACGTTCATGGTAGCCAAATTTATCGAGGTATTTACCTCTACCTACCATATGAGCTTCATCCATACCGATATGAATCTTATTTGAACTAAAACATTCTTTACAAGTTTTAATTAATTCCTCAATAAACTTATATGTTTCATCTTCTCCGATTAATAAAATATCATCGCAATCAAATAAATGATTCATACTAGGATATCTAACAATACTATTAAAATGAGCTAATGTTTGAATACATGGTATTAATTCAATACCAAATAGTTTGCAGTAAGCATCGATTTCTTTAATATCTTCCTTTTTATAAGGAGTACGTAAATATCCAAAATATGGGTAATCTTTAACTTCATATGTATCTTCAGTATAAAGCATTAAACCATTATAGCCCATACAAGCTAAATATCTAATTAATCTTTTTAAGCTATCTAGCTTCATCACTGCATTTCTAGAACAGTCTAACATAAATGTTAATTTTTCAATTTCCGCTTTAAATTCAAAATTATAATCAAAATAGCGATTAATTTTATATCTAGTTAAAACATGGAAGAACATTCTAAAAGCATATACATCTTCTGTATAATAAATATGATATGCATTATTTATAAATAAAACTTTATCTTCTTCACTCTTTTCAATAAAGACTTCAATATCGCTATTTCCGATTTCAAAATCAAATTCTTTAGCTAGTTCTTCTAGACCTTTCTTAAATTCATTTGGGCAGTGAATATTTAGTATCATAATAACTCCTATTTCTTAAATATAATATCTAAGTCGCATTCAAACATTCTATTCCAAGGCATCTTAACTTTTATGTCATCTACATATTTAGTTAATTCGCCTAAATCTTTTTTTATTACTTTATTAATTTCTTCTTTTACACATTTAGAAATAATTTCATTTTTATCTTCTAGATTAAATGGATCTAGATTATATGCTGGTAAAACATTTTCGCTTATTATTTTTCGCGCATATACCATATAACCATAATCTTCATAGTAACGATATATCAAAAATCTTACTTTAGATTTTTCATCTTTCCCAAAGAAATATGCGGTTGCAGCAGCTAAAGTCGTACCAATCGTATTTGAAGATGTATTCCATCCTGCATATATATCTACATCTAAAAGTAAATTGTTTTTGGCTAACAACCTTACAAATTCTGGGTCACTGCCATTACAAAAGGCGGTATCGCCAATTGCTACTATTTTACCTAAAGACTTAACATATTTAATATAATTAATAAATTCCGCTAAGTTTCTTTCAATATCATATACGGCAACATACTCTGGATCATCTCTGTGCAGCATCTTTGATGTCATATTGATCGCTAGCACGATATCTGCTTCTTCAACCGAGTATACTCTAATGCCCCCAATTGATAATATTTGGTATTTAATCGTTTCATCTTGCATTCTATCTTCAAACCAAGGAATACAAAATGGGGCCTTTGGACTTGAATACTTTACAAATACTTTTGGTTTGTAATTATTTAAATCACTAATTGCTTTTCCAATTAGCGATAAGCCTACATCATCAGCTGATGGATACATGCTAACAGTTGTATGAAGCAAGTTAGATTTAATGTATTCTCTAACTTTAATTTGATCCATTGCGGTATATCCATAAACTGCGGCATCATCTTGAGGAACGATGAAATAATCAAAGTAGCCATCTTTTACTAGTTTTAGTGTTTCCATTAAAACGCTACGGTTAGTATTTCTTCTTTCCAAATAATCATTAATATATTCTTCTTTAATGAAAGATTTTAATTCTTTCATTTCCTTAATTTCAGCTTCAGTTAATTTGTTTAAAGATTCTAAATGAGTTAGCTCACCAAGTCTAAAGATCTCTTTTCCGCAAGTCTTATAATATGCCGGCTCTTCCGCATCACTACTATAACTTGGGCACCTCATTATTAACTCAAATCCATAAATCTTAATATTTTTGTTTATTTCTTTGATTCTTTTAATTATTTCTAGTCTTTTAATTAAAGTAGAAAAAGAATAGTGATGTAATCTAGATGGTACTAGTCCACCAAAGATTAAACAATCTAGGGATAAAACTAGTGCATCAGCTCCCTTAACATTATCTAATAAGAATTTAGATAGATTTTTGAAGTCGGCTTCCTGCTTATGGAAGCACATAATATCCTTACCTGGTAATATTATTTCATAATCTTCTTTTGGTAAAAGAAGGGGATATTTATAATTACAAGGTCTATCATCTAAAGGGATCATCACTATTCTTTTCATAATTCACCTATTTTTCTGTGACCATAATGACATTCATTACGAGTCTTGTATTTGTTAAGCTTGTTGATCCAGTATCACTAGATCTAACAAGTACTTGATCAACACCATCTACTTTACATACAAGTTGTGTTGATCCGCCACCATCAAAGTTGGCACCATTTATTACATTGTTATACATCATAAATTCCGCTAGCATATTTAAATCACAGCCGTGTGAATCACCATCATGTGCTTTACTGCCATAATATAGCGATTCTACTGCATAAATGCATACAATTCCATCCAAATTTACACCTACGGCTGATCTTGGTACTTCACCATACTGAGCACCATTAGTATTTTCTAGTTTAACAGTATCTGCTACTTTTCCATCAATTACTAATGCTTGTCTACAACCTAAGATTGTTTCATATCCATCCCAAGTGGCATCAGGTGATGCAACGGCAAGGCTAATCTTTTCGCCAGCGGCAATTCTATTTAGAAAACTAGCCGCATCACTATTTGTACTAGCACAATATAAATATGCTTTGCCACTTGCTAGTGGATTAAGAGTAGTTTGTTTTGTAGCTACGTTTAGTTCTAATACTTCAATATTACTAGCCCCTTTTGATACATCTAAGATCGCATACATATCACCACTATTTAAATATAGAGTAGTATTTACAATCTTAAATGAACTAGATGTTTCCATCGTCTTAATTCCAGCTGTTATTACATAATTTAAGCTTGCTCTAATAACTGGTTTTTTAACTGGTACACTAGTAATATCACCTTCATACTTAATAATTGGTGCAACTTGGGCAGTTACCCCTTTAACCCCAAATAACATTGGAGCGGATGCGGGAACATCGGATGAAGAATTTAAGTAATCATAATTATTATTATCATTATGACTAGCCTTAACAATAAATCCATCCTTTACAAATGCATTTACGCATATTGAACCAAAGAAATCGGCGTTTAAAGTAGCATAAACATCTTTACCGGTTGCTTCTTTGTAAGCAAGACCTGCTGCATAAGGTGTAGTTTTAGAATAATCAAAACCAATTGATACATTATCTTTTGTACCTGCTTTAATATCTACTTTTGTTAAGTCAGCTTCAAGGCATCTAATTACACATATTTGCCCGTTGGCTTTAGTAACTGTGTAAGTAAATAGCGTTAAGCCTTCTACTAGTTTTTTTTCTTCATATGTAACATTAGAAAATAGTGTTGGGGTATAATCTTCTTTAAAGCGTGGTGTTTCTTTTGGTGGATCAACTGTTTGGCTTCCTCCACCATCATCGCCTTGGCTTTGACCGCCTCCATCAGGTTCAACAGGCGGATTATTAGTCCCTCCGCATGCAACTAGAAAGGCAAGCGCAAATAATATTAATAAAAATATTATTTTCTTAAACTTTTTCATAATTTATTCCATACTTTCTAATAATTTAATAACAGTAGCAAGACATCTCATAACGTGGAATGGTCCTTTATAAGTATGACCTTTGCAAGGTGGCTCAGTTACGTGGCCATCGCGGCGTAAGTAACCATACCATTCACCATATTTATGTTCACTAAAATGATCAAATGCATAATCAGTTAGTTTAATAAACCAATCTAAATAATATTCATCTTTAGTTTGTTTATACATAAATAAACTAGCATTGATTCCTTCGTTATGTGTCCACCATAATTTCATATCATGTTCATATGCTTCTACAGGATAACCTAAAGCATCTACAAAATATTTGATGCCACCAAATTCATTGTCCCATCCTCTTTTAATCGCATCTTTAAAGACAATTTGTGCAAAATCAAATAAATCTTTATCATTTGCATATTTTGCTTCTTGTGCTAAGAAGAATGCACATTCTAAATCGTGACCTGGATTAATAATTCTTTCAGTTGATACATCTAGGTTAAACTTATTATCAGCTGTGATATTTTCAAACATGCCATGCAACTCTTTATTGTAGTGAAGTTTAATCTCTTCAATACACTTTTTCGCATTATCATTGTAATAAGATAAACGCTCTTCATCATATTCACGCATGATATAGTTAATATTTAGAATAATCATTGGGCAAGCCATGGCCTTAGTTGATCTAGTTTCAGGATATACCTTAGGGAAGATCTTGAATGGATCCAACTTAGGATCAATAAAGATATTCCATACTAAATCATAAACTTTTCTTGCTTTCTCTAAGTATCTAGCATCACCAGTTGCTTTATAATATTCTGCTGCTGCCATAACATAGAATGTTTCACTAAAGAAATATCTTCTTTTTCTTAAAGGTTTGCCATCTTTAGTAACTAAAAAGTACATTCTACCATCTTCATCAAAGCAGTGATTATCTAGAAAGTCTAGGCATGATTTACTAAATGCTAAATATTCATCATTCTTACCAAAGTTATTTGATAAATAGGCGTACATCCATGCACATCTACCTTGTAACCAAACGCTTTTATCTGATGAATATACTTGTCCTTTTTCATCTAGACAGTTTAGTAAGCCACCATTTTCTTTATCCCAGCCATATTTTAGCCAGAATGGTGCACAATATGTAAACAATTCATCTTTATATTGTTTTAAATATTTTTCTTTTAATTCTTTATTCATATTATTCCCACAAATAGCGCTTATAAATAAGCGCTATTATTTTTTATTTTTTACCAATTCTTGCATCTTGGTCTGCAAATCCTTTTTGGAATGCAGCCATCGTATCAGCTAAGTCATCATACTTTTCACTACTTGATGGACGAGCAACAAGTTGTAAACGGTTAGAGATTACATTACCTACATAGTCATTAGCATTGAACCATACAGCGCCTCTGATTTGTTTAATGTAATCAGCAGGGGTAGCAGCATTCATCTCTTCAAACATTTCTGTAACCCATTGAGCTTGAACTTTCGCATTTCTACCTTCTACACCGCTATATGCTCCACCGCTTCCGCAAGCGAATTCTGAAATGATTAGTTTCCATTCTGTTGAGAATGACTTGCAGTTCTTAGTGAATAATTCTTGATATAAAGTTCTAAATGACTTGATTTCTGCTGCAGCAGTTTGAGCTGAATAGTTATTAAATTCATAACTTGTTCCACCTAGTAATTGAACATAATCAAATCCTGGGAAGTAACATAAGTCTTCACCCCAGCTAGAATATGGACAACTCTTAGAAATTGGATTCCAAATCCAAATCATATTAGTGCAGCCTTCTTCTACACAAATGTCATATAGTCTCCTCCATGTCATTGTGAAGATATCTGGGTCAAGTAGAGTCATCATTCCGCAGTAACTTGTCCAGTCAGTATTCATTTCGTTATTAAGACGGAATAAGACTGGTTTACCATATTCTTTAATACCGCGGGCTAAAGCTCTGAACTTTTCATCATAATTTCCACGCATGATATCAAACATAGGTGTTAATTCTTGACCAACTAAGTTATTGTTAGTTGTATATTGGAATGTAAATTGTAAAACTGGTTTATCATCGAAGCCATTGCCACCAGCAAGTTCGCCTGCCATCTCTACCGGGAAGGCATCGCGAAGATGGGTATATGTTGGGAAGATTTCATATTTATGGTTCCAAGCTGTTTCAATTAAGTTTTGAACGTACTTTGAGTTTCTTAATACGTTATCATAATTAGTTTGGCCTGGATGTAATCCATTTTCATCACCTGGAAGTGAATATGTAAATACACCCCAGTTAACATATTCAGTAGTTAATAGCTTATTAAAGAAAGCACTAGTTTCACTATCCCATTTAGGGTTAGGAGTTGCTTTTTCACTATAAAAATAGTTACGTGCTGTACCTTTAGAAGTAATACGTGAATAACTAGTAACTAAATCATACATTACTTGGCTCTTTTCAGTCTTTGATTTCATAACTAGTAAGATAAAGTTCTTTGGATCGTTCTTTTGTCTTACAACAGCGATATTATAATATGGTCTTTCAATTTGGTTATTAGGATCTTTAATCTTAATACCAAAGAAATAACAATCATAGCCATCTTTAAACTCTAAATCACCATATGGATTACTAGCAGAGAACTTGTAGCCCATTGGAATAGTACGTTCTAGACCATTATTAGTGATGAATGATTCATTCATTAAATGTTCCATCAACCATTCAGATCCATAAGTGTACCATGGCGTAGAAAGTGATGTGTATGGATTACTTGATTCAAATGATAAAGATAAAATTGAATCATCAAATGCCATTTGTACACGGTATTTAGCGATATTATAGTCGACTGTTACATTTTTAGATGGGATAGTTAAAGCATAACCATTTGCTAAGTTAACAAAACGCATCTTAGAATCGTTATATATTTCCATCTTAATGTCATGACGACTAGAAAAGCTTGAGAATTCATCTACATAGCTACCATTTCTAAATACTTTAGCCATCTTTACATCATCTACTGTACTAAAGCCATTAGCGCTATCTTTTACTTCTCCATTAGTGTAGACACTTTCAAATACATAACTTAGTGTTTTCGCATCATCTAATTCAATTTTCCCCACAGTTTCTCCTCCTTCACCGCTATTTCCGCCCCCATCATCAGGGTCTACAATTGGATCAGTTCCGCCACCTTCGTTTTCATTACCGCAGGCAACTAAACCTAAACCCAAAATGAAAATCATTAAAAATAATAAAAATCCTCTAAATTTCATTTTATTCTCCTCTTACTTTATATCCACATTCACGATATTACTATATAAGCCGTATTGGCCTTCTTCTTCATAGTAATATAGTAATACTTTAGCGCATTTCTCATCTTGCTCTAAGATGATAATATCGCACTCTTTAACGCTTTCCCAGCCATTATATGAATAAGTCTTAACATTTACTTTGCCGCTAGCTAGTTCTGCTTTTGTTAACTCCATTTTAGCATTATCAATTTTCTTAATTAAATATGCGCACTCTTCAGCGGCATTGCTTGTAGCGATGGAAGATTGCATCCTGAAATGAAGCGTATCTTCATATGTCCAAGTATTTTGTACATATCCTCTTGCTAAATAAAAGCCAGCTGTTAGATTTGAGTAATATTCTCCACTTGTATTAGTGTAAGTATAACTTTCATCTAAGCCGATATTATAATGCCTTAAGAATTTAATCTTATTAGCATAATCATACATTTCTTTGTGGCCCCCACCTGCTCCCCAAGCTGTCTGGTTAAGCGTAGTTTCTTTTCCACTACGAGCACCACCAATGTAGCCTAGTGGAACTTCTGGCATCAACTGCTTCATCTTTTCGGCTAGTGGTGCAAAGAATGTAATCGCATAAAAGTGTCCATATGCACCTGGAATTGAATCCATAATACGCTTAAAGTTTTCAATACATGCTAAGTTATCAACTGCTTCAATACTACCATTATCAAACTTTAATTCGATAATCATAATAACATCAGTCTTAATCATGTTATTAACTAATTCTTCTAAAGTAGTATAAGTTTCCGAATAATTGATATTGTAATCATTTAATTTAGCTTTACGTAAATTATCTAAGGTTACATTAACAAAATACCAACCATTCTTATCCGAATTAAAATTAGTTTGCGAATTATGACATAACACAATATTGTTATCAGCTAATACTTGTAAATCGACTTCAATATGGGTAGCCCCTTCTGAATAAGCTGCAAGGCACCCGGTTAAGCTATTTTCATTACAATATTTAGTAATTCCTCTATGCGCTGCTACATATTGAGCATGGTTCCAGCCGCTTCTTTCAAAATAACTAATGGCTTCTTTTAAGTTCGCAGTACTACTTCCAACTGCCCCATAGCAGCCTGATGCTAATGTATTAACATTATCTAGTAAGCTATCCCCTTTTGCCCAACATACTTTGCTCATCGCTTGTACGTATTCGGTAAACACTTCTAAATTAGAATCAGTAGCATTAGCCATTAAGATATTACAGCCAACTCTATTACATCCTGATACATATTCCCAGTTAGCAAACCTGCTAGCTGGTAAATCGATACTTGTCATATCATAAACACTATTTAAAATATAAGTAGCATCATCATTATAAACTTTACCAATTACATCAAGGTCATCTGATATAATCATCAAATCATAAATTGTATAAACATTTTTATAATAATTAATAAACCCATCTACATTCTTATTATTTAATCTAACAATTGGAATGTATTTACCTTTTAGATAATCATCAAAGAATGTATTAAATTGGTAAGTCTCACTACCTAGAATAACATTTAAGTTATTATCTAAGTTTAAAATGACTGAAGTTATGCATTTATTTGCATCATCATTCAATTCATCTAAATCATTTAATTCTAAGATTAAAGTAGGCTCATAAACTAGGCCACTATTTAATTTCTTAGCATTTAAATAATTAGAATAAACACTTGCTGCTTTTGTTTTAATACTTAATAAACATAGTACTAAAACACCAAATACTAATAATAAAGAAGCTAATCTAATCTTTTTCATCAGTCGATATCTCCTCTAATATTAGTCACATAAACTATAAATGAATTAGTATAATTACCAACACTTACTGTTACTTCTACTTTACCTCTTGATAAAGAATGAAAATGAGCAATTTTACCTTGGGTTTGCACTTCTACGATACCTTCAGTATCTAAGCTCCATTTCACTTCTTCATTATCTAAACCTTCTTTAGTCAAGATAATCTTAACTGATGCTTCTTTATCAACACCTTTAAGTAAAATCATTCCCGTTGGAATTGGTAAATATATAACTTCTTCAATAACTTCTAAATCTACGCTATCAATTACTTGTTCTTTATAAATAACATCTAGTTTGGCACTACCAATTTTATTTGCTTTTACTAGTAAATTATTGTTTTCTATTTCATAACTAGCAATGTCTTCATCACTTAGCACAAATGATAAGCTTTCCATCATTTCTGTATTAACAGAAACTGTATAAGTTCTACCAAGTTCTAGTTCTAATGATGCTTCTTCAATGCTAGCAACATTTAAATCTTCTTTTCCTTTGCAAGAAAAAGAAAATACACTAACTAGTAATAAGATTAAAATTAAAATAAATCTTCTTTTCATCTATTTTAACCTCGGTAAATCTTATCTTTCTCGATATGAAGAACATTATATTTAATGCCTTGTTTGTTTGCTAATTCTTGATAACTATCTTTATCCCAAGTAAGATCGATTTCGTTACCTAAATCATCACTGAATTTAAAACTACCTTTTCCACTTACTAAAAATGTTAGTTCTTGGTATGAATCCATCGCATTGCCAACACTCGATTCAATAACGCCACCTTTTAAGTTAAGTGGAATACATGAGTTATCCTTCATGTAAACTGGAATTAATTCATCGCTTAGGCTAACCTTGTGTTTACCACCTTTTAATAATTCATTAGTATAAATGTTATACCAATTACCTTTTGGTAAATAGATTTCAGCTTCATCAATATAATCATCTAAAACTGGACATACTAGTAAGCTTTCGCCTAGCATAAATTCATTTTCGATATTATAAGTATTCTTATCATCCTCAAATTCTAATGCTAAATGGCGCATTGCGGGAATGCCTGTTTCACTTGATTCAACCATTAGCATATATTGATAAGGTAATAAGTTATAATGCATATCGAATTTCTTACGCAGTAAGTCGATTAATTTATCATCTTTTAAGTAGCGGGCCATATTCCAAGGGCTGCGGTCGTTACATTTCCATGCACCAGAAAAATCGCATCGATTATTGCTAACTGGATCTGAATGCCACTGCATAATTGGAATAAAGCTAGCAAACTGGACACTTCTTAAATATAGGCTTCTTGTAGGTAAGTAGCCACTAAAGCCAGCTATATCATAGCCCCAAGCGCTAATTCCTGACATTCCACTAGATAAGCCTGCTTTTACCATCGCTCTAAATTCATCCCAAGTTGATTCTTGGTCACCAGCCCAAAGGATTGAATTAAGTGGTGTTTTAACGCCACCAGCCCTTGAATAAATAATACCTTTATCACCGATGAAATTACTGAAGGCAGCCTCATACATCTCTGGATAAGCATTAATACCTTCAATTCCCGTTAAGCCGTTAGAAAAGACGGTATCAGTTTCGTGAACGAATTCACCACCGTCAGTTTTAAAACCATCAATGCCAATTTTCTTTAAATAGTCAAAGCGGTCAAACCAGTATTTAGTAGCTTCTCTATTAGTAAAATCAGGAATCATACTACCGATACACCATACGCGTGGGATGATATATTCAGTCCCATCTTGCTTCATCACTACATATTTTTTATTCTTTACATATTCATTTTCTTTTAGAGATGAAGATATGTTGCAATGAGTTTCTAGATTTTCATCTTGAGCATAAATTGGAACAACCCACAATAATAATTTGATGTTATCTTTATGAATGTCATCTACTAAAGATGGAAAATCTGGCCAAATATCATTATTTTTAAAATCTAAATCTTCTAATTTGGCATAGTCCCCATTACCTTTTAAGTTTACTTTACAACCATTTACTACATAATGGGTAGTAAGATCACTCCAAGGTTCGATTACTAAAACATTATGACTAAATCCATTTTGCTTATTTTCTAATAGTTGTTCTCTAACTTCACCATCATTATGCCATCTATTAGAGCTCATCCAAGCACCAAGTACCCATTTAGGGAATAATCTTGGCATGCCTGCAATTTCACGGTAGCTTGTAATTATTTCTTTCATTGTGCCTTCAAAATAATATACTTTAGCAATATTACCAAATGAATCTAGGCCAAATGAAATATCGATATAATTATCATTTCTAAAATCAAAGTCCACTTCCACATAACTATCTACATACACGCCAAAGCCATTTGGTGTAACAAAAAATGGGATTGGGCAATATGTGTATTCGCCTTGGGCAAAGCATTTTTCCCTAACAACGCTTCTTACATACAATCCTTTTTGGTTAACCGAATCAAACTTTTCTCCTAAACCATAAACAGCATCATATGTTTTTTTGATCCTTAGGCTACATTTACCATTATTAACTTTGATTTCATCTAATAATTTATACATAACTATACCTATTTTATATTTTTATATTTGATATTAAATTGCATTT
This sequence comes from Bacilli bacterium, assembly GCA_017962745.1. Lineage (GTDB taxonomy): Bacteria > Bacillota_I > Bacilli_A > ML615J-28 > CAG-698 > RGIG8164. Next base: position 91,979 of record JAGCUR010000018.1, on the reverse strand, counting down.
CAAAAGTACGGTTCCAAGGACTTGATACTTTGATATCTTTTACGTACTTGCTAACATCCGGATACATCTTTTCCATGTAATCCATAAGTTCACCTCTTGCCATAGCTACACAAGTCCCGTTTTTACCATCAAGCTTACCTTCACTATATCCTCTAGCTAAAGCCGCATTGACATCCGTCCAGCCTCTTGCATGACTGCAATAGCCTACATCATCATAGTATCTATGGATTAAAAACTTCTTATTTGCTTTTTTATTTTTCGTAATATTTAAAATTGAAGTTTCAGCTAATACTGTACCTACGGTATTACTAGCGGTATTCCAGCCAGCATAACCATCAATTTCTAAAAGTAAATGATGATTATTTAGTAAATTTACTAATTCTAAATCCGAAAATACGGGATCAGCTACATCAGCTAGCCCAACTATTTTTTCTAAACTCTTCGCATACTTTAGAAAACTAATAAATTCACTTAAGTTACGGTTGATATCGTATGGAATAATCCTCTCTTCTGCTGTTGGGAAGTATATCATCGCGCTTCCGATATTAACCATTAGCACGATATCAGCACCCGTTACTGATTCAACCCTAATTCCACCAATTGAAGTAATCTGGGAATTAATAGTTAAATCAATCATGCGATCTTCAAAGCAAGGAATAACGTATGCTCCCATGCTAGATGCATAATGAACATATATTTTAGGGCTTATTTGATAATAATCATTGATTGCCCTAGCAATCATTACCATTCCCACTTCATCAGCACCAGGGAATAATAAAACATCTTTATCTTTCATGTATTCTTTAATCTCCATTTGGTCGATTCTTGTAAAGCCAAATGGGGAAGAATCATCTTGAGGAATATAAAAATAATCAAATACCCCATCTACATACATATCATATGCATGGCGAAGCACTTTCATATTTATAATTCTACGATCTATATAATCATTAATTACTTTTGAAGGAACTTTCTTCTTTAAAGTAATTAATTCTTTGTTTTCAGCTTCAGTTATAATATTTATTTTTTGTTTGTTTAATAATTGACCGATTCTAAAAATCATCTTGCCGTATTTAGCATAATAGGTTGGCTCTTCCCCATTAAAGTTAGAATTAGGAGTACGCATAATAGTTAAAAAGCCATAGATCTTTAGTTTCGGATTTAATTCTTTAATTTCTTTAATATAGTCTAAATTAAAGATTAGTTCCTCTAGGGACGAATGATGTAGTCTAGATGGAATAAGTCCACCATAAATTAATGTATCAAGTGAAATAATTAAATAATCACAATCAATTATGTTTTCTTTTATCCATAATTTTAATTCATTAATTTTGGCACTTCTTTTTTTATTACCCATAATATGCTTTGGTGTGATTAACACCTCTTCTTTTTTATAAGGTAATATTTTTGGGAAGTATAAATTACATGGTCTATCATCTAGAGGAACTAATAAGATTTTCACTTTAAACCTCTTTCTATCCTTTTACAGATCCTAAAGTGGCTCCACTCTTAATATATTTAATTACATAAGGATAAATGATTAAGATTGGAATGATTGATATTAACATTGATGCCGCTTGGATATTTGGTAAGTAATTTCTTAAGAAATCATCATACATTGTAGCGGCTTGGCCATTAGTTAGGCTAATGTATAAATAATATGCTAGTGGCATTGCCTCAGTTGCTTCAGAGTTAATGAAGATTAGCGCAGCCCCATATCCGTTCCACATACCAACAATTGTGAAGAAGCAACAGCTACCAAATACCGGTAGGGCCATTGGCACGATAATTCTAAAGAACATCTGTAACGGGCTTGCTCCATCAATGATCGCTGCTTCTTGAATTTCCGATGGTACATTTTCAAAAAATGTCTTAAAGAATAATAAGTTAGTAACATTACTAATTGAGATTAAGATAATTGACCAAATAGTATTTAGTAAATTAAATGATCTCATTAATAAATAAATTGGTACTACACCAGCAGAAAATAGCATGGTAATGATGAAGAACATTAAGATTCCTGATCTAAAAGGACAATTCTTTTTAGAAAGCGGATAAGCTGCCATTGCTTCTACTAAGTTAGATACGAATGTTACGATTAAAGTAATAATTACTGAATTTAAGAATGAACGCCAGAAATCTTTTGAGTTTGCACTAAATACATATTTAATTGGTGCTAAATCTAGTTTTGCTGGCCATAAAATGATTTTATCGTTAAATGCGTAATTATTAAATGCTAGTGAGAAATAATTAAGAAGTGGAAAGACAATTAAGATAACAAAGAAAATAAGTAATGAAACGCTAACTGCATGAATGATACGGTCACTTAATGTTTCTTTGATTTTATTTGGGTTCTTCTTAAATAATCTTCTCTTAGTTATGTTAGGTTGATCAATTGTTTTATTCATGTCTACCTCCTACCATAACCCTCGCTTTAATGTCTTAGTAGTTAAGGCATTACCACCAAGTAGTAACAATAGTCCTACTAAACCATTAAATACACCTAGAGCAGCAGCTTGAACGTATGAAACACCTGCTCCTTGGCCGATTGATAATTCATAAATATAGTAGTCTAGAGTTTGTTGACTCTCGATATAGTTTGTTGGGTCTAACATTAATTTTAATTGTTCTAGACCTACACCAGTAAATCCACTAAACATCATAACTAACATTAAAGCAATTGTTCCCCCAATTGCTGGGATTGTTAAGTAGAATGCTTTTTGGATTTTATTAGCTCCTTCGATTGTGGCTGATTCATAGTATGATTTATCGATACTCATAATCGCCGCGTAATAAAGAATTGATCCCCAGCCGGCACCTTTCCAAGCGGAATAGAATACGAATAATGGTTTAAAGGAAGCTTCATAGTAACTAATGATTTCCCCATTAGTAGCTTTGCTTAATAGTTTTCCTAAGAAACCAATATCGGGATCAAAGAAGCTTGTCCATGCTTTAATAACTACAGTCCAGCTTAAGAAGTTTGGAATACAAATAATAATTAAGATTAATTTACTTAATTTTTGATTCTTCATTTCTGATAGCTGAATAGCTATTAGAATAGACAAAGGAAAGACAAATACTAGCTTTATTAAGTTAATTAGAACACTGTTTTTAAGTGATAGCCAAAAACTATCATTAAATATTGATTTAAAGGTTTCAAGTGTCCAATTAGAATACTTTAATGCGCCAATGATATCAGCACCTCTACGCATTGCGGAATCAAAAGCAGGATCTTTGAATGCGAACAAGACACCAAACATTGGAATATACGAAAAGACTATCGTAAATAAAGCAGCAGGTACGATAAACCATAAAATACTTTTATTTCTTTTTAGATTTAGTCTTTGCGTTTCCCAGTATTTTCTTCTTCTTTTCTTTTTCTCTGTATTTTTTGGAACTAGTAATTCTTCATTTTGTTCCATAAATTACCTCGTTTTATTTTTCATCTCTTTTTAATTTAACGTTTTTGTACCAAGTAGTCATTTCATTTACAATATCATCTGACCAATAATAATATTTAGTACCATCTAAACCTTTAGAATACTTTTCATATAATGATTGTCTTGTAAGGTTTAGGGCTTTTTCTGGAGTTGTAGAATCAGGGCAATCGATGGCACTTGCAATACCACGCTTAGCTACTGTTCTAGATAAAATTGAAATTGGTGCCCAGTATTTCATAGGAGGCATCATTTCCATTGGACAAGTGATAATTGAATCATCCATTGGAACAGTTACTTGCCATGCATCAAATCCAGTTTCTCTTAAATGGAATAACACATTAGCAGCAATGCTATTTGTTCCGTTACAATATTGTGAATTATCAACGATTTGTTCCATATAACGGCTAGTAAGTTGAACCCATCTTCCACCACCTTGAACAGAAAGATGCATTGTATCACCAACTAGATGATATGTAATTTCTTGACAATTGCTCTTAATAACTTTTGTTTCCCCATCAGCTACTGGATGAGATAGTTTAGAATCAATTTTATATTCAATTTCATAACTATAAGGTCTTAGGTAAATGATCTTATTTGTATAATCTTCGTATTGTTGGTAGCCATAATCATCTTTATCATAGAATGCATTAGCGCCTGCTGGAGCATCTACTTCTACCCAATGGACATTATTCTTGATGTAGTTTTCATCAATAGTAACACCAGCATTAGTTTTACCAGCTGAGATTTCTTCTTTAGATAAGCCAGTTCCACCATAATATTCTGCGAAGTATAACATCTTCTTTGCTAAGTAGTCGATGATATAAACAGCATCTTCAGCCATATAGTATGGAATACCAGTATAATATGAAACGCCGGCTTCACCACCGATATATCTAGCTTTTTCTTGGTTAACAGAACCGTTAGTTCCATCGCCTCTTAGTCTAGTTGCCCAGCAGATAACTTGATCATGAACTGTTTGATAATCATTAGTAACACCAGCATCTTTTGCTAAATTACCTTTAGCTACGACGCTGTTGATTAATGATTCAACCCACCAATAAGCAATCATAGTAACTGATGAGTTACCATTAGCAAAGCTTGCGATGCAGTTTGCTTGGTCAGTATTTTGCCAGTTCTTAGAAATAACACCTTTATTTCTTAGATCATGCATATAATTAACGTATTTAGTAACGCCTTCGTGGAAGATATACATTTGAATGTTTCCATTTTCATCTACATAGTATGAATTAGGGACATCGAATGCAGACATTAAAGTATTAATGTTACTCCAGTTAGAACCAGGTATCGTTAAAGCACGATAACTATCATTACTTGCACCATATTTAGTTTGTAACTTAACTAAAGCATCGCTAAATTCACCGATTGTAGATGGGATCTTAACGCTACCATCTTCATTAACATAACCGATTTGTTTTAAATGATCTACATTCCAAACGAATGCGGAATCTTCCATTACGCAATATCCAAAGTCAGGAACTGCATAAATACCTTTAGTTCCGTCTTCTTTTTCATATGTAACAGCATCCCAACCATAATCCATTAAATCGATTAAGGCATATAACATTCTACCTTGTTCAGTATTTTGAAGTAGAGTAGTTAAGTCAAGTAATGTTCCTTCTTTAGCATTAGGATGATATTGGGCTTCTGTTAATTTAATGATGTGATATTTTTCTTGGTTTAAGAAAATATTTGATACATCATTATCCGCATTAGCTTCTGATAATTCACTATATTTAGTTTTATAACCAGTTGTTGCTTCAATTATCTTAGCAGTGTCATCAGCACCAAAGCCAGAAATTCCGGCTGCTGGGAACATTGCATTAATTGTAATTGGATTAGATAAATCTACATCCCATTTAATTTTTGAGGTAGCATCATTCACATCATCTGGTCCCTTTCCGCATGCTGCCATCAAGGCACCAACCATAATTAGTAAGAATGCAAGTAGTGTTCTACTAAATTTACGCATATTTCTATCTCCTTATTTAAATAATCTATATAAATTCTAGTAAACTAGTAATTTTCTAATTAAAAATAATGGCAGGCAGAACCTGCCATTATTATATTTATTGAATTGTTGTAGCAGTTACGCCCCAGCCATTGCCTTGTACTGTGTAACCACAATCTTCTAAGAAATTAGCTACAACTGCGAAGTAGTCTTTAACTGCTACGCTGATATCGCCACCAGCTTCTACTGATATGGCTCTTGTTCTTCCATCGTAGAACATTAAGAATCTATTACCAGAGTTCCAGTTCCATACGATTTGGTTGCTGATGAAATATGAACTAACCCATACTTCATTTAAGAATGCTAATTCACTTTCGCTTAGATCACTGATCGCAGCTTTGCTATTAGTTTGAATTGATACAGCAAGTTTTACTGTATTATAGATTGGATAATAGAAACCAGTATAGAAGTCTTCATATCCAATAGTTTCTAATAAATCTTTTTCATATGCAGGTAATTCAATACCTAATCCTTCAAAGAATTCAACGATTGCTACAATTCTCATTGATGGATAGAAATGGTTATCACCATTCATAACACCAGTTAAGTGACCACTGTTAGGGTCATCATTGATGCCACCGAATTCATCGGCTTGATTGTATTGAACTTTATTTGCGATACCATTTGATAACCACATTAATTGTTCAAATGCTTCTTTAACGCTCATGCTCTTATCTTTTGCACAAGTAAGGGCATTACCATTTACATATAAAATATTTTGGTAAGTAACAAACACACCATTTACTTCTTCTAAGCTCTTAACGAATGTGCTTAATTCTTGTAAGTTATCGAATGCAGTAGCACCGAATACTAATCTTACAACATTTTGTTCATCTTCAGTTAAAGCTGCATATGTTGAAGCAACGATTGCATCAAATCCTTGATAATCAGCAGGGCTTAATGCTTGAAGTTGGCCTACTACTGCTTTAGCTTCAGCGCTCATTGAAGTGCTTTCAAATAATTCTTTAGCAGCATAGTATGCGCTGAAATCTAAACATAAGAAGTATTTTTGAGGAATGATTGTTTGGTTTTCTACAAGCCAGCTTCCTACTTCATCAAGTAAACTTGAATCATTTAAAATATCGCTTACGTCTAAATCTGCTAAAGCATTAATCTTAGCTTGATAAGAACGTAGTTTTGTACCAAGTTCGCTAACGCTTGCGTTATTGCCATCATATGAGAATGAGTAAACATCGCAACCATTAACTTTTTGATAACTTGCACATACGCAAGTATTTAAAATTGTATAATCTAATACTTCTGCAGTATCATCTGTATTTGCCATTAAGATATCATGCCATTTGCCACGCCATGTATCTTCAATTGGATAACCATAAGTAATATCGCTAATTTCATCTTTTGTAGGTACATATGCTTTAGCGCTAGTTACTTTGAAGCCAGTGAATTGACTACCATTGAAGTAATCTGTGCTTTCAGTAAATTGAGATTGAACAACTTTGTTCTTAATATCAAGACCAGCGATAAATACATAACCGTTTTCCCAAGATAGTGGATAACCACTAAAGTAGTTATTTAATAGTGAATCAGTAATATGTCTTTCATATTTCAATTTACTATCAATAGTTACTTTGAAATCATCGATTTGATAATCTTCATCTTCTTCATCATCATGAAGTTTAAGAGTTTTAATTTCTAATTCAACTTCAGTTACATCTGGTCTGAAGTAACCATCTTCTGACCAAGTTGATGTGAATAAACATTTACCAATGTTATAAGTTACATCAGAGAATGAGTCATCACGTGATGTACCGATGAATGGATACCAGTTACCAGTTCTAGTATCGCAAGCAATACCGATAGCAATTACATAGTAATCTTGCCATGCATAGAATCCCATGAATGCGTATGTAGAATCGGCTCCATCGTATGGAGGAACGATTGATACATTAGATAAATCGATATTGTATTTCATTCCTGTAATACCACCAAGTCTTGCAGGGAATTGAAGTACTGCTGCATCCATTGTGCTTGAAAGTTCCCAAACTTGAGCACTTACATCATTAATTGGTTCCCCAAATGCATCAAGTAATGCATATGAATTCCAAGTTTGTTCAGCAACTGTTCCAAAGCCTGATACTTTATGAGCAATTAAATTAGTGTTTTGTAACGTAGTGATTGAATCTGCTCCATCCCAGCAGTTATAAGCTGCTAAAGATGTACCATTTTCATAGTACCAGAATTGGTCATTGTTATCTTCAGAGAAACCTTTATGGTTTACAAACATCTTGAATGTAGATCCAAGTTTAGTAACATAACTACCATATACTTCTTCTTGACCACTCTTTAAACTTGAGTTGTATTCTACATCATAATCAACACAAGTGTTGATAGCATCAGCGATTGTGATGAAATCACCAATTTTTGATCCATCAGGAGCATATGCAGTGTAGGCATTTTGTCTAACTTCTGCACGTGTAGCAGTGAATTCTTTAGCTTCTACGTAGTCAATATATAAGCCATCTTCTTCGTTTCCGAATGTAGTTTGGCCACTATTACCACCGTTTCCGCCATTTCCACCTTGGCCGCCATTACCGCCATTTCCACCATTTCCCCCGTTTTTACATGCAATCATAAAGCATGCAAGAGTTAAGATGAAACAGCCTAATAGAAATTTAAAAGTTTTTTTCATATTCGTTTACTCCTATTCTTTGAATTCGAATGTAATAACAACTGTTAATGTGCCATCTGCAATAGTTGTTTCGAATAATGTGTTAGCTGATTCATTGAATGTATCAATATTGCAAATAGCTTTAATTAAATTAGACATTGCCGATTGGCTACCAGTAATAATATGGCAGTTTTCAGGACATACGCGTGTATATAAAGACCAAGGTTTTACTTCTTGGGTTCTTTCTGCAGCGCTGCAATCATTCCAGCTCTTGAATCCTTCTTGAATATAGAAGACACCACATACTTGTCCTACAACTACTTGGTAGTTACCATCATGGTAGAATCCATCGCCAGGTCCGCCATAGCCACCACTTGTTCTAGATGCGAAGAAGATTTTTCCATCGCCATCTACTGCAATTGTATATTCACCAAATGTAATATCAGTAGCGCTAGAATCATAAATTGTTACGCCATCAGCGATAGCAATTCTAGTAGTTCCATCAAGAACAAATGAATCTTCAGTAACTGTTGCTTCAGGAACATATACTTCAATTGTCATTGTAGCTGTGTCTGGATCATATGATGCAATATAAGTTGTTTCTTTATCAATACTGTACCAGAAATTACCCGTTGCTACTGCTTCATTGCCTTCTGAATATAAGGCTGCTGTCCAAGGAGCTGATGCTTGTTCGCTTAATACTCCCGAACCAGCAAATGTAGTATTTGCATAAGTTAATCTTAATGAACTACCTTCTTCGTCTACTAAATCAAAGAATATATTTTGCCAAATAGCAGTTAATTTGAATTGCCCTTCATATTTACCAGTTTCTGCGTTTAATGAAAGAGCAGCATCAGTGCTTCCGCTAACAACGACTCTAGCACCTGATCCAGCTGGTTCGTTAACATGAACATTAACAGTTAATGTTTCTTGTTCAGGATCATAGCTAACATCATAAGTTGTTTCGGCATTAGCACTATAGAAGAATGTACCATTTGTAACTAATTCTTCAGTATCAGCATATAACATAGCTGTATATGGAGCACCATCAACCATAGCAGAAAGAATACCTGTACCATTAAATGTTGTATTGGCATATGTCATTCTAGTAACTGTTGTATCGCTATAAACTAAATCGAATTGAACACTATTCCAAAGCTCTGCTAAAGTAAATGTTCCTTCATATTTACCAGTTTCTGCGTTTAAAGCAAAACTTGCTTCTGCGCTACCTGATACTTTAACACCAGTCAAATGAACATCTTCTTGAGATTCTGTTGTAGTAGCAGTTACGGCTGCATTCTTAATACCTTTAGTGATAGTGATTTTAATGTTATTTAAAGCACCATCAGCTAATGTAGCTTCAAATAATGTATTATCTTCTTCTTCAACAAATGCGCTATTCTTAGTTAAATCACTAATGAATTGATTAGCTGCATTACGTTTAATAGAGATTAAGTATCCCCCTGCAGGAACAACTACATCATATAATGTCCAAGCGTTAACTTGTTCGCCATTTACTGCAGTAGTAGCTGGCCATGGTTGGAATGCTGCATCAATATTAAAGATTCCGCATACACTACCAGCATTTAGAGCATATGTGCCATCGTGATAGAATCCATCACTTGGTCCACCATATGAAGAACTATAGTATGAAGCGTAAATGATTCTTCCTTGAGCATTAATTCCGAATACATATCCTTCGATATCGCCTTTATCTACTTCTACACTTCCATCATAGATTTGAATATCGCCATATGCATTTAATATACCAACAATAGGATTAGATACATATGTACCTTCAAGAATAGCTAATTCTAAACTAGAACTAGTTACTTCTCTCTTATTTGCATCAAATAGTTTATGACACATAGAACATTCATAATGTTCTTGTGTACCTTTAGTATTAGCTGTAGCAGGAACTATTTTAACTAGTTGATAATTGTGATCAATTGGATCAACTGGACGAATTTCTAAAGCACCGCATTCGCAAGTTCTTTGCTCTTCGCCACCATCCATACATGTAGGGTCTTGGGTAATTTTCCAATCTGTCCAAGAGTGAACGTGGCCATCTCCGCCTTCGCCAGGATCTGGAGTAGGACCATTCTTACATCCCACCATTCCTACAAGAGCTAAAGTTAAAACCAAAAATATCCAAAAAATTTTAAAAGATTTCATTATTTCCTCCTCTTTTATAAAATTCTTTATTGGTTAGTCTTCGCATGATTTTTAAGGAAAAATCTTTGCAAAAATGCTTGCAAACGCTTTCCTTAATACATATACATTTTAGTCCTTTTTTGGCAAAAAATCAAGAAATATGGCATTTATTAAAGGGCTTTATGGTTGACTTAAGATAGCAAAAATAAGTAGGTAAAAAGATGCAAAATATGTTAAAATTTAGGTAGGTGATAATATGAATAAACAGCATAATTACAACACTTTAGATGACTATCTAAAGGCTAAATATAAACAAAAAGTCTTTAAAGTGGCTTTAAATGGTAACTTCACTTGTCCTAACCGTGATGGTACCATTTCCAAAGGTGGATGTATCTTTTGTAGCAGCGAAGGAAGCGGTGAATTTGCGGGAAAGCGTGGCACTCCTTTAAAAGATCAATTTGAGGAAGTCAAAAATATCATTTCTATTAAATGGCCAAATAGTTTATACATCGCTTATTTTCAAGCAAATACTAATACTTATGGACCAATTGATAAATTAAAGAGTCTATATTATGAAGCAATAAACCTAGATCCCAACATTGTTGCATTATCAATTGCCACAAGACCAGATTGCTTATCTAATGAAGTAATAGCCTTACTATCCGAAATCAATAAGATCAAACCGGTTTGGGTCGAACTTGGACTGCAAACTACTAATGAGGCTACTGCTAAGTTTATCAATCGCGGCTATGATAATAATGTATTTTATGATGCAGTAGCAAAACTTAGAAAAGAAAGTATCGATTGCATCGTCCATATCATCAATGGACTACCTCATGAGACTAGTAGCGATATGCTAAAGACTATTGAAGATCTAAACAGACTAGATATTCAAGGTCTTAAAATTCATTCATTATATATCTTGAAAAATACACCTCTAGAAGCGATGTATGAAAATAATGAATTTAGTTTAATGAGTCTAGATGATTATGTTGCTATAACTGCTAAACAGTTAGTTTTACTAAAACCAAGTATCATCATTCACCGTATAAGCGGTGATGCACCAAAAGATAGCTTACTTGCTCCCCTTTGGGGATTAAAGAAATTTGTAGTAATGAATGAACTAGATAAATACATGCGAATACATAATATTCACCAAGGTAATGAATATAATAAAAAACAAGAATAACAAATGTTATTCTTGTTTTTATTTAACAATATTTCTTTAAAACTTCTACTTTATCTAGTTTTTCCCAAGGGAAACCATCTCTTCCGAAATGGCCATAATTTGAAGTTGCGCGGTAGATTGGTCTACGCAAATCAAATGTATCGATAATTCCTTTAGGCGTTAAGTTAAAGTTTTCTTCTATTGCTTTTTGAATCTTTTCTTCAGCTATTTTATTAGTGCCAAAGGTATTAACACCAATACTAGTAGGTTTAGCTACACCAATTGCGTAGCTTAAGCTTACTTCACACTTGTCAGCCATCCCTGCTGCCACAACATTTTTAGCGATGTAACGAGCCATATAAGCAGCGCTTCTATCAACTTTAGTTGGGTCTTTGCCGCTAAAGGCGCCACCACCATGGTGCGCTACTCCACCATATGTATCCACAATTATCTTTCTTCCTGTTAAACCTGTATCACCTTTTGGTCCACCGATTACAAATCTTCCGGTTGGATTAACATAAAATACGGTTTTATCATCTAGTAAGTTAGCAGGGATTACATATTTAATAACATTTTCAATAATGAAGTTCTTTAATTCTTCCATTGAAACATTATCGTTATGTTGAGTTGAGATGACTACATTATCAATTCTATTAACTTTACCATTAACATACTCTACAGTTACTTGGCTTTTACCATCTGGTCTTAAGTAATCAACCATACCGCTCTTTCGAACATCAGTTAATCTTTTAGTTAGCTTATGCGCAAGTGATATTGATAAAGGCATATATTCAGCTGTTTCGTTTGAAGCATAACCAAACATCATACCTTGGTCACCAGCGCCATCATGATCAACGCCGAGCGCGATATCGCTAGATTGTTCATCTAGAGCAACCATTACTGCTAAGTTATCCGCATCAAAGCCGATCTTACCTCTATTATAACCAATATCGTTGACTACTCTTCTTGCCACTCCTTGTACATCCACATAAGCTTCAGCTGTTACTTCACCCATAACAAATACAAGTCCCGTTGTAGCACATACTTCTACAGCGCTTCTGGCATTTTTATCTTGAGCAAGTAACTCATCTAGTATTGCGTCAGCGATTTGATCACAGACCTTATCAGGATGGCCTTCAGTAACTGATTCACTAGTTACTAATTTAATAATATCAGCCATATTATTCTCCTGAAATAGCTACATTCTTGAATAGAATTGAAGGAGCTCCGATTCCTCTACTGAATGTTAAGTCAGAGCCAATTTCAAAAATGTTATCATTTAACATCTTATAGAAATTACCAGCCATAACTATTAAAGTAACTGGACGAACGATTTTACCATTTTCAATAACAAAGCCAGCACACTTAAGGTTGAAATCACCACTGATTGGATTTACACCAGCATGTAGGCCATCAAAATCAGTAATTAATAAGCCATTTCCTAAATCAGCTAATAATTCTTCTTTAGACTTTTTACCTGGAGCAATATATGTATTATACCCTCTAACTGATGTATTAGAAGCATTACCAGTTGATGTTGTACCAAATGCTTTAGCAGTCTTTAAGTTATGAATTAAACCTTTAAATACGCCATCTTTAACTAAATCTTTAGTGTAGCATGCTACGCCTTCAGAATCGAATGGTGTTTTATGTAATACTTCTTCGTGATTCATTAGTGGATCATCGATGATATTTACCATTTCATTAAATACTTTAGTATTTTCTTTACCAGCTAAGAATGCCATTTTACGAAGGGCTGCTTCGCCATTGTACATTGTTTGATAAGTAGAGAATAAAGAGCTCATCGCATTGTTTTCAATAACTACATCATATGCACCGCTCTTTGTAGATTTAGCATTTAAGTGATCTAGTGCTTCTTTTGTAGAATCTTTTAATACTTTATCAAAATCAAGATCAGCTAAATTGATTTTCGCAGTTTCTTTAGAACCATTAGATGCTTGGCCATTTTCCATAGCTACTACTTGAGCGAATACTGCGCATTCATTTACGCTTTTAGCTAAGTCTAACCCTTTAGAATTAACGATTTTTAAAGCATGTTTTTCTTCTCCATATACACAATATGGAACAGCTACGATTCGAGGATCAACTGCTTTAATATCTTTTTCTAATTGAATTAACTTTTCAATTTTATAAGAAGTAGGATAATTTACATAATCACTTGCTTCTTCTTTAACTTCTGGGTATGATGCGCTACCGGCAAAGATTTCGCATTCTTCTTTAGAAGTAATGAAGCTTGCGCTTTCTTTTAATTCACTTAAAATAGCATCTACATCTCTATTTAAGTCTTCTAACTCTAAAGTAGCAAGTTTACCATTATAAATTCCTTTAATAATTACTGAAGTTAGATTAGCGCTATTATTCTTTTCTACTAAACCATTTGAAACAAATAGAGTTAGTGATTCTTCGGTACTTTCGTTTACTTGAATATCGCTAAAGCCATAATCTTTAGCTTTATTAATTAGTTCTTGGTAGTTAAGCATTATTTTCTACCTCCTACAGTAATATTTTGTACCCTTATTGTTGGTTGACCAACATTAGTAGGTATTGATCCACTTAAAGATCCACACATACCAGCAGCAAGTTCTAAGTTGTCACTAGCAATCATATCTACATTCATCAATACTTCTGCGCCTGATCCGATTAAAGTAGCACCTTTAATTGGAGTAGTTAATTTACCATCTTCAATTAAGTAACCTTCTTGAACAGCGAAGTTAAATTCGCCAGTTGATGGATTGACACTTCCACCACCCATTTGAGCAGCAAAGAAGCCGTTTTTAACGCTAGCTATAATTTCTTCTTTAGTGAATTTGCCAGGAGCAAAGAATGTATTTGTCATACGTGATGTAGGTGAATATTTATATGATTCACGTCTTCCTGATCCAGTAATAGGATGATTCATTCTAAATGAATTACGATAGTCAACTAAATATGATTTTAAAACACCATTTTCAATTAAGATATTCTTATGAGTTGGGTTACCTTCATCATCACAGTTGATTGAACCCCATTCACCGGCAATAGTTCCATCGTCCACTGCAGTTACACAATCATTAGCAATCTTTTGACCAAGTTTTCCGCAGAATACTGATAAGCCTCTTGCAACGCTTGTGGCTTCAAGTGAGTGAACGCATGCTTCGTGTAAGATTACACCACCAAAGGCGTTATCGATAACTACTGTCATCTTACCACCAGCGATATCTTCAGCGCTTAACATTCTAACAGCTGCTTCAGCTGCTTCTTTACCTAAAGCTGCTACATTGTAGCCATCAAACATTTCATAGCCTTGATTTCTACCATAATTACGAGCACCATTTTGTGATTCTTTACCATTAGATGCAATTGCTATTTGGTAAAGACGTAAGTTACATCTTTCATCATGAGCAATTGTACCATTTGAATTAACAATTGTAACATCTTGGCAAGCTTCGCCTAAACGTGTCATTGATTGAATAACACCTTCTACTGCTAAGCATGCATCATTGGCTTTTTTCATTAAAGCAACTTTATCTTCTAACTTAACATCTCTTGGATGTTTCTTAATCTCTACAATCTTAGGCAATTTAACTAAATTAAGTGGAGCAACATCACATACTTTTTCACCGCTAAAGCTTGAAGCCAACTTTTTAGCTAAAGCAAGCATTGCACTAGTTGAAGTATCATTAGTATAACCATATACTTCTTCGGCACCTTTTAGGATTCTAATACCAACACCATGAACGCTTTCAGCATCAACTTCGGCTAATTCGCCATTAGACATCATATAGTTATGATGATTTGTATCTTCAATAAATAATTCTCCAAAATTAGCACCAGTTGCTAAGCATGCTTCTAATACTAATTTATATTCATCTTTTAATTTTTCGTTTTCCTCTAACCAGTTAAGACTCTTATTTAATCTATCCATACTTTCCTCTTTTCCTAAAATATCTGCTATTTCTACGCTTCCACCAGGAGTAACTTCTACTCCACTTAAAGCAACTCTTAGTACGCTATATACTTGACCGCTTTTAGCACCTAGCATTTCTGCTACTTTTAATGTGGCAGCATGTAAGTTATCTTCAGTCCAATCTTTGATTTTCTCAAAAACTGGGATTGAAGTTTTAATTACTGTTTTTGCTACATCTAAATCAATCTTAAACTTTTTATTTAAATATAATGCTGGATCAAACTTCTTGAAGTTAGTAATAAATTTAACTTTATCTTCAATTTCACTAAAGATTTCAATACGACTTTGGAGAAGTTTACCAAACTTTTCATAATCATATTTATTAGCAATACTACTAGCATCAAAGAATGGCTTAGCATATTCCATAAACTTGTCAAATGGTAATTCTTTAATATATTCACCATTAAGCCATCTCATCTTCTTTGCATCAAAGATAGAACTTGATTTAGAAATACCATCAACGCTAAACTTTTCAACTAACTCGTCTAAAGTAAACTTTTCTTCTTCACCTTTTGGACTCCAACCAACTAAAGCAATGTAATTAATAATTGCTTCTGGTAAGTAACCTTTAGCGATGAAGTCTTCAAAGTTAGCATCACCATAACGCTTTGATAATTTATGAGTTTCATCTCTCATAATTGGTGTTACATGCATATAGAAAGGTCTTTCCCACCCAAATGCATCATATAATAAATTATATTTAGGAGTAGATGATAAATATTCATTACCTCTAATAACATGCGTAATTCCCATCAAGTGGTCATCAATAACATTAGCGAAGTTATATGTAGGTAGACCATCACTCTTAATTAAGATTTGATCTTCTAATTCATTATTTGGTACTTCCACATGTCCATATACCATATCTTCAAAACTAGATACGCCTTCATTATTAATGTTTTGGCGAATAACGTAAGGAACTCCACTTGCTAGTTTTGCTTCAACTTCTTCTTTAGATAAATGTAAGCAATGCTTGTCATATCTTTTAAAGCCATTTTCATTAACAAGGGTATCAAGTCTTTCTTTATCACAGAAGCAATAATAAGCAGCTCCTTTATCGATTAATTCTTTCGCGTACTTTAAATATATTTCTTTTCTTTGGGTTTGCACATAAGGGCCATATTTTCCACCTTCGTTAGGTCCTTCATCAGGTTTAATACCCGTTAAGTCAAGAGCTTTATATATCGCTTCGACTGCTCCTTCAACGTATCTTTCCAGGTCAGTATCTTCAATTCTTAAAATGAAGTCACCACCATTTTGTTTAGCATATAAATATGCATATAACGCTGTACGAAGTCCCCCAACATGAAGAAATCCGGTAGGACTTGGAGCAAATCTTGTTCTTACTTTATTCATATTTTCCTCCTAAAAAAATAGACTCATCCACGATGAGTCTTATTTTTACCATCGTTCAAGCTTTAGCACCTTGCCTAACGGTAGGTTGCTGATGGGTCACAGAGCTTGCCTCTAGCCATCTCTTTATGGATTATTTAATTCTATATAGATTTTACTTTTTTTTATACTTTATGTCAACTAAAACAAATTAAATGATGCCTTGAGCAATCATTGCTTTAGCCACTTTTTCGAATCCTGCAATATTAGCACCTTTTACTGAATTGAATGGATCATCATAATCTTTAGCAATATTAAATAC
This sequence comes from Bacilli bacterium, assembly GCA_017962745.1. Taxonomy (GTDB): domain Bacteria; phylum Bacillota_I; class Bacilli_A; order ML615J-28; family CAG-698; genus RGIG8164. Next base: position 74,938 of record JAGCUR010000018.1, on the reverse strand, counting down.
TTTATCGCAGATGGCTTCCATTTGTTTATGTAAGTAGTTATCAACTTCTTCAAAACTCCAAGCTAATCTACTAGCATTTTGCGCCATTTCTAATCCTGATACCATAACTCCACCAGCATTAGCTGCTTTTGCAGGGGCATATAAAATCTTACTTTCAATAAAGAAGTTTGTAGCAGGGAGAGTGCAAGGCATATTAGCGCCTTCACCGACTGCTTTTACACCATTGGCAACAAGGGTTTTAGCGATATCTAAATCAATTTCATTTTGTGTTGCACAAGGTAAGGCAATATCACATGGGTTATTCCAAATACCTTTTGAGCCTTCAAAATATGTAGCATCTTTATCTAGTTTTGCATATTCAGAAATTCTTGCACGTTTATCTTCTTTTAATTCTCTGATTAAATCAAATTTAATGCCTTTAGAACTATATACATAACCATTAGAATCGCTCATAGCAAGTACAGTTCCACCTAATTCATACACTTTTTTACAAGCATATAAAGCAACATTACCAGATCCGCTAATGATTACTTTTTTATCTTTAAAAGAATCTTTAGCCATTTTATCTAACATCTTATTGACAAAATAACATAAGCCAAAGCCAGTTGCTTCCTTTCTAGCTAAGCTTCCACCATATTCTAAGCCTTTACCAGTTAATACTCCAGCATCGTAAGAATTACGGTATTTCTTATACGCACCAAATAAATAACCAATTTCTCTAGCACCAACACCAATATCACCAGCTGGTACATCTACATTTTCTCCAATATGTCTATTTAGTTCTAACATAAAGTTTTGGCAAAATCTCATGATTTCGGAATCTGATTTTCCTTTAGGATCAAAATCAGATCCACCTTTGCCACCACCCATTGCAAGACCAGTTAATGAGTTTTTAAAGATTTGTTCAAATCCTAAAAACTTAATGATGCTCTTGTTTACACTTGGGTGTAAGCGAAGTCCACCTTTATATGGTCCAATAGCGCTATTAAACTGAATTCTATAGCCTCTATTAACATGAGTAATATTATTATCATCTACCCATGTAACTCTAAATTCAATACTACGCTCAGGCTCAGTGATTCTTTCCATAATCGCATTAGCTTCAAGTTCTGGATGTTTATCGACGTATTCGCTTAATGATTCAAATACTTCTTCCACAGCTTGTAGAAATTCAGGCTCATTAGCATCTCTTCTTTTCACATCTTCGTAAACTCGTTTTAAATAGTCATTCATATTTTTCACCTTCTTATTATAATTCATTATAGCACTCTTACTATCATTTTAAAAGAAAAAGCTATTAGTTTCCTAATAGCTAATCTGTAAATAATACTTTAATTAATAAGTGGCTAAATATATCTAGAATACTAGTTGGCATCTTTAAAGGAATTATTAATTCATTAGCAAATATTTTATTCCTTGAAACATTTCCAATTCTTAAGACTATAGCAGATGGGGCTAACGGTGCCACTTTAGTAAAATATGAAACTTCCATATTTTCATAGTTTTCGTTTAAATCTAGTAACACTAAATTATATTTATTGATACTAGCTTCTTCTTCATACCCAATCATATATTCAAACAATTCGCTTGAATGATAACTTACAATATGCGGATGATTTAGACCAAGTAGTTTATAAGTGTTTTTCGATTCATCTAATCCCTTTATGCTTCTTCTAAAGATGTGTTGCCAAGCAACTGCGGTTGGGAATAGCGGATCAATTACTAAATCCTTATTGTGCTCACCGCTTTTATCAAGGCGTTTTTTAAAAGTAGGGAGACCACTTTTAACCTGGTTATCAACTAAGCTAGTTAAAATATCGCATAAATAATTATGACTTAAATAAATATTATCTTGGCTCATTAAACTAGACAAACTAGATAACCCTTTTAATGCCTTTTCTTTTTGGCATCCTTTAGCGATTACATTAAAGCATTTAGCATAATCATTTAGGCTTAAAGCAATATATCCTAAATCGCTAACTACTTTATATTCACTATCGGTTAAGTTTTCTTTTAACCATTCTGCACTAATTATTTCTAAAGCTGAATAAGTAAATATTAGTTCTTTTAAAAGGTGACATTTACTATCTTCTGTTGCTAGTGAGATTTTAATGATGTTTTTATTTGAAACAATTCCTTTAGCTACATCAATACTAGCGATTTTTTCTTTAGCTTCATCGTATAAGTAGTATACGCTAGCTCCTCTTTTGCTAGCATTAATTGCCGCTTGGTTAATCGCACGCGATGTAGCTTTACCACCATAGATGATGCAAATATCGCCATCATCCACTTCATTTTCTACTTGGCGGTTACCAATCATGTATAAATCCTTAAAGTCAATTTCCGGATTAATGATCGTCACATCGCCACCAATTGGTAAGCTACTAACAAAATTATAATTAGCTAAGAACTCATCTTTACGGTCAGGAATAATGTTGATTAAGTTTAACCAAAACTTTCTAAAACTACCTTCTATTTGGATAGCTTGCCTGCCTAGATCAGCTAGTCCTACTAGAAATACTGATTTATGTTGATAAAGAGAGCGCTTTAAATCTAAAAGTAAACTATTATATAGTTTACTTTTAAATATTTTTGTTAAGTTGTTAGTGATATCTTTATCGATTAAATCTATCTTTTTTAGATCAATCATTATTTGTTTTCCTTTAAAAATGCTTTATGAACATACATTGCTTCGTCTGCTCTTTCAAAGACATTAGCAAACTTATCGCCTGGCTTATATTCACTAATACCAACAGCAACTACTGCATCTTCATTAGTCTTATTAAATAATGAAATCTTCTTAATCTCTTCTACAAGTTCGTTGCGATTCTTAAAATCATAGCCAGTAAGAATTGCTACGAATTCATCACCACCGATACGATAAACTGGTGAATGCTTAAATACTTCACAAATGATTTGGCATGCTCCACACAAATATTTATCGCCTTCTTGGTGGCCTTTATGATCGTTAACAACCTTTAAGTCATTAACATCGCATACTACAACTGCAAATTCTGAAAGTTCACCACTTTCGATCATTTCGTTTATCTTCTTTTCTTTAATGTCATAAGCATATTTACTCTTAACACCAGTTAAAGCATCACGATTAGCTAGTTGCATTGCTCTTTCATAATCTTGTTAAGCACGTACTTGTGCATCTACGTCGCTGACACCGATTACGATATGGCGATCATCATCTTCCATTTTAATCGCTTTAGCACGAACATATTTATATTCACCATTGTAATCAATTCTAAAGTTAACTGCATAAGTTTTATTCTTGGCAAGTCCACGAATAATCTTATCTTTTCCTAAAGCTAAATTGATTTTATTGACATCATCTGGATGGGCTAATCTAAAGATTAATCCTTGAAGAATATTGAAGAAGTTTGATCCGCTCTTTTCTACCATTAATTGTTTATAAGCAGAATTAGAACTATATTCAATAAATTCATCATTTTCTAAATCAATATAATAAATAATGAAGAAATCTCTAGCTAAGCTATAAGCAATTGAAGAATAAGTAACATTTTTGTTAATGTATTTTTCATAACTCTTTAACCATTTCATTTCATTATCTACTCTTCTAATATTGAATAGTAAGTGATCTTTCTTGCTATCAGAATAGTCGATTGTAGCATTGATGTATGTTGGAGAGCCTTCAATTAATAAACGATAAGTAATTGATACGCTACCTTCTTCTAAAGATTTAAGTAAATAATCTTTATCAAACATTGTGATTACTTTTTCATAATCTTCAGGAAATATTACTTTACGCGTATTTCTTCTTGCATCTAAAAAGAAATCTTCCCCACACTGTTCTACATTCATCGTTCTAAAGCCATCGTTAGAGCTATATTCTACGTAATTGTCGTTTTCTAGGTTAACATAATAAATTGTAAAAGTATCTTTGATCAACCAATTAACGATATCTTGATAAGCAATTGATTCCTTTTTAGCGACTTTATCACTGTAAGTTTGTTCAATTCCGAATTTTCTCTCTAAACTACTCATAAACTACCTCATTTTATACCATTATAACACACTTTTTTTATTTTTACACAATAAATAAAAACCAAATCTCAAAAATAAAAATAAAAAACCTGTTTACCTAACATTTTAGGAAACAGGTTTATTAATTAATTTAGTAACTTTGTGCTTTGGACATCTTCCATCGTTACATCAATTTTTAGTTTCTTTAATACTTTAATATCATCACTAGATAACATAACGCTAGAATGCATTTGCGCCCCCTCTAGTTTTGCTAATTGTTCCATCGCTCTTTGACTCATAGCGTTTGTAGTAGCGGTAATTGCTAGCGTTACTAATACTTCTTCTAAGTTAAGTCTTAAAACGCTACTATGAAGTTGGTTCTTCTTTAACTCTTGGATCGGGCCAATTATGGCATATGATAAAAGTGGCATATCATCAGGTATTTTTGCTAAATGCTTAATCGCATTAATGATACAAGCAGCTGTTGCTTCAAACATGTCTGATTGCTTACCGGTAATAAACTTTTTATTACCGATTTGTAAAGCAACACATGGTACACCTTTTTTCTTTGAAGCATCGATGGCAGCTTTTACGCATTTACGATCTTCTACGCTAATATTTAAGTGGTTCATTAATAAACTAATCTTATCGATTGCTGTTTGATTAACTTTACCAATTTTATAATTAACGATTGCATCTAAATATCTTCTAATAATTTCTTGTTTACTAGTTTCAATGGCAGCATCTTCATTAATAATTGCATAACCTAGGGCATTAACACCCATATCAGTAGGTGATGCATAAGGACTTTCACCATAAATTCTTTCAAATATCTTCTTTAAAACTGGGAATGCTTCTAAATCACGGTTATAGTTAACAGCATCAATTCCATATGCTTCTTTATGGAAATAGTCGATCATGTTAACATCGTTTAAGTCAGCAGTTGCTGCTTCATACGCCATATTAACTGGATGCTTTAGCGGCAAGTTCCAAACAGGGAATGTTTCATATTTCGCATAACCTGCTTTAATTCCTCTTTGGTTTTCATTATAAAGTTGAGATAGACATGTGGCAAGCTTACCACTTCCTGGGCCGGGAGCGCAAACAACGACGATTGGTCTAGTAGTTTCAATATAATCATTTTTACCATAACCTTCATCGCTTAAGATTAAATCCATATTATGAGGGTAACCCGCAATTGGATAATGGATATATGATTTAATGCCAAGATGATCTAGTTTGTTACGATAAACGTTAGCAAAAGGTTGATTAGCATACTGGGTAATAACTACGCTACTAACCATAATGCCCATCTTTTCAAATTCATCCATTAATCTAAGTACATCATCGGCATAAGATATATTGATATCACTTCTTTGTTTACTCTTTTCAATATCGTTAGCATTAATTACAATAACTACTTCTACTTTGTTTTTAATCTTTGCTAACATCTTGACTTTCAAGTCAATTTCAAAGCCTTGTAAAACTCTAGCGCAGTGATAATCATCAAATATTTTACCACCAAATTCCAAATACAACTTATCAAACTTTTCAACTCTTTTTAAAATGTTTTCGGTTTGTATTTTTAGATACAACTTGCTATCTAAACTTTTCATAAATGCCCCCATTTATTTTGCCATTTTTTCCAAACTTATAAAAATTTTAACACAACAATTTTTAAAATTAAATACCTTTTTTACGATTTATGACAATTGGCTTAATAACATTTAAGCCAGTCTGTCCACACTTAACCGCTTTAATTAAAACTACATTTGAATACTCTTTGTTTTCATCATAAACAAACTGTAATAACTTAACATTTAGTTTATTTTTCTTTAGCTCTAACATTACTTCATCTAATCTAGTCGTTTGAAATAACATAAAAAGCGTACCATTTAACTTTAAGTTTTTATAAATAGTCTTAATTAAATTATCTAGTTTTAAGTTTTCCTCATGCTTTGCTAATGCAAGGTATGGATTTTTACTTAAATCTTCTTTTCTCGTCTTAAAGTAAGGTGGATTACAAATGATTACATCCACCTCTTCAGATATGTATGTATTAGCATCTGCTTTAATTAATTCATAATTTGTTAAGTTGAGACTATCTAAGTTTAATTTAGCTAATTCTAAGGCTTTTTCATTAATGTCAATACCAATTAGTTTCTTTGGTTTAAAGAGGCTAGCATACATCAGTAAGGCCCCATTATTAGTACCAATATCTAAGACTGTATCTTCTTTATAAATCTCTAAAAATTCCCCAAGACATGCTGTATCAGTGTTTATTCTAAACATCTCATCATCTTGGATAATTTTAATATCTTCATGATTAGGCAAGTAATCAATTGTTCTCATTATCTTCCTCTTTTGGATAAGCTAGAATAGAATTTTCTAAGTAATACATATACTTAACCCTAGGGCGATTTGCTTCTAGCTTTTTAAAACGATGATAATCTTTAACTCCTGTCTTATAATCAGACCAACAGTTAATAAATGCATAATCAACGCTTAGCTTATTTGTTTTATTCTTTAAGAACAAGTATGGATCTGCTTTTACGATTTTTATCTTTTCTGGATAATCAAATTTAGGTAACATGCCCTTTTTAAATAATTCAATTAAGTCATTGTTTGCTTCATATATAGTTAGTGCACTTACATTATCTTTTAAGTGAGCCATATAAGCAAAATAGCCATTACCTAAACCAAAACATGCTACTTTTCCTTTAACCTCATCTAGTGGTACTATACATGCATTAACTACAAGCGGGTTAAAGCGAGAAAGTATTCTTTCGTGATCATAAATAGTTATGCACTTTAAAAAATCATCAAAGTATGCAATTTGAGGATAGATTCTACCATCAATCGCAGTATCAATTTCATCTTGGGCAAATAATTCATATTGTTCAATAAAGCTATAATCTAGTTTTAATTTGCCACTTGCTGCTTGTTCTAAATTATCCATTTTTAAATAGAAAGGATTATTTAGATATTTATCTACATCATCTTTAATAAGCATATTAAGTAAATAACGATCAATAAACATCTCATCTAAGCCCATATAACTATTAAGTAATGATGCATAAGCATATAATTCCCTAACGCCACTCGCTTTAACTTCTTCTAAAGTCTTAGGATCAATTTGATCAGGCATAGTTCTTAAGTATTCATTTAAAGCATTTATAAGTATTAAATTATTGTTTTGAATATTACTCATAATCCACCTTTATAAATTAATAAGGATGAAGCGTTGCTTCATCCTTAATATTTAATTTATTAATTCTAATAAATATTATTTTCTAGATACGTGATAAGTTACATCAGCAACAAGTACTGGAGCATCTTGAGCAACCATCCAACAAGTGTTTTCGAATTCTTCGTTGATAGCTAACTCACTATTACGATAATCACCAGTGTAGGCGATAGAACAAATAACTGCTCCTTCTTCTAGGTTTTCATCATTTGCGAAGCCTAAAGAAATCTTACCATCTTTAACTTCTACATTTACATAACCTGCTGCGCTACCTTTTGTAACTTCTCCAAGAGTCATCTTTTCTGTATTATATGAATATTGTAATTGTCCACTAGCTAAGCCGTTAGTTTTAGCAACTACGAAATCAATCTTATCGCCATTTCTCTTAGCAACGATCGCATTGTTTGCTGCTTCGATTGCTCTTGTATCTTGAGTAGTATAACTTACAATTGTAATTGTGAAGTTAGCAGTTTCAATTTCATTACCAGCGTCATCTGTACAGATAATTTGTAATCTTGGTTTACCAACAGTAGTGATTTCCTTGCTTAATGCAAAATGCGAATCATCACAAGTAAATTCATGACTAGAACCATCTGAGAATTCTACTTTTACTGTAATCATGCCGATTGTAAATTCTTCAAGATCGTATTCTTCAGCTAATTTATCTTTAACGACAGTTATTTTAGTTGCTTCTTTGCCAGACCAGTTAAATCCTTCTACTGGAGGATTGTCATTGCCACCTTTACAACCAATTAATAATAAAGCGAATAAAAATGTTAAAACGATAATTAATTTCTTTTTCATACACTTCTCCTAAAAATATACCTTATACACATCCATTGTATCATAAATTACTTATCAATAAAAGTTAAAAAATAAATTAGTTATAATTATTTGTTATTGAATGGCAATTTTAAATTATTAAGAGTATAATGAATATTATCTAGAAGGCAAATTATGGAACTACTATTATCGCGTAAAATTAAACAAAGATATCCCGATGAACCCCTTCCACGCGTTCGCCTACTTTTATCAAGATTATTAAAGATCGCTATCCCATCAGCCATTGAAACATTCTTCGTTGGCTTAATGGGAATGATCGATACGATGATGGTAGGTAACTACTCGAAGGAAGCTCTAGCAGCTGTATCAATATCGCAACAGCCGGTAATGATTACTTTTGCTTGTGCCTTCGGGTTAAACAACGGCATCGTTGCTTGCATTTCAAGGCGTCGTGGCGAAGGAAATGCGGAAGGCGCTAATAAGATCTTAAGGCAAGGCTTACTGTTTGCCCTAATAATGTCAAGCATATTTGTAGTATTGATGCAAGTATTTGGCCGTTACATTCTAGAACTTGCTGGTGCTAAAGAAGATACAATCGAGCTTGCCCTAACTTATTCAAGAATTGTAACTTACTGCCTACCGATAAACTACATTAGGCTAGCCTTATGTAGCGCGCAAAGATCAATCGGTAGAACTAAACTTACTTTAGTTGTAAATGTCATCTCAAATACGGTTAACGTAATTTGTAACTACATTTTAATCAATGGTCACTTTGGTGCTCCTGCCCTTGGTGTAAAAGGTGCTGCCATTGCTACTGATATTGGTAATACCGTAGCTGCCGTAATTGTATTAGTGATCGTCTTAAGAGGTAAAGATTTCTTGCATATAAGTTTCAAAGAATCTTGGGGCTTTTCTAAAGATGGTATAGGCATCTTACTAAGAGTTGCCACTCCTGCTTTCTTTGAACAATTCATCAATAGAATTGGATTCTTTATTGTAGCGAAGATCGTAAACGAGCTTGGAACTGATGCGGCAGCTGTAAATGCGATATTGAGCAATATCGTTGCTCTAAACTTCAACTTAATCGATGGTTTCGCTTTAGGTGCCAGCGCCCTAGTCGGTCAGTCCTTAGGCGAAAGAAGGCCCGCCAAAGCCTTTGCTTATGGAAGGCTTGCTCAAGCCCTCGCCTTTTTGATAGGTCTTGTCATGGCAGGCATTGTATTACTAGTAAGAGAGCCAATTTGTTGGTGCTTTGCGGAAGACGAAGCAGTTGTTTTAGAATCTGCTAAGGACTTATTAATTGTATGGATTATCTTCCTTCCTCAAAGCGTTCAGTGGACTACTACTACCGTACTAAAAGGTGCTGGTGATACCGCCTTTACCGCTAGAATGAGCTTAATTAGTATCGGTATTATTAGACCAATATGTTCATATATCTTATGTTACCCATTAGGTTTAGGAGTAGTCGGATCATATTTAGGTATGTTAATCGATCAAGTAATTAGATGTACTACAAATATTTTAAGATTTTTAAATCTTAAATGGATAGATAAAAGAGCTTAAACAAATGTTTAAGCTCTTTTCTTTTATATTTCACGACCAGCAAACTGAGTCATGTATAAATCATAATATTTACCTTTAACTTCAAGTAACTTTTCATGGTTACCCATTTCACAAATACGACCTTGATCCATTACGACGATTACATCGGCATCTTGGATTGTAGATAGACGGTGAGCAATGATTAAGCTTGTACGATTAGCCATTAAGTTAACCATCGCGTCTTGGATATTCTTTTCCGTTCTTGTATCTACGTTAGACGTAGCTTCATCCAAAATCAAAATCTTTGGATCAGCTAGAACTGCTCTAGCTATTGTTAATAACTGTCTTTGACCTTGCGAAATATTGCTACCACCTTCACTTAAGACGGTCTCATATTTTTCTGGTAACTTCTTAACGAAATAGTTAGCATTAGCAAGTATTGCTGCTGCTTTCATCTCATCAAAGGTAGCATTATCATTTCCATACTTGATATTGGCTTCAATGGTATCTTTGAATAAAACCGTATCTTGTAAAACAATAGCGATTGTTTTACGCAAATCATCTTTATAGATATCTTTAATATTGATACCATCGATTAAGATTTCACCGCTATCAATTTCATAGAAACGCATTAACAAGTTAACTACTGTTGTCTTACCTGATCCAGTTGCACCAACTAAAGCAATCTTTTGGCCACGTTTAACATCTAGTGTAAAGTCTTTAAGTACTGGTTTTTCTTCCACATACCCGAAGTTAACACCTTTGAATTCGATATTACCTTGGAAATCTTCATAACTTAGATGAATTGTACCTTCATCAATTTCATTAGGTGATTCTAATACTTCGAATACACGCTCAGCTCCAGCTGTAGCTGTTAAGATTTGACCATAAAGTTGGGCTATTTCGTTAATTGGACGACTAAATTGACGTGAGCAAGTTAAGAATAAGGCGATTGTACCAACGTCCATTGCTAGTCCCCATGGATGAGTTAGTGCCATCCATCCACCAACAATCGCGATTAATACATAAGTTAAGTTACCGATGAAATTCATAACTGGACCCATTGATCCACCCCAGATTTGAGCGATTATACTAGTCTTAGTATAACGGTCACTAATTTCATAGAACTCTTCTTCTACATCCTTCTCTTTATTATAAGCTACAACTGTCCTATAACCGGTAATCATTTCTTCGGTATGACCATTAAGTTCACCAAGTAGGGCAGATTGACGCTTGAAATATTTACCCATCTTCTTAGTTAGAATCATACTAGCGACAATTGTTAAGGCAGTTGATACTAGTGTTACTATAGTTAGTAGCCAGCTATAATAAAGCATCATTACTAAAGTACCTAGTATTAAAAGTACACCACTAATTAAAGATGCTAATACTTGGCTAATAGCATTAGATATACTATCTACGTCATTTGTCATTCTACTCATTAAGTCACCATGTGAATGGTTATCAATAAACTTAATTGGTAGTTTTACAAACTTAGCGAATAGGTCGCTACGAAGTTTGTGAACAGTTCTTTGTGATAACTTACCACTTACTAAGTTTCTAAATAGAGCTACAATACAGTTAGCACCATATACAATAGCAAGTACAATAATCCAGTAAATTGCATTTTCAAAACCAGCAACACCAATCTCTTCAATGCTCCATAAATCATTGAAGACATTCTTTTGCACGATTGGAGCAAGTAATGATAATACAGTTACGATAACTACAATAATAAATAAGGCGATAAATAATCCTTTAGAATAACCAATGTATTTAGAAATTTTTTTAATTGTCCCTTTAAAATCTTTTGGTTTTTCTACTGGGCGGTAGCCATGTCTACCTCCACCCATTGGTCTTTGAGGGGCCTGATTCTTTGACTTTTCTTCGTTAGCCATTGATCTCATCTCCTCTCTTTAGTTGTGAATTATAAATGTCTTGATAAATTGGACTTGTTGCCATCAATTCTTGATGGTTACCAATTGAAGCTATTTCACCTTCATTTAAAACAATAATCTTATCGCAGTTTTTAACACTAGCAACCCTTTGGGCAATCGTAATAACTGTCATATCTTTTAAGTTAGCTTCGATTGCTTTGTAAAGTTTGGCTTCAGTTTCTAAATCTAGAGCACTTGTAGAGTCGTCAAACACAACAATTTCAGGCTTCTTGACAATTGCACGCGCAATTGAAATTCTTTGTTTTTGACCACCTGATAAGCTAGCACCTTTTTCAGCTACTTTTGTATCATAGCCTTCAGGGAAACTGCTGATAAAGTCATGAGCTTGCGCAATCTTAGCAGCCTCAATTACTTCTTCATCGCTTGCATCTTTCTTACCCCAGCAGATGTTTTCTTTGATTGTCTTAGAGTAAAGTTCGCTCTTTTGTAAGCACATAGCAACTTTTCCTCTTAAGGCATTAAAAGTATAATCCTTAACATTATGGTTATCGACTAATACTTCACCTTCATTGACATCATAGAATCTTGCAATTAAGTTGACAAGTGTACTCTTTCCGCAGCCCGTAGCGCCAAGGATACCAATCTTTTCTCCTTGGTTAATTTTTAGATTGATATGATTTAAAATCATTTCATCAGTTTCACCAGGATATGCAAAGCTTACATCTCTAAATTCAATTGTTCCTTTTAATGATTCTTCTTCAAAAGTTTCACTACCTTGCTTAACTACTGGATTAGTATCAAGTACTGCATTTAATCTATCAATACTAGCTTTACCTCTTACAAACATCTGGAACATTAAAGCTAACATTACGAATCCATTAACTAATACATTTAAGTAGTTAACAGCAGCGATTATATCGCCAACACCTAGTCCACTAACGATTCCAATTTGACCGCTGACATCAATTACTCTGCTAGAAATATCAGCTCCACCTAAATAAATGATTGCAATCATTCCTGAAATTAAGATAACACTTAATACAGGACTAATTAGTGATAATCTTTTAATTACTATCCAGTTAACGTTATATAAATTATCGTTAGCTTTACCAAATCTTTTATTTTCTTTTTCTTCTGCTGTATATGCTTTAACTACTCTAGCACCAGTAATATTTTCTTGTACAACGGCATTAACATCATCGACTCTTTCTTGCATCTTTTTAAAGTAAGGACTTACTTTAATAATGAAGACGATAATGATTACTAATAATACAGGCAAAGTTACTAATAAGATGTAACCAAATCTAATATCAATAGCTAGTAAGAATATTGATCCCATGATAAATTGCATCAATGTTCTAATAATCATTCTAATCGCCATCGCTACTACATTACTAACTTGAGTAATATCGTTAGTAACCCTAGTAACTAATGATCCTGTCGAGAAATCATCAACTTGTTCAAAACTTAATGATTCAATATGATTAAAAACATCTTTTCTTAAATCATTGCCATAATTAAATGCGCACTTATTGGCAAATACACCACTTAATACTCCACTAATTCCGCCAATTGCTACAAGTCCTAACATCAGTAAGCCGATGTTTACAATAAGATCAATTGTATCTTGTTTTAGGCCACTATCTACTATTTCACTCATTAGCCTTGGTTGGTACATATCCATCAATACTTCCCCAACCATAAATAAAGGAGCAAGCAAGGCAAAGAACCAATATTTCTTTAAATATCTAAAAATTCTCATATGCTTAATAAAAGCAAGAGTAAGTCAATGACTTAATCTTGCTTACCTTTCATCAGTATATTAACCTATTCTTTTAGAAGTCTTTGCTTCTTTTACCATCTTAGAAAATGCACTCTTTGTATCATTTACTAAAGCAGCAGTTTCACCATACTCTACAATCTTGCCACCGTTTAGAATTAAAATCTTTGAGCATTTAACTAAGCAATTAATACGATTAGATACGACTACTGTAATCTTATTCTTAAGTTTTAAGATTTCATCCATCATTTCTTTTTCACTTGTCGCATCAAATTTGCTTGTGGCATCATCGAATAAATATATCTTAGCATCTTTATAAAAAGCATTTGCTAAAAGGATTTTTTGTCTTTCAATTGGTGACAAAATATCTGTTCCTTCCTCAATGATTGTTTGATCATGTTTAGGAAGACCATTAACAAGTGGTTTTAAACGACATTTATTTAAAGCATCATTGTAGCGATACTCATCCATTTCCATTGGATAAATAACATTATGCTCAATTGTACCTTTATAAAGTTTTGCATCTTGAGCAACTGTTGCTATTTGATCTCTTAAATAATATGTATCAACTTTATTAATGTCACAGTTATTTACTAATACTTTACCTGATTTTGGTCTAATAATCTTCGTTGTTAAATCTACAATTGTTGATTTACCACTATTAGTTAAACCCAAAATACCAAGAGATTCACCTTTACGAACCTCAAAACTAATATGTTCTAGTTTGAATTCGCTATCGTTAGAGTATTCGAAGCTTACATCATCGAATTGTAAACTATAAATTTCACTTAATTCTTTAACAGTTACTACTCTATTTTCTTGTCTAATACTTAAGACACCATTGATTTCCTCAAAGGCAGATGATGCAATTGAAGGAAGTGGTGAAACTTTAAGTAAATTATGAAGCACGCTATAAAATGTTGGGATTAAATAAATATAGCCTAGCATTGAGCCAATGCCTACATCAGTAGTAGCTACGATTGCTCCCATAATTCCAAAAGCAGCAACGAATGTTAAGTTAACGATAAATTCAGTAATTAAGAAGTTTTCTTGACTGCCAAGATTAGTTTCTAATCTAGCACTCTTTTCTAACTTTTGGGCAAGCCCTTTATATGCTTCTTCTTCCACAGCCAAAGAGTTTCTAACTTTAAGTTGTTTAATTGACTTAATGTTTTCCCCAACAGCTGCATCTTGTTGTTCGCGCATCTTTTCATGTTTATATGCTTGACGTAAATGCATATAATTAATAATCTTTTGTACTACAAAGAAAATAAGTGATCCTGCTAAAGCAATAGCTCCCATTGTAGCATTAAGAATAAATAGAGTTATTAATAATCCTAAGAAGATTAATGCGTTAGTGCAGAATGTAATCAAGTTGTCACCGAAGAATACGTGACCAATTCTTCTAGTACTATCTTCTACTGCTTTAAATGTTTCTGCAGTATCTAACTTATTTATTTCTAATAGGTCTGCTCTTAAAACTGTTGAATAAGCTTCAGTTTTTAAGCCTAAAGTTATTTCACTACCGATACGAGCAGTAAATGAACATCTAAAACTATTAAATACAAATCCAAGAACGCTTAACCCAACAAGAACTAAACTTGGTAAAACTAAGTTATTAGCTTCTTGCTCATTGATCGGTAATTGTACCTTTTCGTCAATCATGTATTTAATAACGAATGGACTGGCTACACGAGTAGCTATAAACAATACCGTAAAAATAGCAAGGAATAGAATTAGTTTCCACTTTTCTTTGATGACTTTTTTGATAATATCTTTAGCCTTCATGCGTAGTCCTCCTTATAAATAAGATTATAACTTATTTTTCTTAAAAATACCATATATGTAAACGATTTAGTTTTTTTATTTTAATTGCTTTTTACCAGTTTGATAATTATTAATTTTTTGGTATAATCTAATAAGAGGTAATATTATGAATATAGCAATATGTCCTGGATCATTCGATCCAATCCAAAATGGCCATATCGATATTATAAGACGTGCTAGCATGTTAGCTGATAAAGTATATGTGCTTATTGGGGTTAATCCTGATAAAGTATGTACATTCACTATTGAAGAACGTCTTAAAATGATTAAAAAAGTAATCAAAGATATTCCTAACTGCATAGCCGATGTTAATTTAGGAATGACTGCCGATTACGCCCAAAAAGTTGGCGCTAACTTAATCATTAAAGGATATCGCAACGCAGATGATCTAGCATATGAAGAAGATCAAGCTAGGAAGAATAAAGAATATAATCCCAATGTAGAGACTATTATTCTAAAAGCATCTAGTGAAGTTAGTATCATTTCTTCAACTCTAATTAAAGAATTAATAAGTAAAGGTGAAGATGTTTCTAAATATTTACCAAAAGACATATTGAAGTTCGTTACTAAGAAGATAAGGAAGGTAAAGTAAAATGCCCATTTTAAATGTATATTTTATTTATAATGCCATATTACTAGCTTTAGGAGCATATCTATTCATTATAACTACACCAGATTTAATGACCAAAAGGGAAGATACTGCTTTCAAAACATTCATCATTGTTTATGGATTATACATTGCCATAAATACCATTTGGACAATGCAAGAATATGATGTTATTAATTTGCCATTATGGTTATTTAAACTAATCTGTGCCTTGTCGCTAATTGCCGTATTATCTAATGCATTTTGTTTTTATCGATTCCTTGCCATCCACTTTGGGTATCTAGAAGAGACAAAAACATTATATAAAGTGTTTGCAACTCTTCCATACCTCACAGTTGTATTATTGATAATCACTTCAATTTGGACTAATATTGTATTCACTGTTACTGATTCTCTAAATATTAATCCAGAACTTGGTTATATTTCATTACCAATTTGTGCACTCTTCTACTTCGGTATAATCATTGTCCGTTCTGCTATTGAAACGCACAAGAGCAAATCGCCACAAGCAAGACGTAATTCAATTACAATGATTATCACTACTGTTCTTTTAATGGCATGGGTATTTATTGATAACTTGATCGAAGGCTTTACGGTTATCCCAGTTGCAATTTTCGTAGTGCTTCTAGTAATATTTACTACTTTGCAACAGTCAAGTATCAATACGGATGCCTTAACACAAATGAACAATAGACGTAAAGCGATGGAATACTTAGCTGTTCAACTTGATAATGTATCTGAGGAAGCACCTCTATATGTCTATATTTGTGACATCAACAACTTCAAGATGATTAATGATACTTTTGGACACCTTGAAGGTGACCAAGCCATCATCACTTTAGCTACTACTATTAAAGAAGAAATCGGTAAGATTCGTGGTTTTGCAGCAAGATATGGTGGTGATGAATTCATCATGGCAATTAAACCACAATCTAGTGATTATGATGTTAATGATATCGTTGTAAAGATTAATGAATCTGTTCAAGCCAAATGTGCTGAAAAACCATATATCATTTCCATTACTGCTGGGTATGTTAAATGTGTTGATAAGAAAATGTCAATTGAAGTATGCTTAAAAGAAGCTGATGAATTACTTTATGATAATAAAGAGAAACGCCCACTTGTTTCTCCAATAAAATAAAAAACTATCTATTTTGAAATAGATAGTTTTTTTATTATTATTTAAATAATCTGAAAATTCTATGAGAGAAAATCATAAAGATAATGTCTAAAATCCAAATGATGTTCCATCCGAAAATTAAACGAACTAATGCACATACCCAGTGACCTTCTTTAAATCTAGTTACAAAACCAAATACCCATGAAGTAACAGGGATGATACAAAGAATTAAACTAACGATCCAATTTAATCCAAAATAATCTTTTGAAGCCTTTGCCATAAATCTACCACCTTTCATAAACATTTTAGCACATTATAAAATACTTTGTAATATATTTTTTAATGTTAATTGCTTAGATTATTATATTTTTGTAAAATATAATTAGATGAAATAAGGAGTAAAATATGAAACTTGAATTAAAATATTCTTATTCGGGAAAAGACTATATTGTAAACGAACCAGGAGATGCTCGAGTTAGTTTTTTAGTTAAACGTGATGATAATCATTTATTGATTAATTTAATCAATAGATTACCAATCATCATTAAAAGTTTTAAAGTAGAGATTGATAAGCCATTTTATGGTGTTAAGAAAGTATTTTTAAATGGTTGGCAATCATGGTCTAATTCTAAACTATATAGTTTAGATCAACATGTTGGTAAAGTTGGCTTAATCGGCCTACTTGCGGATAAACATTATGGGGTTAAGAATTATGGTGATTATAACTTTGTAAAGTATTCAAGGTTATATTCACATCTATATACTTACTTAATCAACAGTGACGATTCCATTTATTTAATTGGTAGTAAAAACGAAACTACTGGTTTTAGTATTTTTAGGCTGCAACCAAAAGAAGGAAAAATCATTTTTGAGAAAGATATTGATAATGTGAATATCTTTGGTGATTACGAATTAGCTAATATTGAAATGTATGAAGGCGATGAAGAATTCGTTTTTAACCACTTCTTCGGTAAAAAACATGATGCAAAAGCTGAAGGCAAATTACTAAAAGGTTATACTAGTTGGTACCGTCATTATCAAGATATCGATGAAGCTAAGATTCTAAATGACTTAAGAGGGTTCGAAGAATCAAAAATTGACTTCAATGTCTTCCAAATTGATGATGGATATCAACAAGCTATTGGTGATTGGCTCAAAGTTGACAAGAGAAAATTTCCTAATGGATTAGAAAAAATAGCAGCCAGAATTAATAAAAATAAGATGACAGCAGGCATTTGGTTAGCTCCTTTTGTGGCAGAATCCACTTCTGATATTTATAAAATTCATAAAGATTGGTTCTGTCTAGATAAGAAAGGTAGACCTTTAAGAGCTGGTGGCAACTGGAGTGGCTTCTACTGTCTTGATATTTATAACAAAAATGTCCGTGAATACTTAACAAAAGTATTCAAACATTACCAAGAAATGGGCTTTAAATTATTCAAACTCGACTTCTTATATGCAGCTTGCCTTGCTAAAAGAGAGTTAAAATCACGTGGTCAAGTCATGAATGAAGCGATGGATTTCTTGCGTGAAGTATTAAAAGATAGTTTAATTTTAGGCTGCGGATTGCCGCTTGGTGCTGCTTTCGGCAAGGTTGATTACATGCGTATAGGTTGTGATGTAACCTTATCTTGGAACGATAAATGGTTCATGCGCTTCACTAATAATGAGCGTCCTTCTACTCTACACGCTATTGAAAATACTACTTATAGACATCATTTAGATGGTAGAGTATTCTATAATGATCCTGATGTATTTGTCTTAAGAAATAGTGAAGATGTTAGCCTAACTAGTGAACAAAAGCATTTATTATTTGATGCTAACATCAAATATGGTAGTGTCTTATTCACTTCTGATGATATTTCTTTATACACACCAGAAGAAAATGCTATTTTAAATATGCTTAAAGACTTATAAAATAGTCTTATAAAAATAATTAATGAAGTTATTATAAATCATTTTTTGAACATCCATTTTAATAATTTGAAATGGATGTTTTTTATGTTATAATGAATATGATTATAATTAAGGAGAATTGATAAATGAAAAAATTGTTTTTTGCTTTAGGCACATTCGTTTTAGCATTATTGCTATTTTTCTCATTAGGTTCAATCGCACAAGCTAAACAAAGTGGAGTTGGAAAGATTGACTGTTTAGTTTGTAACCCTGGTGAAGATTGTTCTACAGAATTAAGATTTGCTTGGCGTTCAAGCGAAGCAAGTTGCTACTTCTATTTTACAAGTGGAAATGATACAAGATTTGCCAATGCTAGAAAAATCCCAGTAGCTGGTAAGCTTAATAAAGAAGCATTCACAAATATTAGTTCTGATACACCGGTAGAAATACCTGTATACACTTATGAAGTTGAAATTGATAATTTAGTATCTGGAACTACATATTTATATAAAGCAACAACCATTGATGGTAGCGCATCAAGCGAAGTTCATAATGCTACTACTGCTAGTTCTACTGGCTCATTCAACTTTATTTGGATGGGTGATGACCATCTAACTCATGAAAGTTGGTCAAAGAGAACTACATTCACAAACAATATGTTAAAGCAATCAGTTAACCAAGTTGAGACAAAAGGCGCTGGCGATGTTAATTTAATCGTATCAACTGGTGATACAGTTGCATACGGATCTATGTACGATGATCAACTTGAATGGAATGATGATTATGCATTTACTAATTTCGTTTGGGCAGACAGCGTAGGAAATCATGATTATTATGAACGTTGGTCTACATATAACGCATCAAGCGGTAGCAGTTCTTCAGTAATGACTAGATACCCAATGTCTTGGGAAGCAAGTAGAAATATGCCAGACAATGGTATTGAATCATATGTAAGTTTAGGTTACAAATCATGTTATTATTTCATTTATAATAGTTGCCTATTTGTAGCAATTGACTCAATCGCATCAAAATATACACACGATGAACAAGAGCAATGGTTAAAAGATACAGTTACTAAAATGGAAGGTCAGTTCCAATGGTTAGTAGTTTTCGAGCATTATCCATTCTTTGATGGTGAAACTGCTAGTGAAACTCACTACTCTGGATCTGGATTTGCAAACTGGTGGAAAGCATTTGATGAAGTTGGCGTTGACTTAGCATTAAGCGGTGACTCTCATGTATATTTAAGAAGTAAACCTCTTAAGAATAGACAAGTAGATGAAACTGGTACAGTTTATATGACTTGCCCACAAATTGGTGATAGATGTCGTTATATCGAAGAAGAACAAAATAAAGACTGGATGGCAGTTAGAATTGGTAGCAAGACTGGTGATTACGGTCTAGCTGATAATAGTGGTCTTGGCTATTTCATTGTTACTCCTGAAAAGATGACATACACATTAATTGATACAACTTATAAAGAAAAAGATTCATTTGAAATTTATCCAAAACGTGCCCTACCTGATGGTATTCTTGAAAAGCAAAAAGTTCAAGATGAAATCTTAGCTAGCAGTTTTGAAATACTAGGCAATAATGGTAGCGATTCAGAAGTATTAGTATTTGATTTCAACCGTGTTGGTTATATGAAGAACTTACAAGTAAAATTAAATGGTGAAACATTATTTACTGGCAATGAATTCGAATCTTCTTACATCGACTTAGGCAATTTAGAAGATAATAAAGTATTTGAACTTGATTTACATATTGAATTCTTAGATGGTTCAAATAAAGATTTCAAAGTATATGGTTCTACTTATGCTCCTTACGGTACAATCGGTAACTTCACAGTAGGCGTTAAAGATGGTAAGACAGTATTAAGCTGGGAAGCTAATACTACTAACCTAATCGCTAAATATGAAGTATTTGCTGGTGATACATCTTTAGGTACAGCTACAACTACTTCACTTGCTTTAGATTCTAAGATGCCACTTGATACAGTTTATACTCTAAAAGCTTACACTACAAATAATGAATTAATCTATGCACAAAATGCTTCATATAAATTATTTGGTGATATCAATTATGATGGTGCCGTTAATGAAACAGATTGTGATAAGATCTTTGATTCAATATTCAACGGAGCAGCTTTATCTGATCAAGAAAAACAATTCGGTGATTTAAATAAAGATGGTAAAGTTAACTTCGCTGATGCTACAATCATCATGTTATATCAATCAGGTAAGATTGAAAAAACATGTACTGAAAAATACACAGTTACATTTAAAGATGATTTAGGCGCTGACTTATCTTCAGTTAAAGTAATTTATGGTGAAGATGCACAAGCTCCTCAAGCTCCTACCAAAGAAGGCTACACATTCATCGGTTGGACAAAACCAATCACTAATGTAACAAGTAACTTAGTAGTATATGCTATTTATCAAAAAAATGAATAGTTAAAAAGAGGCTCATCATTGATGAGCCTTTTATAATGAATCTACAAATATTTCTAATTTCACTTCTTCTTTATCTTTAATATAGTATGGTTCGAAGTCTTCATTTATAATCATAGCATTTACTTTTCTAGTCCTAGCTGTACAAGCATCTAGGGCTATTATATTTTTACCTCTAAAAATATCGTAGCACTCAAAATTTTCATAAATTTTACCACCAAGGTGCAAATAGAAATCATTAGTGTGCCAGTGTCCGCAAACAAGTATTTTTCCTTTTTGTGCCTCAGCTTCAAACAAACCTGCTAAGTAGTTTTTCCATGGGCATCCCCAAGTAGACCCTTCTATCATTTCTTCCGACTTGATTGTTCGCCATTTATCGATATACATTAAATCAATAAATGGATCAGCAAAATAGTAATGAAGCATTTTATTGTGTTTATATAATGGTATAAAACTATGAACAAAGATGTATTTATCTATTTCTAGATAATTAATCCATTCATCGCTATCAAACCAATCTAACACTTCTTTTACTTTAAGACTATTTTGTGATTTCCTAAAGTCATCACCAATATTAGATAATTGAAATAATGTATCAACTGTACCATTGGTAAAATCATGATATTCTGGTGAGTACTTTTTTGTTAAATCTCTTAATAAATATTCATGGTTACCTCTAATATATGTTCTTCTATCTTTTGGTATACTTCTTAAAAAATTATAAACTTCATTGGCCTGCAAGCCCCTATCAAATATGTCTCCGCATATTATCAAGTGATGATTAAGATTATTAACATCATAGCCTGCTTCATCTAATGCTGCTTTAAATTCATTAAAGAATCCATGAATATCACTAGCTACAAAATATTTCATAGTTTCACCTCTCTTTCTTATTATATATAGTGCTATAAAGGAAAGCATATGCTTTCCTTTTCATTTATTCTATAACACCTAAAATAAGTTTGTTTTCTTCTACAACTTCATCCACAATTTCAAAAGCATTTAACACTTTATCATATGCTTCTTTAGTGCCTTTGCCATTAGTATGTAAGTATGCTAAAGGTTCGCCTTTCTTTACATAGTCGCCAACCTTTTTATTCATTACGATACCAACACTATGATCTACATCATCTTCTTTGTTTTCTCTACCAGCACCAAGCATCATAGCGCCTACACCAATTTGTAATGCTTCTTCAAATTTAATGTAGCCGGCCTTTTCGCTTAATACAGGGACAACTTCTTTAGCTTTCTTAAATAATGAATAATCGTCTACGACATCAGGGTTTCCGCCTTGATATTTAATCATTTGTCTTAGCTTTTCTAAGGCTTCGCCGTTTTCAATTTTTTCTTTAATTAAAATTCTTGCATCTTTATCAGCTTTACAAACACCTGTCATCAATAATAATTTAGAACATAAATCATATACTAAATTAGTAAAGTCTTTAGGTCCTCTACCTTTAAGCGTTTCGATCGCTTCAATTACTTCTAAGCTATTGCCAACGGCATTTCCTAAAGGCTCATTCATGTTAGTTAAGACGCATACGGTTTTTCTGCCTAAGCTATTACCAATCTTAACCATTGTCTTTGATAACTGTCTAGCTTGGTCTTCATCTTTCATAAAGGCTCCATCGCCGACCTTTACATCGATTAAGATGAAGTGTGCCCCACTTGCTAATTTCTTAGACATAATTGAAGATGCGATTAAGCCAATGCTATCAACAGTCCCGGTTACATCACGAAGGGCATATAACTTCTTATCAGCTGGGGTAATGTTTTTAGTTTGGCCAATGATGGCTACCCCAACTTCTTTGACTTGTTTAAAGAAGTCTTCACTACTTACATTAATACTACATCCCGGGATTGATTCTAACTTATCTAGAGTTCCCCCGGTATGGCCTAGGCCTCTACCGCTCATCTTGGCAATCTTTAGGCCACATGCGGCAAGGATTGGGCCGATGGCAAGGCTAGTTTTATCACCAACACCACCAGTAGAATGTTTGTCAACGCATATGCCATCAATGCTACTTAAATCTACTTGTTCCCCACTATGAAGCATTTCCATCGTTAAATTGACCTTTTCTTCATCATTCAACCCTTGGAAACAAATTGCCATCAGTAAGGCACTAACTTGATAATCAGGGACATTACCTTTTACATATCCATCAATTACTTCATGGATTTCTTCTTTAGTTAATGTACCACCATATCTTTTCTTTAAGATAATATCTACAACTCTCATTTTATAACTCCTTAATACGTTTTTCTTACTATTAAATTTTAACCCAAATGAGGCAATTTTCCAATATGTTTATACAAATAAATTAAAAATGTCACCAAAAAGGTGACACTTTTTTTATTTATCTTTTTGTTTAATATCTTTGGTTCTAAAATGTCCAACTTTCCTTGCATCTTCAAAATCTTCAGTTGTCATTTTCTTTAACCATTCATATTGCTCGCGGCGATGTTCCATAACTTCCTTAATCGCGTCTCTACATATATCAGCCATTTCAATCGTCTTCATACCTTCATAATCAGCTGGTTCAATTACCTTTACAACTTCTACTAATACCTTAGTACGCTTGAAAATATGACTATATTTTAGTTTATATGCATTATCTAAGCAACATACAACAATTGGGCATTGTGCCTTTTGGGCAATCTTTAAGGATCCCGGATGGAATGATCCCATATCAGGGCCTTTACTTCTGGTACCTTCAGGGAAGATGGCAATGATATGCTTGTTTTCCTCAATTCTTTTTGCAGCTAGATTTATAGTTTCTACCGCTTCACGGTTCGAACTTCTATTAAGTGGAAGGTAACCCGCACTATATAGCCAAGTACCAGCCACTGGCACTTTCATTACTTGGTTTTTCATAATGAAAGTAATATGTTGTTTTCTAAATGCCCAAAGAATTGCAAATGGGTCAATATTTGATTGATGGTTACAAACTAACAAATACTTCTTATCTTGAGGAAGCATCTCTGGATGCTTTAACACGATATCTACTCTACAAAGCTGTAAAACAAATTGGCAAGCCCAATTGGTTACACGGCGTTGGAAAGTCCTAGGTCTTGCTAAGTCTTTATCAGGTCTTGAGAATAAGCTCACAATAAAAGCCATTAAGAAGAATAACAAGACAGCAATTATCAAGCATACAATATAGACAATTGGTAAACTCCACCAGTATACTTTACCTAATGCTTGATATTGGCCGAAATATATATATAAGAAACTATATATAGCGGCGAATCCAAAGAATACCGCGAATAACATTATTTGTTCCTCTCGTAAACCGCAAATTCTAAGACGCCATCTACTTTTGAAGAGATTTTATGATATTTTGAATAATCAATTTCAGGGAAGAATATATTTCCTTCGTGATCTGCATTTACATGGGTAATGTATAATCGATCTGCATACTCTAACATTGATGCGTATAGTTGTCTTCCGCCCATTACGAATACATCTTTATCTTTATATAATTTAAAGAATTCATCTAAACTATGAATTAATACAACACCCTCAGGTGCCTTAAAATCAGGTGCACAAATAACTACATTTTCTCTATTAGGAAGTGGCTTACCAATTGATAGGTAAGTGTTTTGTCCCATAAAGACAGTGTGACCTGAAGTCATCTTCTTAAAATATTGTAAATCGCTACTGTAATGCCAAGGTAAGGCATTACCGTTACCGATTAAGCCGTTTTTGCCAATCGCTACAATTATATTAATCATACTGCCACCGGTGCCTTAATTCCTTTATAAGGATTATAATCAACAAGTTCAAAATCTTCAAACTTGAAATCATCAATATTTTTAACACTTGGATTAATGATCATCTTAGGTAAGCTTCTTGGAGTACGTTCTAATTGTCTATTGATTTGTTCTAAATGGTTTAGATAAATATGAGCATCCCCAATTGTATGCACAAATTCACCAAGTCCAAGTCCACAAACTTGGGCTACCATCATCGTTAGTAGTGCGTATGAAGCAATATTGAATGGTACACCTAAAAAGGCATCAGCACTTCTTTGGTAAAGTTGGCAAGAAAGTTTACCATCCCTAACATAGAATTGATACATTGTATGGCATGGAGGTAAAGCCATCTTTTCAATATAAGCTGCTTGCCAACTATTAACGATTAATCTTCTTGAATCTGGATTAGTTTTAATTTCGTTAATAACCCAAGCAAGTTGGTCTTTAACTTCCCCATGAGCTCCTTCAAAATGACGCCATTCATAACCATATACTGGACCTAAATTGCCATACTTCTTAGCAAACTCTTCATCATCTTTAATCTTTTGGACGAATTCTTCCATCGTTTCGCCTTGATATTCAGGAAGCTTAGTGTATGCTGCATAAGGCCAATCATTCCAAATCTTAACATCGTTATCAACTAAATACTTAATGTTTGTATCGCCACTTATAAACCATAACAGTTCGTGAATGATTGATTTTAAATGAACTTTCTTAGTAGTAAGTAGTGGAAAGCCTTCATTTAAATCAAAACGCATTTGATAACCAAATGTAGAGATGGTACCAGTTCCTGTTCTATCTTCTTTACGATCGCCGTTTTCTAAAATGTGTTTAATAAAATCTAAATATTGACGCATTTTTTCCTCCAAAATAATAATATTACTTTAATAGATTATAACATATAACGAGTTCTTTTTGTTATTTATTTTAATAAATTTATTATTTTGTTATTCTTTTCTTATATTCAAATAAAAAAGCCCATTTTATGCTAGTTAAAACTAACTAAATGGGCTTTTTAAATTGAGGAGATTAATCGCCGTTAGGTTCTACCTCTCCATCAACACAACTAACATGGAATTCTACTTTACGTTTTACTCTTTGGTGAGTATTGTTAATATTTGAGTAAACTATACCATTACCTTCATTATGAATAGCAAGGTTAGTTACTGCGTTAATATGAACTGTAGAGTATTCAATATTTCCATCAATTGTGTAATCTCTATTAACTGTAATTGTTAAATAATCAGTTGGATTATAATCTTCAGGTTTTGCTTCATCATATAATCCGGCTGTACCATTAACAAATTTCGGATAAATATTACTATGTACCCAAGTCTTAGATTCATCATTTTGAGTTACGCGACTAACATAAGTTAAATCACTTACACCGCTATCATCATTAAATGATGCATTAGCACTTGTAGATGGGATAGAGCCCCATACAAAGTCAATTGAGAATCCATCGCCTAGTGCTTCTTCATTTACTTCTCCTTCTTCAGCCGCTAACATGTTACCGATTGAAATGTAAGAGAATGAAATTGTTCCGTAAGTTGATCCGATGTAGTAAACACCAGGACTAGTAATACAGAATGTATGAGCAACAAGGTGGTTCCAATTTGCATCTTGTGACAAGTTGTAAACGGCTGTCGTATCTTCATCTTCTTGAACCTTAACATAACTTGCACCACTTGCTACACTACCTGTATGGTTAGGAAGTGGAATAGCATTATCAGGTTTATAGAACTTACTGATTAAAGTAGCTGCATAATCACTAGCGCCGCCTTCAGATGTCTCTAGTGGTACTAATTCATTATCTACTAAATCAGCTGCTTTCCAAACTGCTAAATATCTTAATGCTTCACTATTAAAATCACCATCAAGTTGTGTTGATACAATAACATTAACAAATGTTGGCATATCAAGTGTTGCCTCAGAAATTACAAATGAAGCTACACCCTTAGGAGCATAATAGTCTACAGTATAACTTGTTACTTCTTGCGTCTCATCATCAGTTACATCGTATACATATTCAATATTAATAAATTCGTTCGCAAATGTGGATACATTTGAAGAATAATTAATACCATTTGAGAAGTATACTGAAGAATTAACTTCTTCTAAGTAAGTAGTTGCAGTTAAATTCCAACCCTCAGTAACGGTTAGGCTACCAGTTGCATCCTTAGCATATTTTTGTAAGTTTGGAATCAATACTTTTTGGAATGTAAAGTCAGAGAAATCTAGGGCATTAGTGTTTAAAGCACTTGAATAATATGCATATGATAATTCATTGCTATCATCACCAATGACTACTGATCCTGCACCAACAGAATAGATGATGATTTCTGCGTTTGAGTTTCCAGCACCTAATGTAAAGCCACCAGCAACACTAAAGTTAAGATGTTTAGATGCGGAATATAACTGACCATTGCCATAAGATAGAGTTGTACCATCTAGGTCAAGGGCTGTATTTGTGTTGTAGTTAGTAAATGATAAGTTACTAACAACTCCAGTTGCTTGATCATACGCAACTGTACCAGTTTGTTTCCATAAGTATCTAGTGTTAATCGAAATACAATATTTTCCTTGTTCATCTGTAGAGAAGTTACCACTGAATAATAGTGAAATATCACTTGCTTGTAAGTTACCACTATAATCAAGAGTTAATGCATAATATCTGCCATTTGCTTTAGCAGCTATCATGTATTCTCCATCAATAACACCACCGATAGTACCATTTAGTGTTTGTTCACTATATTTAGTAATATCTTTGGCTTCGATTTCATTTAATGGATATGATTCAATAGTAACATTATCTTCTTTTAGTTTAATCATGAATGTTTGGAATTCAATGGCATCGCTGCCTCTTACTTCCGAACCTAATTGATAAATAGATACTTTGCTTCCACCTGCTTTAGCAGTTGCTTCATTTTGGGTTACTTTAAACATTAATTCTTCTGTATCAAAGTAAATAAATGATGTATCTAAATAACCACTATCATAATTACCTAAAACATAATCATTATCACCATATGTATAAAGTGTCCATACATAAGGTTCTGTATCATCTGGAGTATCTTCAAATTGTACTACTGTAGGTGAACCTTCAAACACATTTGCTCTAGATCCGCTTAACAAGTTAACTTGTTCACCACTAAATCCTAAACTATTGAATATTAGATTATAATCAGTACCCATTTGTTCCCAAACAGATGGCGAGAATATTCTAATATAACCACCACTAATTGCTTCATTGAATGTTTCCGTAATGTCTAAGGCCATTGATTCTTGAAGATTCTTCATACCTAAAGCATATACTTTACCATTATATGTAGCAGTAATGATGTAGTTAGATGATGAAAGTACACTTAGTGATGCATTAACAATTGACTTACCTTTTAGAGTAGTATAAGTATCTGAAATTGCATCTAGTGAGTCATTCATTGATACTTTAAATAAGTATACTGGAGTAGTGTTAGCAGCACTTGATGCTCTTGAAGCAAATGATGCGGAAGATGAAGCAGAATATGTATAACTCCATGAAGAATTAGTGTAATTATCTAGTAGAGTTAAAGCACCATTTCTACCTGTTCTTAAATACTTAGCACCAGCTTCACCCATTGGTTTGAAGTATCCAGCTGTATTATAAGTCCATATCATGTTGCTTGAAATTGTAGATGGGAATCCAGATCCCGATGAAACAGGAACAATTTCGCCATCGTTATTTGCCACAACATAATACTTACTATCTTGATAAATAATGATTACATAATTTCTATTAGCTAAGGCTGCAGTAACTGCTGTAGTGATCTTATAAGGATCATTTTCAGTTCCTGTTCCCTCATAATTAAATAGATATGTTTCAGCTCCACTTACTTGAGGAATAATTCTGTTACCACTAACAGTAAATACCTTAGAAACATTGCTAGATGAAACTGTATATAATCTTGATTCATCAGTATAAACACCAGTCCAATAATATTCCCAATAATTAACTGTACTACTTACACCAAAGTTATCATTAATTATTGATAAATACTTAGTAGTATCATTATGAAATCTTAGACTAACACCATAATTACCACTGCTATAAGCATCGATTAAATGGCTTGCATTAACTAAATCTTCAAAATCAGTTAATATAGAACCGACTGCTGTAAGTCTTAATACACCATTTGTTGCATCATAACCGATAAAGCTATAAATGTTATCTTTACCTTTAACAGCAATGATGTATTGTTTACCTTGAACTAAATCACCAACTAATTGCGTATAAACACCATTTTCGTGTTCAAATATAACTACCATGGCGCCTCTAGCTTCTTCAGTTTCAGCGCTGAAGAATGTATCACATTCTAAACCAGTATTATAATTAGCAGTTGTTCTAGTATGAATACCTCTACCATCTTCAGATCTAACTAATGAAGATGTAGTACTTCTACCAGCTGCTGTTGTACTAGTTGTTAAGTAGTAATAATTATTTTTATAGTAAATACCATTATCAAATGAATATGTAATGCTACTATTAGTTGTTGTAGTGACAGCCGCAGTATTATTTACGCTTAAATAGTAATATGGACTATCAAAATAAATACCATTTGTATCATTATATGATACTGTAGAGTTAGTTGTAGTAGTTGTAGCACTTGTTGCAGTTGTAGATAAATAGTAATAATTTGTTGTATCTTTGAAATAAATACCATTTTTATCTGAATAATGTAAATATGTGCCATTTCTATTATTAGTTTCAACTGTTGTAGCAGACATAGTTAAGTAATAACTTCTTCTATTACCTTGGAATCTATACAATCCATTTTGAGCAGAAATATTAGTTATATAGTTTCTTAAATTACCGCTAGTAGTAAACGTTCCATCATTATTCGGTGTTATTGCACTAGAGAATTGCGTAGAATTATATAGATATACCATGTAATAGGTATCACCATTTCTATTAATTAATATAATTCTTCCAGAATATGTAGCATAATCATCAATACTAATTGGTATTATAGTATGAGACACATTGCCTGTTGGATTATCATCGCTACAAGCATATAATTTCGTCCAATGAGTCTCATCGCTTTGAAGATTCATTGAATTTCCTGTGCCATTTCTAGACGGTTTAAACTTTCTAGGTGATCTTATAGTATAAGTACCACCAGCACCAGCTGCTACATTTACAAGGTAATCTTCAATATAAGCATCACTAGTAGATATTTCAAGATATGTACCGCTATCAGTTAACGTTGCACTTCTTGTAACGCTTGTACCACCCAAATCTAGCATATAGTAATTACTACCATTTCTAGATACTAATACTAATGTATTTGCATATGTATTAATTTCAGAAGTAGATACTGGATATAATCTATAACTATTACCACTTGTTACATAGCTATATAGCTTTGTCCAATAACTAGCATTTGATGTTAATGCTAAAGTATTATCTGAATCAGAATATACATATAATGTATTCTGAGCTCTAACAGAGTATTCATCAGTACCATTACCTGCATTTACTTCTACTAAGTATTCATCAATTATGATATTGCCTTCAGCTATTTGATAATCTGTACCACTATTAGTAAGGTTAGCACTTGCTGAAACAGTAGGACTACCGATATTAACTAAGTTATAAGTACTAACATTCTTTGATACTAATACTAAACTACTTGCATAAGTAGTAATATCAGCACTACTTGTTACAGGATAGAACTTATAGTATCCACCTTCTAACACGTATCTACAAATCTTTGTTGAATAAGATTTGTTTGTAGAAAGAGTTAGAGTATTTGTATTACTAGAATAAATGAAGAATGTATTGGCAGCTCTAACGCTATATTCAAATTCATTAGCGCCATCAATCACTTCTACTCTATATTCATCTAGGATAATACTACCTAATGCGATTTGATAATAATCAGTTTCATCGGCTAATGCTACACTTCTAGAAATATTATTACCACCAATATTTAATAAGTAATAATTAGCACCATTCTTTGAAACTAATACTAAACTATTTCTATAAGTATCAATTTCGGAATTAGATACTGGATAGAACTTACAATTTGTTCCATCAATTACGTATCTACAAATCTTAGTCCAGTATGTATCACCTTGAGATACTGCTAATGTGTTATTAGTACTAGAATATGCATAATAATATGTATATTGTCTATAAGCTATAGCACCACTTGTTATAATGAAGCATCCATCGATGCTACCATTGTTAGCAAGCATTGTACCGGTAGCATTAGCATATGCATAATAGCCATTATTGACTAAGCTATATCCTTCTTGATATTCGTTAATAGTCCATAAATATTTAGGATTAGTATTATAAGTAGCTAAAACTGCACTATCATAAATACTAACAAGGATGTTACCATTGTTATTACCAATGATGAACTTCAATCCTCTAACTTCAGCTACTAATAAGTATTGAGAACCGCTAGTAATAGCTTGCGTGTATCTTTCACCAGTTTCTGGTGAACATACATAAATATTAGAACCATTAGTAAATGATGTAGAAATATCATATTGGCCAATATAACTATCAATTTGTGGAACTAAGTCATTTAATTTTAGTGAAGATGATCCTCCACCATTATTAAATGTTAGACCATAACTATTATTAGGTGTATCACCAATTGTTTGATGGTTCACAAACTTCCATAATCCATCATCTGTTTTTGTTAATCTCCATGTATAAGCAGATGAATAAGTTTCATAGTTAGCATTAGTTCGACCAATTGGGGCAAAACTACCAGTATTTTGTAATGTCATGATTTGGAAATCTACATAACCACTGCTTACATTTGCGTCATAACTAACATCTGGATGATAATCATAGTAAAGTTGTTTAAATATGTATTGAAGAATACTCTTGTAATCTTCTTCTGATAAATCTTCGTTTAAATAATTAGTAATATTGAATCCATAATCAATAGCAGTACCATTAGTACCAATAGCAAAGTAACCATTAATACTATGACCAGCAATGATGAACGATCCATCTTTCAAAGCATCATCAGCATAATCTGTTACAACTTCAACTTTATAAGTTGGTGTGTAACGAATTAGATGAATTGTAGCTTTGTCGGCATCATTTGTGCTAATACCAAATTGTTTTGTCGATGAATCGTAAGTTAAGTAATATGTTGTAGAATCAACATCTAACCTCATTACTTTATTTACGATATCATAATAGAACTTAGATACATCAGTGATGGCAGCTGTAGATGCTCTTAGATCCATTACTAAGTTAGCGCCACTTCTACTAATGTAGTTTTGTTCAGAATTTGATGATGTAGCAGTATGATAAAATCTTAATTCATAACTATCTGATTTTTGTGTCCAGTCAGCATTTCTTGGAACGTTTGTAGAACCTTTATAACCAGCATCGCCATAACCCATTATCATTTCTACTTGGCTAGTTACGTTTTCGCCTTTGAATGTGATGTTATTTTCATCATCTTCTTCCATAGCTAATGCATAATATTGAGTTGCGGCGCCACTATTATCTTCTGCTGTAATCATATAGTGAATGTTTTGATCCAATGAATCACCATTAGAACTTACAAGTTCTAAAACTGGAGTATTTGTTACACCTGTTGCTTTATAAATATAAGTTGGTAAAACTTCACTATTATATCTGTTATCCGCAAAATTAGCAGTGTTTTGAGTAGAAATTAACTCAAATTCACCTTCAATATTTTTAGATGTTAAGAAATAATAATAGCTTGTTCCACGAATAGCAATTCTTAATCCACTATAAACAGGACTGTTTAAGTGAGTTGTATCAACACTAATACCAGAGTTAACACCACTTACTCTATATGCAGCTACATCAGTAATAATAAGTGTACGGCTACCACCAGTTGATGAACAGCCTAAATACAAATTACTTCCGTGTTCGTTATAGTATCCAGCATTATATAAATAATAATAATATTCAGGACGTTGCGCAGTTCCATTATTATTTTCAATGCTCAACCACGCATAATTCATCATATCAGCTGTTGTAGTGATTGTTGCATTACTGTTGTTATTAATAGTACCTGTAATTGTATATTTATCAGAGAAATTATATCTATCTAATACTTGTGAGCCGCCTTCATTACGATATCCAACTAAGAATTGCGATTTAGATGTGTCTGATAAATCTGCATATGATACTAAATAATAATTGCCATCAATAAATTCAGTTGCTATACTTACACCACTGAATTGATGCTTTGTAACGCATTTGTATAACCTTACTTCATAAGAATAACCTGCTACACCTAAACTTGTTTGCAGTGAAAATGTACCAGCGTTATTAGTAGTTAGGTAATATGTTGTATCACCATTCTTATAATATACACGGTAATATTGTGAGTCATACATCCAAGTTGCTGATGTTGTTGCAGAATTAATAGTTGTACCATTATGATTCAAGAATCTACCAGTAGATTGCTCATTCCTAAATGTCGGTGTTGATGTTTGTTCCGCAACTGTCCAATGATAATAATTAGTTAAGGTTGATGCACCATTTACATTAGTAGCAGTTGATACTACATTATTTGTATTATTTAGCCCTAATGCATAATAATTATTACCATTAACACCAATGATGGCATATGTACCAGCATCAATTGGTGATGAATCTGCATCAAGATACTTAGCACCTTCATAAGTAATATATAAAGGAGTATCATCGACTGGTTCTAATCTATATAAATAGATTGTATAAGAACTAGAACCTACACCAAAGCATGTAGTTAATGATTCTGAATTATGTGAATAATTCAAATATAAATTACTGTTAGTAAGTGTTCCTCCAGTTGCAAGTTGTGCATATGTCCAGTTAGCTGATGTAGTAGATAAATCTAGAGCACCATCGTTTGTAGTTAAGTAGTATGTTAGACTCGCTTTATCTACAAATGATGCAACACCATTTGATGCTGATTGAACGTTCCATACGTAATTACGCATTGCTTCATATTCGCTAAGAGTAATTAATGATGGGAATGATGCAGTAGTAAATTCTTTATCTACATGAGCAAAACTATCTGAAATTATTCCATCAGTATTATCAATACCAAGTAAATATGAAGTAGAGCCGCTACGAGCAACGATTACATAGTCGCCATTTTCCTCAATATCACTAACGCTAGTTACTAAGTTTACATAGTAACCATCGGCTACATGATACATTTCAATCGTAGCAGCATCTGCTACATCGCTAGTAATTGCCCATTCACCTGTTGCATCATCATAAGCAACATAGTACTGAGTAGTTACTTCACCAGTTGTTACGTTGTAGTATAAATGATTATTAGCAGCACTATATTGGAATAGATGATCATTTTCATCACCGCTATATGCGCCAAATCCTAAACCATTTTCATCACGGTTTAACCATATATTTTCATATCTACAGTTTTCAAATACAGGTGTAGTTGATGCTACATCTACATTCCATAATGCTGATTGATATAAAGATACAGTACCACTATCATCTAGGATGAATTCAGTAACATCAGCTGAACTTGTAGCATCAAGTGTATAGACTGCGTTACCGGTTCCATCATCACTAGCTTTTAATTTAATTGCGTAATATGCATAGCCCCCATCGCGCGAATTATCAGCGACTTTAGCTACGATTAAATATTTACCAGCATCAATTACTGATCCAGTAGCTTTTAAGCTACTAATACCATTGAATAGCATTTCTTTTACACTGGCTGATGATGGAATAATTGATCCACCAGCTTGTTGATCTGGTGAATAACGATATTCATCAGCACAGAATAATACTGATCCAGTAATTGTATAACCTTCATCGTTTAATAATTTATAAGCATTATTGCCATTCCAAATGTTAGTTACTGTATCATCGTTAGCCGATAGTAAGAACATGAATGAGCCATAACTAAATTGTCCATTAGCAACTCCTGGCCAGCCATGAGTAGTATTAGATGAAATATTTACTAAAGCGTAATGTTTAGCTCCATCAGCAGTACTAAATTCTGCATCATCCGCAACAGATGCATAAATGTCATCAGCAAATAAGCAACCAGATACGCTACCACCCTCTAAGAAACTATCTTGTTGAAGAGTGTTAAATGTTACACCACCGATAGTTGCGAAGTCATAAATGTATCCAACTGTCATATAGTTAGAATAATAGTTAACTTCTGGCGTATCAATGTTGATGGTACTTGT
Organism: Bacilli bacterium; assembly: GCA_017962745.1. GTDB lineage: Bacteria > Bacillota_I > Bacilli_A > ML615J-28 > CAG-698 > RGIG8164. The sequence continues at coordinate 39,833 of JAGCUR010000018.1, read as the reverse complement.
ACCACCAACAGAAATATCGCTAGCATTACCATCGATATGACCAGCAAAAATACCGATATGCTTTTCATCTGAATGGTTTTCAGTATCCGCAAAGTGGTGACCTTCTAATAATGCGAATAATTCTTTCAATAAATTATGTGTAGATCCTTCTACGTCTTCAATACAGTTAATTGAAATATTGTAAAGGATTAAATCATGCACTGAAGCATTGCTTGCAATCTTGCTAATAAATCCAACATCGATTTGTTCGATTGGAACAGTAATTTGTTCATTAGCAATAACTTGATGAATTGGCGTTACATCTTTAATACTAATATAAGTAGTTGATGAGTTAGCATCAAATACAATACTATCTGGATTATTTGGATTAAATGCTGTTGCATCGTATAAACGCTCAGCTTTTAAATAAATACCATTAGTAAAATCAGCTGCATTTAGTGATGAATCTGCTAAACCATTTACATAAACAAGGTCATTTTCAACCTTAATTTGTACTTTTGGTAAGCAACCACTTAAGTATACGATATTACCACTAGTTAGTTCGTATCCATATACGATACCAGCAAGTTCATCTTCAAATGGATAATCATTGTTACCAATTGATTCAAACAAACCTTCATTTGCTAAATCAAGGATTTGTGGAATCTGTTGAGCATCAAATTCTAAGCAGAAATAGAATTTATCAATTGTAATTCCATATTTCTTGTAATAATCATCTTTATATTTCTTAAGTTTACCGGAGTTATTTAATTGAATTAAGTTTTGAAGTCTCGCTACATTATCAATTACATAAGGGTTTTCTGGAGTGATACCATATGTATCATCTTCTCTTAATGTTGGATATAATACATCGAAGGCATCTAGCTTAATTGTTCCGGTAATATTAATAACATTAGAATATTTGCCATAATATTCATAATATGCATATGTGGCAATTGTAACACTAAAGAATAGTGCTAATACTACTAAAGCAATCTTAATTAGAGTAAATACTTTTTTCATCGCTTCACCTCTAATTTCCCGCATTTGCGTTCTTTGGAACGCTTCTGAATGTTGTATTGATAGTTAACTCGTTGCTAACGACGATTGCTAAATCGCTACCGAAGTTTCTTTCAATATCTAATAATGATTCAGTTACATAATCTTCATCAGCTGTAACTTTGATAAAGATAATAACTTTAATTCTTGAAGTTGCTTGTTCTTCTTCATTTGTATAGTTTTGAACATATTGCGCTGAATTAAGTCCACTCAACACTTGTTCCACATTCCCTGTTACAGTAAATGAAGCATTAGCCTGATCATCTTCACCTAACATACTAATATCAGTATATGTAGCACCTCTTGCTTCAGCTGTTGCTACACTTTGTGTTAAGTTAAGGCTATTTGAATTCGCAAATGCATAAGCAATTTGCACAACTGGAATTCTAAAGTTAATCATTTCGCCAGTTTGTTCATCTTCATAGTAAGATTCAGAACTACATACAATAGTAGCATCTAACATTGCTTTTAAGTTACCTTGAGCGCTAAATTCACTTGAATCATATGTTGCTACGATCGCATAATAATCTTCTTTATTTGATTCGCAAATAAATTCTGTTCCCCAGTGGAAGAATACTAAACTAGAATCAACTGTTAGTTTTCCATTTTGGGCATTTATTTTTCTAAATAGATAAGAACCACTTTCATCATTTGCTTCCAAATGATATAGATCAATATCAATTTCAAGTTCTGGTACCGTATTAATAATCAAGTTTTTAGAACTTGGAAAATAGAACCACGCAAAAGTGACACTAATCATTGATGCAAATAAAACGATTAGTGCAAGAAAGCTTAAGATTATCATCTTCTTATTTTTCATATTTTCCTCCTTCCAAATTACTTATTCTTAGTTTTTACAAAGTAAACTTGATCCGTTAATAGTCAGAGTTGAATCCATTTGTTCATTTTGATTAATACCAGTATCAATATAAGTAATTTGTACATATAACATAAAGAATATGTAATCATTACCGGCTTCATGATAAAGTAAATCATTACTAATTGGAACAATTGGAATCGTTACATCAAACTCAGCTCCAATTGAGCTAGTTGTTTTATCAGGACAGAATGATTCAACTGCATCATTGCTTAAAACAGCCCCCGTTGTTTCACTGCTAAAAGCAGATATTTCGCCTTCTTCATTAATTGAATAAGTACCATTTTCGTTATGATACTTAACAATATCATAATAAATAATCGTATCCTCACCGTTTGCTGTTTCACCACGGTGTAAAACTGCAAATAAACAAGAATCTTCTAAAACCGCACAGTCATGGAGAAACGATAAATAATCTCCTGAATTTGCAGTAGCAGTCTCTCTTGCTTCACCTCTTATAACTAAGCTTGCATGATAATCAGCTTTACTAGCGATATAGTCGCTAGCAGCTACTTTAAATACGAATGTATAATAAACTTGTTCACCAGGGATGAAAGTAACTTGAGTTACTGTTTCATCACTTGATTGATAAATTCTTGATAAGTTATTTAGTGATACTAAGTCATCACCATAACCTTGGTTAATCGCATAGATGAGATGAGAATCTACATCTACGTGTTTATTTTCTAATAGCCAAGCTCTAGTCTTAGGCATAACAACTATTACTAAAATAGCTAAAAGAAATAAACCAGTTATAGCCAAGAAAACAAAATTTCTAATTATTTCTTTTCTCATCCATACTCCTTTCCAAATATTTTAATAAATATTTTTATTTATCTAATATCAAAATCAACATTTACACCAAATGCATGTCCTGAATAGGCAACAACTGCATATGGTGATTGGCCTTCAATCCAAATTCTAAAAGTAACTAATACTGGTGTGCAGTAATAATTATCTTGTTCATCCTTCTGCATTGCTGGTAGGTTAACAATAAATGTGCTTCTTCCAATGTTTGATGCTCTAATTGCTGGGTCCGTACTTGCAACCGTTTCTGGGCCATTTGCAGGATATGCCTGACCATCATTATCACTAATGATACATTTAGTGTTTCCGCAAGTAGCACAAAGTCTAATCGATTTATATAAGCTACTATTTTCTGTACCTGCATAAAACTCAACAGAACTTAAATATACTGATACATTTTGAGTATAAGCCGATACTAAATAAAACGATTTTTCTAAGAAGAAATATCTTTCATATAAAGCATCAACGGCCTCATATGTATCAATGTTATCAGTAGCAGGTAGTGACTGACCATTTGTATCTACATTAGTAGCATATCTAAATGTAATCCCATCATTAGTTGTAGCAGGATATAATACATTTAGCGGACTAAAGTTAATACTAACACCAAAACCATTTGCTTCTAAATCAGAAAATGCAATAGTAGTTTGATCTTCTAATGGTTCGTAACTATCTGATGCTAAAACGATTAGAGGTAAGTTAACATTAACTGTGTCACCTTCCCCAATAACATTTCTATTGGTTGTACTCCAGGCATAAGTGATTGCCACAGTAGCACCCATAGCTAATGTTATAAACATAGCTATTAAACTAGGAATTAAAATCTTAAATTTTCTAAAAAAGCCCACAGCAATCCCTCCTTCCTAAAATACATAATAAATGAATAAAGATGTGCTAGGCATAGCACATCTTTTTCAAACAATAATTATTTTTCCAAATAGTGTTTGCCCTTAAAATTTTCCGGTTCTTCAAATTCTAAGCCAACAAACCCCTGCTGCCTTAAAGCTTCATAAACCATGATGGCAGCAACATTACTTACATTTAGGGCTCTAACTTTGTCACTCATAGGTAGTCTAATACATTCATCTAAATGCTCTAATAATAACTCTTTTGGAATGCCAGTTGATTCTTTTCCTAAAATAAAGTAATAGTTTTTATTTATATCCTTAACATCCACATCATACATCGTATGATGTCCATATCTTGTTAAGAAATAAAAACTGCCTTTATCTTTATTTTTTTCCCAGAAGTCTTCCCAATTCTTATAAATGATGTAATTACAATCTTTAATATAATTGGCTCCACTTCTTTTTATTTCTTTTTCATCTAAGCTAAACCCTAAAGGTTCAATCAAATGAAGAGTTGTGTTGGAAGCAACACATGTTCTCATGATATTACCAGTATTTTGAGGAATTTCTGGTTCGTATAATACTACGTTATTCATTCTTTTCCTCTTCTTTTTCTTTAAGCTTAGCTTGAAGCCTTGCAATCTCAGCTTCAATATCTTCACTACTTTGTTCTTCTTTTACTTCTTCAGTAGGTTCTTCTACTGCTTCATTTTCTAATTTCTTATCTTCTTTTAATAACTTAAAGATATTAAATGATTGATAAATCATGAAAATAATTAAAGACCCAATTAAGAACATAAACAAGAAGTTACGATTCTTAAAGATATTAGTAGTAAATAATTTACCTATTCTACTACTTCTGTAAATTACTTTACCAATAATTTGATTACTAGTAATAACTTGGATATCTGTATCTGATACAGCAGCATCACCTTTTAAGGTGATAGTGCCATCATTATTAAAAGATATAATTCTGTGAGTTACTGATTCATCTTTTCCATCACCGTTTAAATCATAATAGAATGATACAGCATCTCCAACCTTATATTCCTTCTTGGCTTTATTAATAATAAAGTCATATTGGTGAATATTAGGTTCCATACTTCCAGTTTGAACTTCCATAAAAGTTAGGCCAAATACTTTTGGTACTTCACCTTTTTGTAAAGAGAAAGATATTTTAAAGATTAGAATAATTGCTAATACGAAGATAATAGCAGGAATAGCAACAACAATATTACGTACCTTATTCATTATTCTTCATTACCATTATTTCTTCTACCGAATAGATTAGCAAATAATCCCCTTCTTCTAGGTTTATCTTCTTCACTACCTTCTTCAGCTTTATCTTCTTGAGGTTCATCATTTTGTTCTTCTGATTCTTCCTCAGGTTGTTCTTCACTAGGTTCTTCTTGAGGTTCTTCCTCTGGAGTTTCCTCAGAAGGTTGTTCCTCAGATGCTTCCTCAGCAGGAGCTTCTTCTGGAATTTCTTCAGCTTGTTCAGCTTCAGGTTCTTCATCTACTGGAGCAGCTTCAGCTGGTTCCTCTTGAGGCTCTTCAGGTTGATCTTCAGTAGGTTCTTCACTTGCTGGAGCCTCTTCAGCTGATTCTTCTTGAGGCTCTTCAGGTTGATCTTCAGTAGGTTCTTCACTTGCTGGAGCATCTTCAACTGATTCTTCTTGAGGTTCTTCAGGTTGAACTTCTTCTTGAGGTTGTTCTTCAGGAGTTTCCTCAGCTGGAGCTTCCTCTTGTGCTTCTTCAACTGGTGCTTCTTCAGCTACTGGTTCTTCAGGAGCAGCTTCTTGAGGTTGTTCTTCAGGAACTTCTTCAGAAGCAGGTTCTTCAATAGGTTGTTCTGCAAATTCAGGTTCTTGTTCCTCTTCTTTTTCAGGAGCAACACCAAATTCGAACATATCTACTAAGTCGCTATAATAATCTTCTTTCTTTTCTTCTTTAGGTTTATTCTTTTCTTTTTCTGCTTTTTCTTTTTCAGCTTTTTCTTTGGCAATAGCTGCTGCTTTAGCTTCAGCTACAGCTTTATTGTTCTTTTCTCTTTCAATAGAATCTTTAGCAATTCTAGCTTCTTCAGCTTTTCTTGCTTTTTCAGCTTCTTCAGCTTCCTTAGCAAGTCTCTTTTCTTCAGCTAATTTAGCTTTTTCAGCCATTGCAGCTTCTCTAGCTAATCTCTTTTCTTCTGCTAATCTTTCTCTTTCTTGTTTTTCCATAGCTTTACGAATTCTTTCGTCTTCGCGAGCTTGTTTAGCAGCTTCTCTAGCAAGTCTTGCTTGTTCTGCTTCTTTTGCTTTCTTAGCAGCTTCTTTAGCTTTAGCTTTTTCGATAGCTTCTTTAGCTTTTTGCTTTTCAGCTTCTTTCTTAAGTCTTGCAGCTTCCTTAGCTCTTTCTTTAGCTAATACTTGTTCAGCTGCTTTTCTTTCTTTTTCAAGAGTTTCTTTGTCTTTAATACCTAAAGCGATATTAGCTTTAACTGTATCTTTAATAATATCATTTTCTAATTTGTTCTGAGCCTTACGCCATTTGTTCATATCTTGTTCTTTGAACTTAATGATGGCTTTGAATGCTTCAAGTTTACGTTTCTTGAATCTTAGTAAGGCTACTGGTGAATCCTTAACATCATCTGGTACTTCTAGTAAGCTAGTAAAGATGGCATCGGTAATCTTTGTAGATTGCATGTATACATCTTTTAGAGCGATATGATATGGTTCACCATCATTAACCATTGAATCAATGTTTTTACGATATAATTTTCTTGCTTCTTGATAATAGAATTCATTGATGATATCTGTTTCCATCTTTAAGCTATTATCTCTAGCTTCTTCATCAAGATCCTTTAAAACCTTCATTTCTTTTGGTTTAATTGGAACAAATACATTCTTATCAAAGGCTGCATTAGCAAACGCAGGGTCGTTTGCGGCAGAAACAGCATAAGCAAGTAATGTTAAGTGCTTAACTTGCTCTTTATATTCTCTAGAGAAGTCAACTTCTGCTTCCTTAACATCTATTTCATATTTGAATTCACCTTGTTCCGCAATGTATGCCCATAGTTGGTAACATTTATGGTAGTTAGGTTCCTTCATTAAAATATTAGTTCTTTGGATTGGTGGGAATACTTCACGAGCACTGGCTAAGTTAGCCATAAATTCTGAAGTATAGAAGCCCATAACCCTTTGTCTAACTATTTTTGCACGTTCTAGTAATAAAGCATTATGTTCAGCTTTATCACCATCGTTAATCTTACGATGGATACTCATGTTTAGTTCGTACTCTACATCAGTACCATTGAAGTTAAATTTGGATTTTGAATTCATTTTATTGAAATAATCTGAATTCATTAGTTTAACTAGTGCATCATATCTTTTTTCTACGAATGGAACTAGTTTTAAAAGTAATGTCTTAACGAATCTATTTTCATAGATTGCATAATCAATGTTTCTTTCAGAAGTTAAAATCTTAGAAGGTCTAATAAAACCATCAGGTGTAACTTCTTTCACAAATTGTGAATGGCTTGATAGATGCTTAACAGCTTCATAGCCTGTTCTTTTAGCTTTTTCAATTGGAACAACTTCTTGATCTTCTTTAATGAATGATTTTGGATTTCTAATGATGTTATCAATCTTATCCAAAGAATCTTCTACTGCGTTAATCCAGTCGAAGTCAAATAGTCTTGTTTCCATTCTATATTTTTGGAAGAGAATATTATCTCCACCGTTTATTGCATTACTACAAAATTCGTAAAAAGGATCTTGGCCATCTACAGCAACGAGCTTACTGTTGACCTTCTCCAAATACTTCTTTGCATAATCAACTTTTTGTCCTGCCATATGTCAAGATCCTCCATATTTATTTATATCTATTAAAAAATTAGTTCTAATTTAAAAGATTATACCATCTTTTGTAGAGCCTTAATGTACTCTGTTGATTCAGGTAATTTACCTTTACCAAATCTCTTAGCTAACTCTAATATCAACTCTCCTAATTCATCTTTTAAGAAAGCTAAGTTCAAACTTTCAAATTTTCTTAATACTTTACGAGCTAGCATATAATCTAGTGCATCATAATCTGTTCCACCGCATGCTACAAATACAGGAATGAATTCATAGATTTGTTTTAAGATACGGTTACCAAATGCTAGTTTGAAATGATCAATCATATATTCATCTAACTTTTCAAACTTTTCTAGTAATGCTTGTGATACTGGATAATCTTCTTTAGCTTGTCTAAATAAGTTATCTAAGTATTCATAGCTCATATTGATTGGATCAGTAGGTGGGGCTTCAAATGCTTCACCTTTCTTTAAGAACTCGATCGGCATAGCACGGTCATATACCTTATCGGTAATCGTGAATGTTGAGTCATCCTTATTGGCTGTTCCGATAAACCAAACGTTTTGAGGAACTAGTAGTTTACCGTTGATTAACATCTTAGGGTCATCATCAAGTACGTTAGATACTAAGTCAATTCTCCATTCAGATGGATCAGGCATTTCCATGATTGACAAGAACTCTGCGAAATAGTACTCGATTCTGGCTAAGTTCATTTCGTCTAGTACGATGAAGTTAATATCTTTACGATATAATACTTCATAAACTGCTTTTAAGAAGTCAGTTTCATTAAATTTCTTAGTGAATTCATTTAAATAACCAAGAAGTTCGGCTCTGTCACGCCAAGATGGTTGAACAGATACGATTTCTGCGTTATTCTTAAAGAACTTACTCATGGCATAAGGTAGTGATGTTTTACCAGTACCAGATACACCTTCAAGAATTATGATCTTACTACAAGCCATTGAAGCAAAGAAATATCTAATTGTAGGTGCTTTGTAGTAAAGGTGTAATCTTGAGCATGAATAGTCTAAGAATCTTTGAATTAATTCAGGAAGTGTTACCATGTCATCAATAGTCATATTGATTTCTTGAATACTTCCGCCATATTTAGCATCAATAGCAGCAAGTTTAGAGAATCTAGCATCACTAGTGTCAGGTGCTCCTGAACTTCCGCCGTATGCTTGAGTGATAGGAGCTGTACCATTATATTGTGAAACCTTTAATGCTAAAATACTATTCTTTTCACTAATAGCTTGCGCTACCTTTTCATTTAAAATAGCTATTTCTTCTCTTAAATCATCTTTCTCAATTTCAGTTTTACGAACAATTATATACTTTCTGATTAATAAATATAATCTAAAGAATATAAATGATATTAATGCTATGATTAATAAACTAGAGAATACCCATAGTAGCCAACCCATGAATCCAAAATCTCTTTTATAGTTTCCAAGGATATCACGGAAATAAACTACAACGTTATTGAATACATTAACGAATAATGTAGTCCATAACCCTTTAAACCACTCTACGATATCTCTCCATATTTGAGCAAATAATTCAAGAAAATATCTTGCAAAAGCCGCCATATAAATAGCTCCTTTCTTAGTATTTCACTATATATACATTATACAATAAATTACTATATTTTTAAATACTTTTATTCCTTTAATATACTAAATCTCAACTGCCTAAGCAGTTGAGATTAATAGCAGTTTATTTTAAATATTTTTAATTATTATAAATTTGGTTTACTCTGCACGAAAGGATAAACCGAAGCGGTATTGACAACTTGCAGCAGCATTTACATTGTCGCCATCCCAGCCTTCCATCCATACATAAATAGTAAGTTTATAAGTTCTTGTTAATCCATCATCAGATTTCCAGAATAATGCTGTATCAGCAACTGTATCTGAACCTTCGATTGATAAAAAGTATTCATAATTACCAGCACCTGTAGCAACATTGTGTGGTGCAGTTAAGCTGTAAGCATCTTCGTTATATTTTGCCTTTAATTCATATTTAGTTGCGTTTGTAGCAGCATCTGGTGCAACAAATGTATGAACATCATTTTCGCTTGCATTTGACATTTTTTGCATCCATGCATTGTTGATATTGAATTGACGACCAACACCATATCTACCATCGTTTTGATCACCTTCAGCTTCACTGTCAATATCAGCAACTTGATTTTCAATAATTTTTACTAGTTTTCCATTACTTAAAACAGCCATTCTAAAGCTGCTAACTGCATCTTCATTATTAATAGGTTCATTATTTAATTTCTTTAATTCGCCAGTTGTTGGATCAAGATCGTATGCTTTTAATCCTGTTAAATCCATATGTAACTTTGTTCCATCCCATTCGCTTGTATTAGCAACATTGATTTGGAAGTATAAATCAAATTTGATGTAACCTGCTTTGTCAGCGTTGTTAGTATAATAAGTAGTTGGAGCAGCATCAAATGTATCTTCATCGATTTCAATTGCAGAATAGCCACTCTCAGCTTCACTATCTTCTACATAATAAATAACTGTTTCATCGAATTCATCTGTAGCTTCGCATTGAACAAAGCTTTCGTAATCGCTATCAGTATTTTCAACTAGTTCAACAGCGTCACCATATGAAGGAATAAGTTCGTCATCCCAAACAATTTGGTAGAATACTGGATTAGTGAAATCTGAACCACTTGCTGTAGCATTCATAGTTACTGGAGTGATCTTTCCATCAAATCCAAGATCAAGTTCTCTAACCCATGAGCTATTATCTTTACTGATTAAGATAGACTTGCTTGCATCAACAACACCAATTGAGATTTCAGATACTTTAGCATCTTGTCCTTGAGTAAACCATGCATATGTTGAAGATACTACTGCAACGAATGCAATCACTAACATAAAACTTGCGATAACTAATTTTTTAAGATTTTTCATTTTTTATCTCCTTATTTTTTTGTCAATTTCTTTGTAAACTCGAATAAGTTTCATTTACACTACCATTATACCAAGCAATACATTAACCAAGTATTAATTCAGTATTAACCGATATTTAAGGTTTTTGTAAACACCATATCCGTATCACTTATTTACAATTACATTATAATACACAATACATTAACCAACTATTAATTAATCATTAATATACCTATAAAAAAAGGATGTTTTGATTAAATTAATTAATCAAAACATCTGTAATTCTTAATCTTAATGTTAATCTTATCTTACCGCTCTTAACTTCATCAGTTGCATCATCATCCCATCCGTGGATCCACATTAGAATAGATACTTTGTCTACACTTCCTACAGTGAAGAAATATCTACTTTCTGTAAAGATCTTAGTAGAACTTGCAAATCTGTCGTCAGAACAATAATCTAAAGCATTTGGTGTTTGTCCAGGTTTATTACCTTGAGCTTTCGCATACACCTTACGAATATCTTCAATACCACTCTTTTCATTATTATATTCGCGATCCCATACTAACATTATACGAATAGCTGCATCCGCATTATTCTTTGTAGAGTTAATGTTTAGGTCCATCGTATAATCAAAATTAGTATTGCCCGAATTTAATACATAGAATGTATAACAGAAATATCCTTCTTGGTTTTGACTACCACCAACTAAATCTTCTAATTGTGCTAATATTTCTTGAGGAATATCGTCCTTTATTTCTGGATTAGTTGCAACTAGTTCGTAGTCTTCTACTCCTAGACAATCTAGGTCAAGTGCTTGAACTGCATTTAATCTTTGTGAAGTCTTCTTGAAATCAGCAGTTTCACTTAACAACATTTCGGCTGATGTTTGTTGTTCGTTATCAATAACAACAGTAAATGTACCTACATTTAATCCATAATATGAAAGAAGTAACATGATTGCAATAATGGCGCTTGTAGAAAAGATTACGATACGTGCGACCATTCTTGCCTTTGGATTCTTATATAATGCCAAAATGCACCACCCCTTTTTACTTATTCTAACAACATTATACTATATAGACTATTAACCAATGATTAATATTGATATAATTTTTAAAAATATTTACTTTACTTTTTATTCATTTACATAATATCCAAAAACTTGTATAATCTATTATGTATAAATAAGAAAAAGAGGTTAAAATATGAGATCAAAAACCATAACAACAATTATTATTGTGGTAGCCAGTGTAATCTTGCTTGGATTGCTAGTAGCTGACATAATAAGCATCAACACAAAAGTAGTTAAATGCACAGATGGGGTTGGTGAAATCATCAAATTTAATGATGATGACCCATACATCATCACTGGTGATTGGGAAGTTTATAAAGATACCCTAATCATATCAGAAAACAAAGATATCAATACATTAGAAAAAAATTATCTTTCTTCTTTAACTAAGAGTTTAAAGAAAGGTTCTACTACTAACTATTATTCTTATAGAATGGTAGTTAATGGTATTCCTAAAGGAAAGATTTTAGCTTGCAGCTCAAATTCATTCCTAAAAGGTTATGCAGTTTATTTCAATGGTCAGCTTGTTAGAGCTGATAACTATTTAGTAACTAAAGATGGTAATAAAGTTATCCTAGATGGTTATAATCAACCATATGCATACGAAGATGATGAATTAGAAATAGTTGTAGAACTTGCTAATAATTCTGAAGCATATTATGCATTCGTAAGTGATTTTTATTTAGATGGTGTTGCTGGTCACTTTAGTATATTTAGTTTCCAATCAGTTTATCTAATTGGTGTTGTAATTTGTTCATTACTTACTTTGTATTTCTTATTATTATGTTTCTCTAGAAGAAACATAATGCGAAACCTATTATTAGCCTTTTTAAATATATCTACAATCGGTGCCATTTTGTTTAATGGTCAAACAACATTCTTAGCAATTCCACCACTTCCAGGAACAATTGAGAAATTAGTTAAACTATTCTGTTACTTTGGCTGTACAACAGTTTATGCTGTTTTAGCTAGAACTGATATTTGTCAAAAGAAACTTGGAATTACTGAATATATCTTCTTAGGATCAAATGTTGTAGTTGTAGCAACTGGAATATTTACTCCAGTTCAATATGTTAATTATTTATTCATTGCTGTATGTGTAGTAGCAATTGGGGGTTTAATTTATTCAGCTATTCAATATTTGAAGAATTCTCCAAAAGAACCAACATTACAAATTACAATTACATTCTTCTTAGTTGAAACAATATTATGTTACTTCTATGAAATATTCTTGCTATCACCTATAGCAACTTATAATACTTCTTCTTTATCAACAGTATTCTTACTTGCTTGTATCATGTTAACAGTACTTAACTCATATTTAAGAGAAAAAGACGCAGAACAATCAAGTTTAACTAAAGAATTAACAGATAAGATTAGAGATACTGAATTCACATTCTTGAATTCACAAATTCAATCACATTTCATCTATAATACATTAAACTCAATTCAATCATTATGTAATACTAACCCAGAAAAAGCGAGTGAACTTGTTGAAGAATTCTCATTCTATTTAAGAAATAGACTAGAATTCAATAAGATGCCAAATCTTATCAATCTAGAAGATGAAATTGATCACATTAAAACTTATATCAATATCGAGCAAACTAGATTCGGTGATAATATCAAGTGCATCTATGATTTAGGTGTAACAGATATTAAGATCCCACCACTATCTGTTCAACCACTTGTTGAAAATGCCGTAAAGCATGGCATATCAAAACAAGTTGGTGGCGGTGTAATCATCTTATCTACTTATCAAGATAAAAAGAACGTTTACATTAGAGTTAAAGACAATGGTTTAGGATTTGATATTGAAACATTAAAAGATTCTAAACGTGTTGGATTTAATAACATCAAAGATAGATTAAGCCTATACTTAGATGGAACAATTAAACTAGAATCAAAGATCGGTGTTGGAACAGTAGTAACAATTACTATTCCAAAGAAAAGCCTAACATACGATAACACTAAAAGTAATTAAAACTAAAGCCAAGGAATAATCCTTGGCTTTCTTTATTATATATAAGAAAAAGACCAACGATGTTGGTCTTTCATATTATTCACCTTCAGGCGTATTATTTTCTTCTGCAGGAGCCTCTTCAGCTGCTTTAGCTTCTTCAGCCTTCTTAGCAGCTAGTTGAGCTTGCAAAGCAGCAAGCTGTGCTTCTAGATCAGCTGAAGTCTTTTCAGCCTCTTCTAAAGTAGGACTAGCTTCAAGTTGTTTTTGTTCACTACGATAATTCTTTAATGCTTTAATAAAACTAAAGATTTCAAACATTAAGAATAATAGTAGTGGAACAATAATGAATACAAAGAATACCCATTTAGAATCCATGAAATCAGCTAAGCCTTTAAATCTGATGTTACTCTTATAAACACCTGCGATTTCATCAAAATATACTCTAGTAGCAGGCTGATCCTCAACGTTTAATGAAACTTGCTTATCACCTTGAGTAAATACAACTAAATTTGTTTCATCAATACTTACGATTCTATGGGTAATAAATGTTGCTACAACAGTATCATTTTGTACTATTGTACCACGATAAGTAATTATATCGCCAACTTTTAATCCATATGCTTTAACAGCTTCTGCATTCTTTAAAGCTTTTACTACAATGATATCGCCCTTATCGAAACCTTTACCATATTCATTTGTGTTATTCTTTTCGTTTAAGTCTTTAGCGTACTGACTCGCCATAGAGTCAGACTCTACTCTAACGAAACTAACACCGAATGCATTAGGTAATCCGTTTTCTACATTCTTTTTCATTTGTAATTGAACAATTACAAATACTAAGATTAGAACCATGAATACGGCGAACACTACTGTAATAACTGTATTTATAATTTTCTTAGTCTTTTCAACTTTTTTGATTTCTTCAGCGTTCATTTATTCCTCTTTTCCGGCGCATACGCCGTGAGTATATACTTCTTACTTTTTAGATTATAACACTATTACTTCAAGATGTCAAAGGAGTATAAAAAAATAATTATTAAAAACGCTATTTTTTTAGCTTTTTTTAACATTATTTTTTGTATTTTTTGCAATGCGAAAAACATAAAAACTATTTTTACTTGTATTTTTAAATTAAAATCACTATAATTAATATATAGGAAGTGAAAATCAATGATAAATGTAGTATTAATTGATGATGAAAGATTAGCGGTTGAGAACCTAGCCTTTCATTTAAGAGCATTCCAAGATGTTACAGTTGTTGGTGCTTTCAACGATCAAGCATTATTCATGAAGTTCTTATCTGAGAATAAAGATGTAGATGTTGTATTCATGGATATTGAAATGCCTGGTAAGACTGGACTAGAGCTTGCTCAAGAAGTAATTGAATTATATCCAAAAATTCAAATCGTATTTGTTACTGCATATAGCCAATATGCAATTGAAGCATTTGAATTAAATGCTATCGATTATTGCTTAAAACCTGTATCTAAAGTTAGATTAGAGCGAACAATCGATAAGATTAACGAAAGAATGCCTCAAGATCCACAAACTAAAATCTTTATTAGATGCTTTGGTGGATTTGATATTTTCGTAAATGGCAAACTTCTTAACTTTAACTTATCTAAAGCTAAAGAATTATTAGCATATTTAGTTAATAATCAAGGTAAATCAATTGGTTGGATGGCAATTGCCGATGATATTTGGCCAGATGCCCTTGATGATAAAAAGCTAATGAATAACTTCCATGTAGCATGCTTTTCACTTCGTACATTCTTAGCTAATAACAATATTGCTGATATATTTGAGTATAGTAGAAACGTATATAGAGTTAATACAGAGAAGTTCACTTGTGACTTCTATGAATTAATAGATACATATCGTAACTACAAACAAACAGGCGAACTAAAATATCACCCAACGAAATTCAAAACAGGTGACTATTTTGAAAACCTACCATACACTTGGTCATATTCTAACGCTGATAAAGTAGAGCAAATGATCGCACAAATGGAAAAAGCTAGCCCAGAAACACTTAAGGCTGCTAAAAGATAAATATAAAAAGGATTTGGAATTTCCAAATCCTTTTTAAATTTCTATTTATCTTCTTTAACATCCATTTCGATAAAGTCGTCATCAGCGCTTGCATTATTCTTCTTTTCTAGCTTGATACGCTTTTCTTCTTTAACTGGTACTTCAATACCATATTGCTTGTAGATGTCTTCAGCGCTAACTTCTTCTTTCTTAGTTACGCCAGGAGCTTCAACTTCGATAGCATTCTTATCGATGTGTTCTTCTTTTGGAGCAACAACTTCAACCTTCTTTTCTTCTTCAGTTAACTTGTTGTCTTCAACAAGGTCAATGTCAACGATTTGACGATGTCTTGCGTTGATACCAGCACCTTTAGTCTTTTCTTTAATACGTTTGAACTCTTGTTCAACACCATTAAATGCCTTAACAACTTTAGGGTCAAATTGACGATTCTTTTCATTGTTAATTAAAAGTACTGCTTCTTCGTGAGATAAAGGTTTCTTGAATGGACGCTCTTTAGTGACAGCTTCATATGTCATGATTAAAGTAGCAACTCTAGCTAAGAATGGAATGTTATCACCGATTAGGCCGTAAGGATAACCTTTACCATCATATCTTTCATGGTGGTATCCTACGATATCTCTTGCATATTGTTCAAATGAACCTAAAGCACAATCTGGTTTAATTGCTTGAATTAAATCATATCCGTACTTAACATGCTTTTTAACGATATCATATTCTTCTTTTGTTAATACTGTTTCTTTATATAAGATGTAACCTGGGATAGCAAGTTTACCAATATCATATAAAGCAGCAGCTTCTGCGATCTTTTGAATCTTATTACCGCTATAGGCACTAGTCATACCATTACCTTCGGCATATGCTTTAACTAAGATTGCCATATAGTCTTTAAACTTCTTCATTTCTTCTTCAGACTTCATCGCTTTGATTAAATACATATCATGTAAGCCTGCATAAACTGTCTTAAGTGATGATTTTTGTCTAATAGCAGTTTTAGCTACAAACTTAATTAAGCGGTCAGCATAAAATTCAATCTTATCAGGTGAAGTTTGTTGGTCGATAGAACCAATTAACTGTTGAAGCTGAGTAGTATAGTTACGATCAGATTCTTTAACGTATACATCAATTAAAATAAAAGCAGTTGATGCAAGTAAAATAACTAAAAATACTAAAACCATAGCTGCGCTACCTTGAACATCAGCTAAAGCGCTAGTAATATCGTTACCAGCAGCATAATCATTCTTTAATGTGCCAGTATAAGCAATTAATACGATTGCGATAATTGAAGTCAATAGTATTAATGCTAAAACGAAACATGTTTTAATTAAAGGCAAATATTTTCTCATTTTGTACCTCTCTTCTTATTATCAATTTCATGTTTAGGTAAAATATAATATTTACAATCGAGTAAATTCTTAGCGATATTTAAATCAAATTCTTTATCAGCTATTATATTTACCTTTCCTTTGCCATTTGTACGAATGGAATCATTCGTATCAAGGCAACCTTCAATCTTTTTTGAAACTAGTGAAGAAACATTTACTAAATTAGATTTAGGAACACTTTCTTTTGCTTCTACACTAAGTAAGCCCACATTACAGTTAGCACTGATGATAACATCAACGCTCTTACGGGCTAGATCAGCTAACACCTTCTTAGCAACATCAAAAGAAATACCAGTCTTTACTTTATTGTTAATGACGATTTTTTCTAAATCGTCATCATCAATTAAATAGAAATGACCATAATTTATATTTCTTTGAAAAAGGTTCGCTTGGTGAATAGTTGATTTAATTAATAATGCGATATTTTTCTTTTCATATTCTTGGTTTAGCATATCCACAATTATATCTACTAGATTAATAACTGGGACTTCTAATTCCGAAAAGAATTCTTTCGCATATTCAATATATTCATTTCCTAACACTACTAATAGTTTAGGATTGTAAGATAACAAAATATTTGTATCTTCTTTAATCTTTTCTAAAATGGCTTTATGGCTCCATTCATCAAAATTAGCGCCATTAAAATCATTTAAATAATAAATTACTTCATTAGGGTAATCATTAGCTAGTTTATCTAAAACGCTAATTGAAGAATAATTAATATCTAAAACACCAATTGAGGAAATATTATTAGCCATTTTTACCCATTATCCTTTATTATACTAACATTATAACACTAGAAGCATTATTTAACCATTAATAGAAATAAAAATATATGCATATTTGTATGTAAATTTAAAAGAACTCTAATCATTTTTAGATTAGAGTTCTTAATTATTTTATTTATCTAGCCAAATTGAATCAAAGTATTGTTCAAACTGGATAATATAATTCATTAAATACATAGCAGATGTATAGTGGGTTGTATTATCAGTATATTCATGAGTTGCTTTTGATCTATCTAATACTTTAGTTAGCGAATCAGGATATTTAGCAAATTCTTGCGCAAAGTATGATGAATAATCATTAGTTAAAATATCGATTGCTAGATATAAATCATCAAAGCAACTAGTTTTTTGTAACTGGTTCCATCTTTCTTTTACTAAATCTAAGAACCAGTCGCAGTTTGCAAATAATAACATCCATGGATTTACATAATCAGCAAGGGTAGTATCTCTTCCACTTGTATCTTGGTCAATGCAAAACATTCCTTCTTTAAACGGATAACATGATCCCATCGCCCAATCAAAATCCCAAGGAGCTTCGAAAATTAACTTTTTAGAACCTTTAGCGCTGGCATCAAATGCTAAATAGAAACTAGACCAACCAATATCTACATTTTGGGCAATGTTTTGAATGATAAACATATCAATATATGATCCTAAATCTAATACTCTTTCTACTGCTTCTTTTTGTGATGTAATAGTATGATCTTTAACTAAGTTGTAATTATCATCTAAAGTATAGTAGTAAGTATCATGAGTAATATTTAGCGTATCATATAAGATAAAGAAGATATTCTCAGTTACATTTTTGATGAAGTTATTCTGTTCCATACTATAGACATCACTTTTAATCGTGTAATGGTTTTGGAATTTTCTTAGTGAACATGATTTACCATTAGTATATTTAAGTGGATATTTATAATCGATGGCAAATGTTTCTAATTCTATTTCTTCATAATAATATGTATCTAGTTCAATTAAATAACCAATATCAGTACCAGTATAGTCTTTATCGGGTTCATTAATGTTAATTCTACCTTTATTTACTTGCTGCTGTTCAGCTAGTAAATAAATACCATTGTATATATCATTAATATATACTTCTACAAACCTCATATCGGTAGAATAATAGCCATCGTGATTAAATAAATAATTAGAGATAAAGTAAGCGGCAAAGTTACGCATTCTTGATCTATCATTATATTCATTAATTAATACCCAGCTTTTAGCTTTAAGGCCATCATTTAAGCCTAACATGCCCTGTTTAGTGTCAAATTTAATCCTGAATGGCTTTTTATTATATTCAGCTGAGCCATTACCTCTAATTTTAACAGAAGCGGGAATATCGGTTAGTTTATATTCATCTAGACACCTTGAAACACTAATATTAGTAGCAATATAATCATCAGTTATTGTTTCTCCATTAGTATTAATATTAATCTTTGGAAGTTCTAACTTATTAGTTTTATGACAGTGCTTACATTCATAATACTCCACATGACCAACTTCACCAATTGTTATATATTCATAATCGTGTTCACCTTTAGAAGTACCTTCAAATGTTTCAGTTCCTTTAGCACCACATGCACATGAATAATAATACACTTCGTAATCAGTGCATGTGCCTTTACTTTTTAGATACTCTTCAGTCTCTAACTGTTGGTTAAATTCATGAACATGACCATGTTCATTAGAGCAAGCAAAAATAAATATAAGTAGTAATATTATAACACTAAGACAAATAAACTTCTTCACAACTTCCTCCTTAACTTTTAATCTATTATAAACTGAGCACAAATTGGCTACAACAAAGTTTAACATACATTCAATTTATCACATATTTTCGGTTTTTCCAATATTTTTAGCCCTAAATAATCGGTTTTTTTAAAAAATATATAATCCTGCTTTAAATCAAAAAAAGAATCAGTCAAACGACCGATTCATTTCTACTAGTTATTCATATTATTTATATGGATCAGTTCTTTTTAAGCTTTTAATGAACTTTTCGAGTTCTAAATCCCAAAAGCGCCATTCATGTCCATACCCTTCTACGAAGTCATAATAGTAATCTGCTTTAATATCTTTTAAATCATTTACTAAATCATTACTATCATTAAGTAAAAAATCTTTTGATCCGCATGCTACATAGCAAAATGGTGCGTCTTTACAATTGCGAACGATTGCTTGCGCATCTATTCCATCTTCTTTCATTGATGTATAAGCAGCACTAAAAGCACCAATTGCTTTATATGCCTTTGGATTAGCAAATCCATGATAAATAGCACCAAATCCACCCATTGATAAACCCGCTATATAGTTGTCTTCTCTTTTTGGTGATATTGGAAATGTCCCATATAAATAATCTTTCAATTCATATTCAATGAAATCGTAAAAATTATCTTTGGTAGTTTTTGCTTCTTGGTTAAAATAAAACTTATTTTCACCACTTACCATGCAAATAGCTATTTTATTTTCTTCAGCGAACAGTTCTGCTCTAGCATATCTTGTCCATGCTTTTTCATCATTTAAATAGCCATGAAGCAAAATTATTAAAGGATATAATTTATCTTTTTTATCTTGATAATATGTATCAGTCTTGGCATCGTAATTTTCTATATTATATGGTCTTGATGGTAAAATAAGCGTAAAATCAACCGATCTACCCATAGTATTACTTATTAAGTTAATGTCAATGTGTGCCATTTATTTCTCCTTTTTATACATTTCATCTACATCCCTATAAGCACCGTCTATTTGACCTGATATCTTTTTACCAAAGACACAGAAGTTAGCGAAATGTTCGCAGTTATTTTTAATGATGCTATAACCACCTTCACCAACATGGCTTAAAGCATTAGCGATTATCACTTCATCTTTAAATTTTTGTTTTAATTCTTTTCTTGAATATACATATACTTCAATAAAATCATTCGGTTTACAAAAATCACTAATCGGTGATCTTAATACTTTTACGTCTTTTGCATCAGTATACATATCAAAAGGTAAGCCAAATTGGACAACTTCCCCATCACCAATATAAATACCATGGTGATAAAAGTTTCCAACTTTTACCCTAATATGTGCACCAGGATATAAATCAATTAATTGCCACTCGCCTTTTTTCATAATTAGTGTTTCTCAATATAGTCGATAACATCGGCTACAGTTTTGAATGTAGATGGGGCAACATCGGCCATATCTACTCCAAATTCTTTTTCAATCGCAATAGCCATATAAAGTAAGCCGATTGAGTTTACTCCTAAATCAAGGCCAATGTTAGCACCTTCTGTAACTGATGCTATATCAACCCCATTATTTACGACTATTTTAAAGATGTCTTTTAATTTTTCTAGAATATCATTTCTATTCATTGTATACCTTCTTTGGTCTAATGATCTTCATAGCTGGACTTCTTTCGAAATCTTTATCTCTAATAACTACTTTAGATAATCTTTCATAATCTAGCAAGCTATCATTTAGTTTTAAGATTTCGCTAGTTACAAATTTAACAAGTTCTTCACCAGTTTTGTTAAGTTGGTTAACAACTGCTGCTCTTAAAACTACTTCTACTTTTAAGATTTGAGCACCTAACTCGTTTTTATCCTCAGTCACTAAGCTATCTTGAACAAAAGGTAGTTCGTTAACTTTAGTTTCAATATAAGCAGGAGATACATTTTCCCCATTAGCTAGAATGATTACATCTTTGCTTCTACCAATAATGTATAAATTATTGTTTTCATCAAAACGTGCTAAGTCCCCAGTCTTAAACCAGCCATCTACAAAAGCAGTTTTATTTTCTTCAGGTTCATTGAAATAACCCATTAACATATTACGACCGCGAAGTAGTAACTCGCCATCAACAATTTTAGCTTCTTGATCTGGGAATAACATACCAACGCTAGCTGGATAGTTGATTCCATCAGGGTTACCACTAACCATATTAGCAAATTCAGTTAGGCCATATCCTGGACAGAAATTAACGCCTAAATTATTAAAGCCTAATACTAAATAACTAGATACTGGTGCTGCTCCACAAATAATATGTTTTACATTTCCACCTAAAAAGCCAAGTCCGTATGCTTTAGCTAAATTTAAGAAGATTTCAGCTAAAGCAGGCACAATTACTAAAATTGATGGAGCATATTTTTTCATATCCTCAAACATCTTCATTCTATCATGGTTAAAGTAAATTAAGCTACCAGTATATAGACTAGTTAGTAAATTTCTAATAAAACCAAAAACGTGAGTTAGAGGCATCATTGAATAATATGTTAAATGCATGAAGTTAGATAGGCCGTAACAACCATTAATCATTCCACACATTAAAGCAGTGTGAGAAAGGATTGCACCTTTAGATTTACCAGTTGTTCCACCAGTCATAATGATGCAAGCAGCATCATTTTCTTTAACGTTATTATCAATGAAGCAACCATCATAAGAATTATTTAAAATAGATTCATCTGCTAGCATCAATTCATTTGGATTAAGTAAGCTAGTCTTTGCTTTAAATCCACTTAAATAGAATAAACCGTTTAATACATATTTTTTAGAGCAACCAAAGATGATCTTTTCATCTAATTGCATAGGAAGTAGCACAGCTACTGCTCCATATGCCATTACACCTAAAGCAAAGATAGCAAATTCATATGAATTATCAAATAAGATACCAATGTTAGTTCCTTTTTTAACTTCCTTTTCTTTTAAGTATGCACATACTTTATTAATATCATTTAATAATTCATCATATGTTGCTACAGTTTCATCTCTTTTACCGATGGCTTTTAATCCTAAATAATTATTTTTTAAGTGATTAAGTAATTCAGGAACCGTCTTTAAATCTACAATCTTGGCAAATTCTTCATTGCTTGTAAACTTGGCGAAATCTTTTCGATCAAAACTATAAATCATCTTTTCTTCTCCTTATATTCATTTTCAAATTTAGATTTTAATTCTTCTTCTTTTTCTTTTAATAGATTACTTAAATTATTAATCTCATCCATTGTTGCCATTGGACCGGCAATATAGTCTTTTGGATTAATCTTATCACCAATAATAACTACTTGACGTCTAATCCTCTTTTCTCTTTTACCAATATAGATTGGTAAAATTGGAGCATCATTCATAATTGCCATCATGACAATACCTGACTTTAGCGCATGAATTTCGGTATCGTTAGTAACATGGCCTTCCGGAAATACCGATACTAAATGGCCCCTAGCTAGTTTTTCCCCAACACCTTTAAAAGTTTGTAAAGTTGGAGCATCTTTATCGATTTCGATACAGCCAAAGCCCTTAAATACTACTTTCCAAAACTTCTTCACGAAGAATTGTTTTGTTGCCACAAAGCAAACACGTCTTGTCCAAAAAGCATTCATAATGATTATTGGATCAATAAATGAAGCATGGTTAGCAGATATTAAGTATTTACCTTTAAATAATCCTTTTGGTTTTTTGTTTAAGTAAACGCGTTTAAGTCTAAGATCAATTAAGACAGGTAAAAAACCTGTAAACTTAACAAAGTCGTGAAACCACATCTTTGGATCAAAGATTTGGACGAACTTACTTACGTTTTTTGTTTTCTTTTTCATATTCTTCTAAGTAATGTTTTAAATCTTCTATATTTTGTTTAACGTAAATATTAATATTATTGATATTTTCTTTTTCATCTAGATTATCTTTATATAAACTTGCTACATCGATTGGTTTACCAATTACTACTTTAGCACGGTCATGATATTTTCTTTTAAGTCTACCATACATTCCGTTAGTGTAAACAGGTATAATTGGCACATTAGCTTCTAGCGCCATGTAAACATAACTTGGCTTAAATTCTAAGAAGTGGCCTCGTTCTTCTTCTTTAGGAACTCTAGCTTCGGGGTAAACTAGGCCAACTTGGCCTTTGTTTAAGCAATCAATCATTTTGCCAAGGAACGCAAAGTCATAAGAATTACGATCGACTTTAATAGCCCCAATCTTAAATAATAGTTTAGATAAAAGTGGGGTTTTCTTATACATTACCTCAGCTACTAATGTTCTAATAGTACGGTTTAGGAAAGTAAACATCATTAATGGAAAATCATAAACCGATGTATGATTAGAAACAATTAAAGCTGCCCCTTTTATCTTTCTTAAAGATTTATCATTATTTAGGCAAATTACTTTTTTACGATAGTAAAATAAAGCAATTGGCCACCCTGTTATTTTCACAAATAATAAAAATAATCTATTCATATATAACTCTTAATTATTTATTCTAAACTCTTTTTTCTTATTATAAATTTACAAAAATCATTAACGCTTGATAAACTAGCTTCCCCCATACTAAAATCAATATCAAACATTGATTTTAGTTTAACGAGTAAGCTGATGTAATCTAGACTCGTTCCGCCTAAATCAAATATGAAATGAGCATGCGGATCAATATCTTTAACATCTTTATCTAGCACTTCACTAAATACTTTAGTGACTTCTGCTCTAATTTCTTCATTAACTGCTGTTAGGTCGAAATCATCTTCAATAAAATTAGCAAATGGCGATAACTTTATTAAACCAGCTTCGATATTTTTCTTAAGAATCGTTCTTGAGACTTTAATCGCATTTTGATTCATTAAAGCATCGCAAGTGTAAAATACTTTATTGATTGGAAAGCCCTCATCTCTAAGTTTAGAAACGGTACCATCGACTTCTTCTTTAATGATTTTTTTATCTAAAGCATTAACATTTTCTTTTACTTGGATAATTAAGCTAAGTTGCTTATCTAATTCTAAAATACAATAGTTAGCAACTTTAGTTAGTAAACATTTCTTTTCGATTAAGTCTGGGTTATATTTTTCCCCACTTTGGGCTAAATATACATCATCTAATCTACCACTGATATAAAAATATCCGCATTTATCCATCTTCGCGATATCATTAGTATGATACCAACTATCTTTATCTACATCTGTAACTTTATCTTTAGTGATAATCTTTGAGCATGTGGATAAGCCTTTAACAAGCAGCGTATCATCTTCAATTTTATATTGAACTGATTTAAAAGGTTTACCGACTGTAGAAAGTAAACGGTACTTTGGTCTTTTCCTCAACTCTACAGATGTAATACCAATTTCAGTTGATCCATATCCATTAAATAAAGGATAACCTATACCATTGATAATCTTTAGGGTATCTTCTGCTACATACCCGCCACCAGTGATTAAGAATTTGATACTATCACCTAAGGTCTTATCGATAATCTCTTTAAAAATCTTACGCGCAATCTTTTGTCCCCATTTAGGGAAGATATTTTGGATACTAATAGAACGAGAAAGCCACTTAGCAGCTAGTTTTTGTTTTTTGTCATCCTCTGCTGCTATTGCCTTCTTAATCTCTTTTGCAATTGTATTCCAAAGAATTGGTACCGCAAAGACATGGGTAACTTTGTGACGCTTAATCGTATTTAAAATAGAATCAGGTGCATAATCTTTTAAGAATACAAAAGTTCTACCAAAGATTGAAAACCAGAAGTATGCGGCAATTAAGCCAAAGATATGATAAAACGGTAAGAATGCTAAAACCTTAAGTCTTGCTTCATAATGGGCTTTAACCATATTGTTCGCTTTAATGATGCTTTTCGCATTTAATACTTGGTGCATTAGATCAGTACCATTATAAATGCAAACTTTATAATTTAGTGATGTAGCAGTTGAACAAATGGCTATCTCGTTAGCAGCGCTGATGCCATCAATACAAGGCAAGCCATTAACTTCTGCTATAAACTTATTAGTATTATCGATTTTAATCGTTTTTACTTCGTTAAAAGTATCATTTGCAGCAATAATAGTTTTAATGTTTAGTAGTTCGATAACATTTAAGTTAATTACTTTTGGTAATTTACAATTAAGTAATGCTACTTTGTAGCCAGCTAGAATTAAGCCCCAAAAGCAAGCAACAAAATTAATCGAGTTTTCTAAATATAAGCCTACATAAGAATCTTTAGCATCATTTATACTAGTTTTAAGATAGTTAGCCATTTTTAAAGCATAATCTTTCATATCTTTATATGAGACGCTAACTATTTTAAAGTTATCGATATATTCTCCAAAGATTCTGTCTTCTTGATTATGGATTATATAAAATAAGTTTTCTAATGTGTAATTAGAATTTAATAACTCTTTATTCTTAGAATTTACATACTTAATAAGGTTTTCCATTTTTACCTCGTTTTTCCTACTTTACGATTATAACATTTTTAACAACCATTTACAATTAAATGAAGTCAATTAAACTAAATGGGTAGCGTTAATTAAACTAAATATTTTTTACCTTTTTAAAAGCATTAAAAAATAATAAATGTTATAATCAAAGTGTATAAGGAGAAAAACATGTTAAATAAAGAATTAATTAAAAAATATGTTTCAATTTCAAAAGAAGTTAAAGAGGCTCTAGATCAAGGAAAACCAGTTGTAGCATTAGAATCAACTATCATTTCGCATGGTATGCCATATCCAAAAAATGCGCAAACTGCTTATGAATGCGAACGTGTAGTTCGCGAAAATGGAGCTACTCCTGCTATTATTGCCATTATTAATGGCGTACTTAAAGTAGGTCTAACTGATGAAGAAGTTGATTACCTTGCAAAAGAAGGAAGAAAAGTTGCCAAAGTTTCTAGACGCGATATAGCTCATATCGTAGCTAATAAACTAAATGGCGCTACAACTGTAGCATCTACTATGATCATATCAGAGATGGTTGGCATTAAAATCTTTGCTACTGGCGGAATTGGTGGTGTTCATAGAGGGGCTGAGGCCACATTTGATATTAGTGCTGACCTAGAAGAGTTAGCAAAAACGAACGTAGCTGTAATTTGTGCTGGCCCTAAAGCCATCCTAGATTTACCAAAGACGCTAGAATACCTAGAAACTAAAGGTGTAGATGTAATTGGCGTTGGCACTAATAAACTACCAGCATTTTATTCTTCTACTTCTAACTATAATGTAGCTCATCGCTATGATGAAGCTGAAAGCTTAGCTCATATGTTAAGCGTTAAATGGGAGTTAGGTCTAAATGGTGGTGTCTTAATTAATAACCCAATTCCAAAAGAATATGAAATTAAAGCTGAAGTTATTGATGAAGTAATTAATAAAGCATTAGCAGAAATGAATGATTTAGGTATTAAAGGCCAAGAAGTAACTCCATTTCTACTTGCTAAAGTTGTAGAGTTAACTAAAGGGGCTAGTCTAGAAGCAAACATTAAATTAGTTTTAAATAACTGCGCCTTTGCGGCTAAGGTAGCTAGGGCTTTAAATAAGGATAAATAAAGTGAAAGTCTTAGGTTTAGTATTAGAATTAAACCCCGCCCACTATGGTCATAAGTATTTTATTGACCAAGCTAAGCAGGTAGTTAACCCCGATTACACAATTTGCGTGTTATCGACTTCATTTTGCCAAAGGGGACTAGCAAGTGTTGCCGATAAGTGGGAAAAGGCTAAAATTGCCCTAAAATTGGGGGTAGACTTCGTTTTTGAGTTACCAACGCTTAATTATCTTCAATCAGCAGATGCTTTTTGTAGGGGCAGTATTGAAAAGCTAGTTAACTTAAAAATTACCGATATTGCTTTCGGTGTTGAGCTAGATGACTTAGATAAGCTTCAAAAAATCGTAAGCATCATGGATAGCGATGCTTACAATAATGATTTAAAAGAACACTTAGCCAAAGGTTCATCTTACGCTTCTAGTAGCTTAAAAGCGATGATGAGGCAAACAAGTGATGCTGATATTATTGATGCCTTAGCAAAACCCAATACAATTCTTGCTATCGGTTATCTAAAAGCATTAAAGAATTATCCAAACATCAATATTCATTTAGTTAAAAGAATTGATAATGATTATAATGATTTAACATTATCTAGCTCTTTAATTAGCAGTGCTACAGCTATTAGAAAAGCAATTAGTGATAAAGAGGACTATCTAGATCAAGTAGTTGATAAAGATTATCAATATTTAGATGAAAATGTAATGCTAGATAAGCTCTTTACTTTAATCAAGTATCAATTTGCTACTCATGATTTAGCTTATTTTAAAGATATATTATGTGTGGAAGAAGGAATTGAAGTTAGGATTAGTAAATTTTTAAATGAGGCTAAATCGTTTAACGATCTAGCAAGTTTAGTTAGGACTAAAAGATATAGCTTAAATCATGTATCGAGAGCCTTAATTAATATTGCCTTAGATAATAAAAAAGTTAGCGAAGAATTATATTTAAGGCTACTTGCTTTTAATGTAACTAAAAAGGAATATTTATCAAAGCTTAGTAAAGATATTAAAGCAATAATCTTTTCTAGCCCAGTGGGATCAGTTTCTAAATATTTAGAAGCAGAGTTAAGAGCTAGTAAAATATATGATTTAATTAGTGGGCTAGATTTATATAAACTAGAATATAATGCTCCAATTAAACAAGGTGATGAAAATGAGTAATTATAATGTAATTGAAATTAAACAAAAATTAGCATCTTTATTTAATCCTTTCGCTAATAAGTCGCTAGGTAGTATGGATGCTATTAAACATGTAGGGATTGATAACGAAAAAGATGTAGTTGTATTAATCATTAATACATATACTAATAATCCTGAGGAAGTTAAATATTTAAGAAAAGCGATCGCTAAACTTATTAAAATTGATTTAGAATTTAGTGGTGTTAAAATTCAATTTGAACAAACTAAAGAAATAAGCTGTAAAGGTGCTAAGTTTATTTTAATTGAAAGCGGTAAAGGTGGCGTTGGTAAAAGCCAAATCGCTATTAACCTCGCTTACCACTTAGCAAAGCTAGGTAAAAAAGTAGGTTTGATCGATGGCGATATTTATACTCCTACTGTTAACATCATGTTAATGATTCCTAATCAAAGCTTAGCTGTTAATGATTATGGTAAAATCATTCCTCATAAGATTAAAGGATTTGAAACAGTTAGTGTGGAATTCTTTAATCAGCCTGATGAAGCCGTTTTATGGAGTAAAGATATTGTTAACAATATGTTTTCTAATTTCTTGTACCAAGTTGCTTGGAGCAAAGATTTAGAATATGTGATTGTGGACATGCCATCTAGTACTACGGAATTTATGGTAAATGCGAAATCATTATTACCTGATAGTGAAGTATTATTAGTAACTACCCCATCATTTGCTTCTGCTCATAGCGTAATTAAAGCTGGTAATGGTTTAAAACAACTAAACCATAATATCATTGGCGTAATTGAAAACATGAATGGTTTTCCAGTAAGCATTGATGAAGATGAATATCTAAACACTAATGGTGGTAAAGTAGTATCAAATGCCTTAGATATTGAACTAATTTGTTCAATTCCATTTAAACCAGCTGAAACTGGTTACTTATATGAATTAGATGAAGAAAATGGCCAAATCTTTAAAGACTTAGCCACATTAATATCAATCCGTTAAAAGCTTGAGAAATCAAGCTTTTTTCTATTGAAATAACTAATCAAGAATAATATAATGTTATTAACAGAGTAGTTGAAAAGCGTTAAGTGCTACTTTCTGGGAGTAGAAAGTAGACGAAGTATTTTAATACGCGGTTTTTCAACGTTTCCGCTGTTAAGGCGGGATCTCTAAAAAAGGAGGTTCTTTTTTTTATGACTAAAAACATTATTAAATATACTCTAATCGCCGTCCTTGCCGCTTTAAGTATTGCTTTAAACTATTTAAAGATTCCTATTACTACAAATGTAATAGTTACCGTTTATGCTATACCGCTTCTATTTGCCGGATGCTGCTTTAACTTTTTAGGAAGCTTGCTGGTAGGCTTAATTACTGGTGTAGTACTACAGCTTATAAGTCCATATGGAATTACGGTTACTAGTCCGTTTTGGGCATTAGCCCCAATCGGCTGGACTTTAAGTAGCTTCTTTATGAATAGATTATTTATTAAATTACATCCAGCCATTAGATCACTAATTATTGTGGTGGTAGCTAGTCTTGCTGCTACTGCCTTAAATACATTTGCAATGTTAACAGAATGCTGGTTAATAGCTGATCCATATTATACTTATGCGTTAATTGCTAGTGAATTACCTGCTAGATTATTAGTAATGGCAATAATGATTATTCCATATTCCTTGCTCTTATTCCCATTAGTAGATAGAGTTGGCCCACTTTACAAAAAACATTTTGAAAAAGAAGCGAGTCAAAGTTTAGAAAGCGAAGCACCTAGTGAGATAGATGAATAAAAAAAAGTTCCTGTAAAGGAACTTTTTTCTAGTTGAACAAATCGCTATGCGATCCCGTTCTTGATAAGGATAAAATTAAATTGTTATTAGTGATTTTATATATCAATAACCAGCCTGGTTGGATATGACATTCGCGGAATCCTTTCCAGCCACCACTAAGTTCGTGATCCCTATACTTTTCAGGAAGCACACTATCACTAGCTAAAATCCTAATCACCTTGTCAAGGTCATCTATAGGAAGACCTCTTTTCATTGCATTTTTGTAATCCTTTTTAAACTGAGTTGTCCAGATTACTTGTTTACTCATAACTTCAATTCCTTCAATGCATCTTCTACGTTATATGTTTTTACTGAAGGATCATTAGCAAGTTGTAATGTTTCAATCATAGCTGCAATCGTTTCACTATTTGGAACATTTATCGTTGATTCAAAAGGGATGCGTCCTTCCCTAACTGATTGACGAAGGAACATGTTAAAAGCCGTCGTCATATTTAATCCAAGAGATGCAAAAAGCGTATCTGCTTGCTTTTTCAACTCAGAATCAATTCTAAAACTAACATTAGATACATTATTCATAAAAATACCTCCATTTACACCTAAATTTTAATCTATTAAAACGCCATTGTCAAGTAATTTGCGTTTTATTAGCCCTATAGTGCAATGCGCTTTCAATGCAAATAGCGAAAATAAAGGAACTCGCAATGAGTTCCTTTTTTATTTATTCACTAACTTCACTTTGTGATTGCTCTGCAGGTGCTTCTTCTACCTTAGTTTTCTTTTTAAATATTTGTCTTCTAAATAAGATAATATTTAAAACTACGAAGTAAGCTACGCATATTCCTAAAGCAATTAAAGCTGATGTAAGTCCGTTTGATGGTGCACGCGTAGCAACAAGCATCATCGGAAAACCAAAGACAATAGCTGGTAGGTTTTGATAAACTAAATTATCAGCAGCAGGTGTAGTGTATTCCGCATCTACTTCTCTTAATAGTATCATACCAGTACTAGCTGTACCTGTTAGCATACCATACATCATAAAGAATTGTTCATAAGGATATTCCCCAAACAACTTTTTACAAACAAACTTAACATAAATGAATGTTATTACTGCGCCAACTACGCCTAATATTAATAGAGTGTACCAATACTGGGCAATTAGATCGATTTGAATAGCAGCGATTCCCGCTACGATCATCATATCGAAAGCAAAGCCGCTAATACGGTTCATTAAAAAGCCATTTACATATTCTTTCTTAACTACTTTCTTTTTCTTTAAGAAGTTTAAGATATTCTTTAAAAGTGTAGCGACTAATACACCGATTAAGAAGTTAAAACCAAACATGATTGAACGAAGTCCTGGGATTAGGCTACCTAGGCCAAACATAATACCAAAGCTTATAGCATATACTGCTAAAACGATAGCTATTTGAACAGATAATTTATCCATACTACCATTCATTGGTATTTCATCGTGTCCTTGTACTTCTTCCATATTGATGGCTTTAGTTACTTCTTCTTCGCTTACTTTAATCTTACCTTTTCTTTGAAGATAGTTAAGGTAGATTACACCACCGATACTAGCACTTAAGAAACCTAAAGCCGCAACAGTTAGGCCGAAGTTTCTACCACCGACAAAGCCAAAATCTTGTTCGTATATATTACCATAATTTAGTGCTTGTCCAGTACCTTGACCATAACCGAAACATAGAATTGTTCCCGCAGCTGGAATTAGGTTAGCGACTAAGAATGATAGGCCAATAGTAATACCGATACCAAATATAGCTTGAATTAAGTATCCAGATACTGTAGTTAAGCCAGTATCAAGTATTTCCCCATTACGCTTTTTATCAAAACGTCTAACGGCTGGTTTCATTGTTTGGGCAATAAAACCAATACCTAAGCCATGATATGTTAAGATTTCTAATGTCTCAACACCATTGCCACCAAATATTTCTAAATTGAAAAATATTTCCCCAGTTATTAATTTATAAACTGAAGCAATAACTAATAGAATAATACCGCCTAAAACTGATGTAGGTATTAACGACTTACGCAGAAATCCAATCGACTTTTTAAATAAGTTAGCAAGTAGCATACTAACAAGTAAGTAACCAACTAGTATAATTAAGCTCCATACATTTAAATCCCAAAAATTACCAGTACTCATAATTCCTCCAAGTAACTTAATATTTATACTATATAGATTATACTACTTTTTTATTCGTTTGTGATTAAAAAAATTGATACTATACAAAAAAGCCTCTAGTGTATACTAGAGGTTTTAAGATATCTTTAAGATAATTAGTGATGATGGTGTCCACAATCGCAATGATCTTCATCGCAATCGCATTCTTCACAATCACAATCTTCGCAATCGCATCCGCCTTCTTCATCATCAAACTTTTGAAGCATTTCTTCGATTAAATCCCATTCTTCATCAGTTTCTACAGCGTATAGTTCACCGATTGATCCATCTTCGCCTTCTTGGTAGCTTGCTGCCATAACCGATACTTGATCATCGCCATCTTCCATATCGCCTACTTCATAGAATAAGACATATTTCTTTCCGAATTCTTCTGATTCAAATGTGAATAATACTTCGCAAAGCACTTCATTACCAGCTTCATCAATGTAAGTTAATTTGTTGTCTTCCATATTTTTCTCCTTTATTATTTTTTATCAAGATATGATTGAAGAATAATCGAAGCGGCAATCTTATCCACATTTTGCTTACGTTTATTCCTACTAAGGTCAGCTTCAAGCATTGCATTGTTAGCCATAATCGATGTCATTCTCTCATCAACCATAATTACTTCTAACTTAGTTTCTTCTTCTAACATCTTTTTAAATTCTAAACAATACTGTGCTTGTGGTCCAATGGTACCATTCATGTTTTTAGGTAAACCTAAAACAATCTTACCAACCCCATATTCTTCTATAACAATTTTAACACATTCAAGTGCTCCTTGTAAATCATTTTCCCTAATACGATAAGTATTAACGGGGCTTGCTATCATTTCCAAAGCATCGCTAATCGCAATGCCAACAGTTCGCCTTCCTAGATCAATTCCTATTATTTTCATTAGCAATTTTCCTTTAAATAATTCTTTACAATATTTAGAGCACTATCTACTTTAGATAAATCTTTACCACCAGCTTGGGCAAAGTCAGGTCTTCCACCACCATTGCCGCCAGCTTCGACTGCTGCCATCTTAACAATGGCACCAGCGTTTAGACTTGCCACCTTGCTTTTACAAATAAAGACGATCTTATCAGATACTAAAGCAAATAAGATTAGACTATTATCTACTTTATCAGCTAAACGGTCAGTTAAATCTTTAATGCTAGCTACATCGTATGCTTCAATTTTTTGGATAAGAACATTAACGCCGTTAATGTTTTCAAACTTATCTAAGAATTCATCCATGCTAACCATATTAGCAGCAGCTAATTTCTTGTTTAATTCTTTTTCTAAGTCTTTAGCGATCTCTTTAATAACTTCAAGTTCACGTCTTCTATTTATAATAGTTAAATAACTTGGTAATATTTCACTCAATTTAAATTCTTTATAATCTAAGCTAATATTGCTTGCTTTAGCAGTTGCTAAGATTCCTTTAATCTTTTCAACTGTATTTAGAATATCATTTTCTAAATTAGCAACCGTTTCTTTCATTTTAGGGATAATATTAGTATCAGTTGTAGCTTCGCATCTGTAAACCCCAGATCCTTTAGTCACAACACCTAAAATCGCAAACTTATTGATGTCACTAGTATTTGCTACATGCGTTCCTCCACAAAGTTCTTTTGAGAAGTCCATATCAACTACTCTAACCACTTTACCATACTTTTCGCCAAATACAGCTTGAACACCTAATTTCTTAGCTTCTTCAATTGGAAGTTCGTATGTGTTAACTGCAAGGCTAGCACCAATTTCTTTATTAACTAGTTTTTCAACTTCTAAAATTTGTTCATTAGTTAATGCTTCATAATTATTAAAGTCAAAATGAAGGGCATCACTTGCAACAGCGGAGCCTTGTTGATAAATGTGGGAACCGACTACTTTACGTAATGCTTCATTTAATAAATGCGTAGCTGAATGGTTCTTAGCAGTATTAAACCTGTATTCTTCATCTACTTCTAGTCTTACTTTATCACCAACTCTTAAATCATCTTCACCCATACTTACAACTAATCCTGCTTGTCCATTGGCTAGTTTAATCGTATCAGTTACTTCATATGATTTACCATCTAAAATTAGTAAGCCTGTATCACCATTTTGGCCACCGCTACAAGCATAAAATCCTGATTCATCTACACTAATAATGATATCTCCATTTGCGCTATCAACCCTTTTACCATCTTTAAAGATTGCACAAACTTTTGAATTTGTATCTAAATCAGTATAGCCTACAAATTTATAACTATCTTTATAAGCTAAGATATCCGCATTTTGGACGTTCATTGATTGAGATGCATTTCTTGATTCTCGAGCTTTTCTTCTTTGTTCATTTAGACACTGTCTAAAGCCTTCTAAATCAACGATAAAACCAGCTTCACTAGCTGCTTCTTCGGTTAATTCAATTGGGAAACCAAATGTATCATATAGTAAGAATGCTACCTCTTTATTAACTACTTTAGATGCCGAGTTCTTAGCGATGTATTCAGCTAATTTCTTTTCCCCAGTTTCAATAGTAGTTAAAAACTTTTCTTCTTCTAATTTAACTTGTTTAATAACTAATTCTTCTTTTTCAAGTAAGTATGGATAAAATACTTTCATATTATTAACGCATACATCAACCAGTTCATATAAGAATGGTTTTTTCATACCTAGGCTACGGCCATATCTAATGGCACGACGAAGCAACCTACGTAATACATATCCTCTACCTTCATTAGAGAATGTAGCACCATCTGATAAAGCAAATACAACGCTTCTAACATGGTCAGCGATTACTTTGAATGCCATTTGGCCTTCATATTTAACACCTGTCATTTTGCTAGTAGCATCAATTATTGGCATGAACAAATCAGTTTCATAATTTGTTTTAGCTCCTTGCATAATGCAAGCAACTCTTTCTAAGCCCATACCAGTATCGATATTCTTACTTGGTAATTCTTTATATTCGCTTCTTGGTACACCAACTTTAGAATTGAACTGACTAAATACGATATTCCATATTTCAATATAACGATCATTTTCAATTTCATCTTTGATCATTCTTACCCCTAAATGATTAGGATCGTATTCTTCACCACGGTCAAAGAATAATTCAGTATCTGGTCCGCATGGTCCTTCACCAATTTCCCAGAAGTTTCCTTCACACGGAACTAGATGATCTGGTTTAACCCCAAGTTCTATCCATCTATTGTATGTTTCTTTATCACCAGGATAATATGTCATATATACTTTATCTTTATCGAGGCCGAACCACTTTTCATCGAATAGCACTTCACATGCCCAACCTAATACTTCATATCTAAAATAATCGCCGATTGAAAAGTTACCTAACATTTCAAAAAATGTGTGGTGTCTAGCCGTCTTACCTACATTTTCAATATCATTAGTACGAATTGACTTTTGGGCATTAGCCATTCTCTTGTTAGTTGGTACTTCTCTACCATCAAAATATTTCTTAAGTGGCGCAACCCCCGCATTGATCCAAAGTAATGTTGGATCATTATGAGGGATTAAGGATGCACTCTCAATGATTTCGTGTCCTTTGCTTGCCCAGAAATCTAACCATCTTTGTCTTATTTCATAACTCTTTAAGTTTAACATGTTTACCTCCTAAATTAAAAAAACCTATATAAAAAGAATTACCTTCTTATATAGGAACGATTTTCTCGTGGTACCATCCTACTTCATAAACAAATAGTTTACCTTAATTAGCTAATAACGCTAGCACGCGTGGATTATTAATCCAAACTATCAAGGAGCAGATATAAACCATCCATGAAGTGTTTCACCATCCCACTTCTCTCTACAATCTCAAGTTTATTCTATCTTGAATAATCGTCTATTTTATACAATCTACAAAGTTAATTATAACCTTTGGATTCTTCTTTGTCATTAATTTTATTTCATGAGCTACTGAAGCCACTAATACTTCCGTAAAATAATCATAATCTACATACTTATGTCTTCTAATTTGTAGTTGTAATTCGTTCATCACGACATCAATTATCTTATCGATTAATTCGCTTTGGATATTTGATGGAATTACCCCTTTTAAGACTACATCAGGTAGTGATCTAATTATATTTTCTTCTTTATTAATCGCGATATTGATTAAAGCTAAACCTTCTTCTGCCATTAATTCACGATCTTTTAAGACCTTTTTACTAATATCACCAACTACGCTACCATCAACTAATACATCACCAGTTTTAATGCGGTTAGGGTTATTAACTTTAACTCCATCAATAAAGCTAACCACTTCGCCGTTTTCTAAGATGATGATGTTATCTTCGTTAAACCCATGATCGACACATATTTTTTTGTGAATCATTAAATGGCGGGCTTCGCCTTCAATTGGAATAATGTATTTAGGTTTTAATATGCTATATAGCATATTTAAATCTTCGCTATCGGCGTGGCTTGATCGCATGATGTCTTTTGTAATATTAGTATATTTAGCCCCAATCTTATACACTTC
This sequence comes from Bacilli bacterium, assembly GCA_017962745.1. GTDB lineage: Bacteria > Bacillota_I > Bacilli_A > ML615J-28 > CAG-698 > RGIG8164. Next base: position 3,380 of record JAGCUR010000018.1, on the reverse strand, counting down.
ATCAACTGTCTTAGCAGCGATGATTTCATTACCTTGTCTAGTAGGCGATGCAATAACGATATGGTCATCAGCCCCAATTTCAATTAAGCGGTCTTGATGGCGACACATTCTTTGAATCATATAGAATGGTTTATGCCTATTACCAGTTACGATAACGACTAAATCTTTATCGTTATTATAATTATCTTTTAGCGGATCAATATATTTTAAGCTAACTAACTTGCTCGGTGGAATTTGTAAGTATCCTGTTTCAATTCCTTTATTAACAATCTTTTGCGCTTTAATACCAATAATCGCTACTCTTCTTCCATAGGCTACCGATAAATCGATAATCTTTTGGATACGCGATAATTCTTCTGAATAGGCCGTAAAGATTACTCTATTACTTGATTTTAGAATATCATTGATTACTCTATCCAACACTACATCGTTATTAACGCGGTTGATATTTGCGCTACCGATGCTTTCGGCCATAACTGCAAGCACTTCTTCTTTTCCTAAATCGCAGATTTTAGAAATGCTAGTGCGGTATTTAGAATTAGTATTTACATCAAATGTAAAGTCAGGGGCATATACAATTAGGCCATCAGCTGTTCTTACTGCTACATGCATGGCTTCTGGGATTGAATGCGCTACGTTATAGAAGTTAACGCTGATTTCCCCAAACTTTAATTCTTTTTCTTCATTAATTCGGTACAGCCTGTAATCAGCTAAGTTTAAACCCGCTTCAATAATCATGTCTTCTAAAACGCTAATCGTGAAGTGGGAGCCAAAGACACCAACGCTTACTACTTTTAGGATTTCTAATACGCCACCGATTTGTTCTTCGTGGCCATGAGATAAAAATATCGCTTTGACTTTATCTTTATGTTCGATGATATAAGTGATATTAGGCAGTAAGGTATCAACCCCAAATAACTCATCAGTTGGATACTTTAAGCCCGCATCGAAGATGAATATGTCATTTACTTCATCACTTTCTTCTTTAAGTATTTCTAAAACATAAAGGTTCTTACCGTTTTCCCCAAGTCCCCCTAGGGCAAAGAAATTTATTTTACTCATAATTAGATCTCCAAAAAAAGTTTATTGTATTTATTGTAAGTTTAATGTAATGCTTTGTATAAGTCAGCGAGTGTCAATTCAAAATTAACACCATATTTATATTCTTGTGGACGGTTAATTGTTTCTTTGATTGCTTTAACCGTGATATCGCAAGCAAGTTTACTTGCTTCTTCAATTGATTTACCTAATGTATAAGCACTAACAAATGCGCTACCGAATACGTCCCCTGTTCCGTGGAAGTATCCATCAATTTTATCTAGCGCATAATAACTAAATTTGCCATCTTTAGATAAAGTAGCAGCACCTAGTTTACCATCTTCAAGTGATACACCAGTTAAGCATACATTTTTAGCACCAAGCTTTAAGCAAGCATTTAATAATTTTTCAATATATTCTTTAGAATGGCTTCCATCAATATATTCGATTCCTGTCATTAGGCAAGCTTCAGTAATATTAGGTAAGATGACATCAGCACCTTTACATAGCCTTGCCATATGACCTGGGAAGTCAGAATCAAAAGCCGAATATAGTTTACCATTATCAGCCATAACAGGATCGACAATTCTAGCAGCATCTTTAAATGTATTAAAGATATTTAATACTTTATCAACTTGGTCAGCTGATCCTAAGTATCCTGAATATAGTGTATCCACATGTAAATTTAAGCTTTGCCAATGGTTAACGATTCTATCCATTTCATCGCTTAAGTTTTTAAATGTGAAACCAGTGAATCCACCCGTATGAGTAGATAGAATCGCTGTTGGTAAAATTGAGCATTCAATACCAGCAGCACTAATTAGCGGAAGCGCTACTGTTAAGCTACATCTACCTACACATGATATATCGTTTATTGCTACAACTCGTTTTAAATTTTCCATCGTGTCCACCTCTTTAAGTATAATAGATTATAACATAGATTAGTTTTTTAGTAAAGGCACGAATTCTTGAAAGAGCTCAAAAAACTTATAGTTTTCTAAAAAAATATATGAAAGCGATTACCAAATATTTACTTATGAAGATATTATGATATCATAAAAATAACTTATAATTTTTGATATTTTCGAGGTGAGCATATGGATAATAAAATCTTAACATTACTTACAGTTTATGAAACTCGTAGCTTTACAAAAGCTGCAAAAAAATTATGTTTAACGCAACCTGCTGTTAGTCAGCATATCAAACAACTAGAATCGGAATTTGATATTAAAATATTTGTTCGTACTGATCACGAACTAAAACCAACTCCAGAAGGAGAAATCTTAGTTAAATATGGCTTAAGGTTGCAAGCGATGTATGCAAATATCGCTAGAGCCATTTCAGATGCTAAACAACATAAGCAAACTATTACAATTGGCCTAACTCCAACAGCAGAATTAAATGTTATTACATCAGTATTCTTTAAATTATTTAAAGAACAATCTTCGATTCGTATCATTGTAATTACTGATACATTGCAAGGTTTAGAAAAGAAACTAAAGAGTTATGAAATTGATTTAGCAATCGTTGATGGTCGAATTGCGGATAACGGCTTACATTCTGTATTACTAGATAACGACTCTTTAATCTTAGTAACATCTTCTGATCACCCATTTGCTAATAAAGACATGGTTACACTAGATGAGTTAAAGAGAGAAAAACTAATCGTTAGACTTCCTGGTTCTGGTACTAGAACGCTCTTTGAAGCAAGCCTAGCATCAAACAATAGATCAATTGAAGAATTCAATGTGATTGTGGAAGTTGATAACGTGGCAACTATCAAAGAACTAGTCCAACACAACCTAGGAGTTTCAATCCTAGCCCGTAGTGCTTGCCTTGAAGAAGCTAAAGATAAGAGGTTACGTATTATCCCGGTTAAGGAATTAAGTATGAACCGTGAAATTAACATTGTTTATAATAAAGACTTTGAACATCAAGAAATCTTAGACTTGATTAGAAGAATATATAAAACTACTATTAAAGATTATCAATCAGAATTATTTAATGAATAGATTATTTAAAACACCTAGATATTATAAAGTACTCCCTATGTCAAGGACAAAATAAAAAAAAGAGACAAAGGGGTTGAAGGGGGAATGTGTCCCCCTGGAAAGAATTAATTATAAAAGCGCGGGAAAATTTATTCCAGCGTTTTTTCATTTATAATCATTCGGATATTCTCCTGTTAGACAATACTTATAATATTCAGATGGACTAAGTTTAGCTAAGCCCAACTGATATCTATCGTTATTATAATAATCTATATAATCATCTATTAGTTTTTTAAGCATCTCATAGTTTTTACTTTTTTTAACTTTCAATTCAATTTCATCTTTCATATG